>NZ_JAFENV010000059.1:0-814 GCF_016892225.1 Staphylococcus sp. GDY8P47P | reverse complement strand
CAAAGTATCAATACAGCAAAGCATACTTTAAAAGGTATTGAATGTATTTACGCTCTATATAAAAAGAACCGCAGGTCTCTTCAGATCTACGGATTTTTGCCATGCCACGAAATTAGCATCATGCTAGCAAGTTAAGCGAACACTGACATGATAAATTAGTGGTTAGCTATATTTTTTTACTTTGCAACAGAACCATATATTTTATAAACGCTTTTGATTCCTTGTCTGACATAGTCCGTTCACTACCGGATAAAATTTCACTGACTTTTTTAGAATCATTAGATTCTACAGCATCTTCAAATTTATTTATTTGTCCTAGGGCATCTGTTTTTCTAACTACAAATACAATTATTAAAGCAATTAAGATAATTATTAGTAATAAGAAACCATATATATATGGCTTCTTATTACGTGTCTTTTCATTTTCCATACGCATTACCCTTTATATCAATGTAGTAGCAAGTTATTTATTACTATTAAACCACGATGAAATTTTATTCTTGATTTCATCTAACTTATTATTAACTTTATTTAATTCTTCTTCCATTTTTTCATTGTTACCATTATCTTGTTGGGTTTTTGCGTCTTTCAAATTATTAATTGTGTTCTGATAATCTTCTGCAACTTTATTTAATTTGTCTGTATCTGCTTGTTGTTTTAGGCTATCAACTTTATTTTGTAATTCTGCAATTTTTGAATTTGTATCATCATTGCTATTCTCAATACTATCTTTTGTAGATTGAATTTGATCACGAATTTCTTGGTCTTGTTCTTCTACTTTTTGGCCATTATTTGGATAAAGTCCGTATAATTG
>NZ_JAFENV010000058.1:0-1261 GCF_016892225.1 Staphylococcus sp. GDY8P47P | reverse complement strand
TTCTTTTTTCTCGTAAAAAAAAGAAAGGTCATATAGTTTTTATGGTTTTGGTCGGCACTGCAGACAGCCTCGCAGAGCACACACTGTATGAATATAAAGTATAGTGTGATTATACTTTACTTGGAAGTGGTTGCCGGAAAGAGCGAAAATGCCTCACATTTGTGCCACCTAAAAAGGAGCGATTTACATATGAGTTATGCAGTTTGTAGAATGCAAAAAGTGAAATCAGCTGGACTAAAAGGCATGCAATTTCATAATCAAAGAGAGCGAAAAAGTAGAACGAATGATGATATTGACCATGAGCGAACACGTGAAAATTATGATTTGAAAAATGATAAAAATATTGATTACAACGAACGTGTCAAAGAAATTATTGAATCACAAAAAACAGGTACAAGAAAAACGAGGAAAGATGCTGTTCTTGTAAATGAGTTGCTAGTAACATCTGACCGAGATTTTTTTGAGCAACTGGATCCAGGAGAACAAAAACGATTTTTTGAGGAAAGTTATAAATTATTTTCCGAACGATATGGCAAGCAAAATATTGCTTATGCAACAGTTCATAATGATGAGCAAACCCCTCACATGCATTTAGGTGTTGTGCCTATGCGTGATGGAAAACTGCAAGGAAAAAATGTGTTTAATCGTCAAGAACTGTTATGGCTACAAGATAAATTCCCCGAGCATATGAAAAAACAGGGTTTTGAGTTGAAGCGTGGTGAACGTGGCTCTGACCGTAAACATATTGAGACAGCTAAATTTAAAAAACAAACTTTGGAAAAAGAGATTGATTTTCTAGAAAAAAATTTAGCAGTTAAAAAAGATGAATGGACTGCTTATAGCGATAAAGTTAAATCAGATTTAGAAGTACCAGCGAAACGACACATGAAAAGTGTTGAAGTGCCAACGGGTGAAAAGTCCATGTTTGGTTTGGGAAAAGAAATAATGAAAACAGAAAAGAAACCAACCAAAAATGTTGTTATATCGGAGCGTGATTATAAAAACTTAGTGACTGCTGCGAGAGATAACGATAGGTTAAAACAGCATGTTAGAAATCTCATGAGTACTGATATGGCGAGAGAATATAAAAAATTAAGTAAAGAACATGGGCAAGTTAAAGAAAAATATAGTGGTCTTGTAGAGCGATTTAATGAAAATGTAAATGATTATAATGAGTTGCTTGAAGAAAACAAGTCTTTAAAGTCTAAAATAAGCGATTTAAAGCGTGATGTGAGTTTAATCGGTTCTGTTGCAAAGTTGA
>NZ_JAFENV010000057.1:0-2704 GCF_016892225.1 Staphylococcus sp. GDY8P47P | reverse complement strand
ATTTTTAGTATCTGTGAGGTAGAGAAAGTCCATATCAAAATGATCCAGGTAACCAATACTGATGAGTTGGTTATTGGCATATATTAGAAATGGATAGATATTTAGCTCATGTAGTTCATCGTTATAGTAGGTATAAGTTTCAAGTGTAAGATGCGCAAGTGGAGTATGGTCTACAAAGCGAGTAGGAAGTATATTTTCTGCTACTTCTTCTAACGCTTCACATTCCCATGTTTCATTGTTAGATAGTTGGAATAGACGAGTTATATATTGTTTGAGTTCTTGAGTGGTTGTTTTCATATCATTGCCTCCTAGATAGTGTTAGCGATGTATTTCATATACATCACTGAGATAATATATATTTGATTTATCATTTATTACGAATCCCGGTGGGAATAAGAGAAAATCCCATATGAAAAACTGCTACAAACATTGATATGACAAGAAAATCCCGTTATCCCGCTCATTTGTTGGGAAATATAGCTATATATTTATATATCATTTGGATTTGGTGGTGTTATTACGACTTACTTTTTCTTTTTATATTATTTATTTATAAATAATAACGGGATTTTGGGATTACGCTTGCGTAATCCTTCTCCTACATGAAGTTAGCCAATCCCGTTACTATCCCACTTATATTTTGTTTTGGGATGTTCTTTCGTCATATCAATATAAGCTTCACATTGAGCCATGATTTGTTAGCGTGTTGAATATATTTGTTAGATGAGTGTTATTGAATGACGAAAGGACAGTACATAGATATTATATTTGAAAGTAGAGTGTTTGAGGCAAAAACAAAGACGAAGTGCTGAGGAGCACTTCGTCTAGATTGTTATTATTAAAAAGTTGTTTAATAATTTCATTATTGAGCTTGAGAGTGACATAGAATTGTTTTTTATGATTCTCGTCTTTACGAATATCAATACGGTCAATAACCGTTAGGTACAAAGCTTTGAGCTGTGATTTATCCATGAATTCTATATTTTGAAATATTCGTTGTAATAGGGCAGCGATTTGTTTCGTATCATAAGATGGTTTCTCTTGATTTTGTTGGTGCTTGAGCTGATTCATTTGATTTGTAATGTCATTGAGTTGTGTTTCATATTGATGAATGGTTGGTTTGAGTGCAGATGTTAAGTCTGGATTGTCTTCGATGGTTTGAACTAGATTTTTAAGTTTAGTGTTAATTTCATCAAATTGTTGTTGTTTATAAGCGATATCATGATTGAGCGCAGCTACATCGACTTGATTTTCTTGATTAACACGTTCGACAACTTGTTTGATAACTTTATCACTTTTGACTATTTCGAGTATTTGATCCATAACATACTTTTCGATAACATCAGCTCTAACACTATTGGCTGAACATACCTTTGATCCTTTGTTACGAAAGTTACTACATGAATAATACCGAATGCGTTTTTTAGTACCGTCTTTGAGTGTGTTGGTTGTATTTGAAGCTGCATATGCTGCACCACATTTTTCGCAGACAATTATTCCAGTTAACAGATTTGTCCCTTTACCATGTACCTGTGGCTTTTTGCTTACTTGCTTCTTACGTGCTTGCACTTTATCCCATAAATCTTGACTAATAATAGGCGTGTGTTTACCTTCAGCGATTACTGGCTTATCGTTTAATCCTTTACGTCGTTTATCATTCCAATCTTTGTATTTTGCGAATTGAATTTTACCAATATAGAATGGGTTTGAGAGAATATAAGTAACAGCTGAAATACTAAATGGATTACCCTTCTTAGTGACATAACCTTTATGATTGAGTGCATTGGCAATTTTACGATAGCCATGACCTTTAGCGTAAGATTCAAAGATATACTTCACAATATTGGCTTCATGTTGATTAATCATTAATTCTTTTTTATTATCAGGTATGTTATTATATCCTAATGGAAGATTGCCTTGATAATAGCCCTCTAAAGCTCTTTGACGTTGTCCAGTGTAAATGTTCTCTAAAATTGTATTTCTTTCAAATTCGGAAAAACTTGCAAGTATCTGGAGCATTAACTTGCCTGTTGAATTTTTGACTTCCATGCGTTCAGACAAGCTAAAAAATTCAACATTTTGGCGATGAAGTTCTTCGACGATTGTAAGTAAATCGGAAGTATTACGTGCCAAACGATTTGTTTTATAAACCATAACACAGTCTAATTTTCCATTTTTAGCATCATTTAACATGCGCTGTAATTC
This sequence comes from Staphylococcus sp. GDY8P47P, assembly GCF_016892225.1. Classification (NCBI taxonomy): domain Bacteria; kingdom Bacillati; phylum Bacillota; class Bacilli; order Caryophanales; family Staphylococcaceae; genus Staphylococcus; species Staphylococcus sp. GDY8P47P. Next base: position 499 of record NZ_JAFENV010000057.1, on the reverse strand, counting down.
AGGACGGTTCATAGATTTTCCTGATATACCCCGATCTGCATATATATCAACGAGTTCATAGCTGTTAAATTGGCAATATTGCTCTATTTGTGTAATTTGTCCCTCTATACTATAACCCTCTACTTGTCTCTCTGTGGACACGCGAATGTAGCCTCCTACAAGCTTTTTCTTCATTTTATCCATTATAATCCATCCTTTCTTTAATTATACAATTGATAATTTCATAGTCTGCTTTACAATATTCAGTGGTTCGTTTTTGAAATAGATGCCAGCGAGCCTTTTATTTTTAGAAATATTAATTTCATCAATATAGGGGTATAACATGTTTAGCGTGAAACGTTGTTGAATGATGTTTTGGAAAGCTTTTCGAATTTGATACGCACTGATTGATGATATAGGTTTTGATTGTTGATGTAATGATTGCGTTTGTTCTCTGAACGTTTCTGCATCAATTTTGCCTTGGGCTAATTTTTCTATCAGCTGCTCGTGATTGAGTGTA
>NZ_JAFENV010000056.1:0-2757 GCF_016892225.1 Staphylococcus sp. GDY8P47P | reverse complement strand
ATTTTTAGTATCTGTGAGGTATAGAAAGTCCATATCAAAATGATCTAGATAACCAATACTGATGAGTTGATTATTAGCATACATTAGAAATGGATAGATACTTAGCTCATGTAGCTCATTATTATAGTAGGTATAAGTGTCAAGTGTAAGATGCGCAAGTGGGGTATGGTCTACAAAGCGAGTAGGAAGTATATTTTCTGCTGCTTCTTCTAACGCTTCACATTCCCATGTTTCGTTGTTAGATAGTTGGAATAGACGAGTTATATATTGTTTGAGTTCTTGAGTGGTTGTTTTCATATCATTGCCTCCTAGATAGTGTGATAGTGATGTAGTTGATATACATCATTGGGATAATATATATTTGATTTGTCATTTATTACGAATCCCGGTGGGAATAAGAGAAAATTCTATATAAAAACCCGCTACAAACGTTGGTGTAACAAGGAAATCCCGGAATCCCACTCATTTTGACGAACAATCAACTCATTATTTATAAGTATTGATGATAGGATTGGGTCTCTGCTTCCTTATATATATTATTTATTTATAAAGAATAACGGGATTTTGGTATTGTGCTTGCACAATCCTTCTGCTTCTTCGAATCTGCAAATCCCATTCCTTTCCCGGTAAAAAATCATTGTGGGATGTTCTTTAGCAATTTCAATATAAGCATCGTGTAGTTATGAAAATAATTACGACAATGACTGTTTCATTAGATAAGTGTTATTGAAATTGATAAAGAGAATTCTAAAATCGTTAGATAAAATAAGTGAAAGAAGATAGGAAAGATTATTGTCAAACAATAGTTCTATTAGCTAAATAGTAAGATATAGGGTTTGTGGCAAAAATAAAGACGAAGTGCTGAGAAGCACTTCGTCTAGATTATTATTATTGAAAAGTTGTTTAATAATTTCATTATTAAGTTTTAGTGTAACAAAGAATTGCTTTTTATGATTCTTATCTTTACGAATGTCAATACGGTCAATAACCGTTAGGTACAAAGCTTTGAGCTGTGATTTATCCATGGATTCTATATTTTGAAATATTCGTTGTAATAAAGCAGCGATTTGTTTAGTATCATAAAATGGTTTCTCTTGATTTTGTTGGTGCTTGAGTTGATTAATTTGGTTTGTGATATCATTCAGTTGTGTTTCATATTGATGAATGGTTGGTTTGAGTGCAGATGTTAAGTCTGGATTGTCTTCGATGGTTTGAATTAGATTTTTAAGTTTAGTGCTAATTTCATCAAATTGTTGTTGTTTATAAGCAATATCATGGTTAAGTGCAGCTACATCGACTTGATTCTCTTGATTGACATGTTCGACAACTTGTTTGAGAACTTTATCACTTTTGACAATTTCAAGTATTTGGTCCATAACATATTTTTCAATGACATCGGCTCTAACACTATTCGCAGAACATACCTTTGAGCCTTTATTTCGAAAATTACTACACGAATAGTAACGAATACGTTTTTTAGTGCCATCTTTAAGTGTGTTTGTGGTGTTACTCGCAGCCATAGGTGCAGAACATTGGGGACACGAAATTAATCCAGTTAAAATATTGGTTCCTTTACCATGGACTTGTGGTTTTTCACTTACTTGTTTCTTACGTGCTTGCACTTTATCCCATAATGATTGACTAATAATAGGCGTGTGTTTACCTTCAGCGATTACTGGCTTATCATTCAAGCCTTTACGACGTTTATCATTCCAATCTTTGTATTTCGCGAATTGAATTTTACCAATATAGAATGGGTTTGAGAGAATATAAGTAACAGCTGAAATACTAAATGGATTGCCTTTCTTAGTGACATAACCTTTATGATTGAGTGCATTGGCTATTTTACGATAGCCATGACCTTTGGCATAAGATTCAAAGATATATTTAACGATGTTAGCTTCATGTTGATTAATCATTAATTCTTTTTTATTATCAGGTATGTTATTATATCCTAATGGAAGATTGCCTTGATAATAGCCCTCTAAAGCTCTTTGATGTTGACCGTTGTAAATATTCTCTAAAATTGTATTTCTTTCAAATTCGGAAAAACTTGCAAGTATATTTAATAATAATTTACCTGTCGAATTTTTGACTTCCATGCGTTCAGACAAGCTGAAAAATTCAACATTTTGACGATGTAGTTCTTCGACGATTGTCAGTAAGTCAGAAGTATTACGTGCTAAACGATTTATTTTATAAACAATCACACAATCTAACTTTCCATTTTTTGCGTCTTGTAACATGCGCTGTAGTGCAGGGCGATTCATAGATTTTCCAGAAATACCCCGATCTGCGTATATATCAACGAGGTCATAACCATTAAATTGGCAAAACTGCTCTATTTGTGTAATTTGACCATCTATACTATAACCTTCCACTTGTCTCTCTGTGGACACGCGAATGTATGCTCCGATTCTCTTCTTCTTCATTTCATTCATATTTTTTCATCCTTTCATCTATTAAGCAATCGATGATTGCGTCGTTTGATTGACAATGTTTAGAGGTTCATTTTTGAAATAGATCCCCGCAAGGGTTTTGTTTTTAGTAATACTAATTACATCAATATAGGGATTCAGCATGTTTAGTGTGAAACGTTGTTGAATGATGTTTTGGAAAGCTTTTCGAATTTGATACGTACTGATTGATGATATAGGTTTTGATTGTTGATGTAATGATTGCGTTTGTTCTCTGAACGTTTCTGCATCAATTTTGCCTTGGGCTAATTTTTCTATTAGCTGCTCGTGATTGAGTGTA
>NZ_JAFENV010000055.1:0-6525 GCF_016892225.1 Staphylococcus sp. GDY8P47P | reverse complement strand
ATTCAACTTTGCAACAGAACCCCATTTCCTTTAAAGAAGCAAAACAAAATTATGATACTTCACCAAAGAATCAATTTACTGTAGACTACTTGCGAAACAAAGAAATGAAAAAAGTGCAATAAAAGTGCAGTAAAAAGATAAGAAGAGCCAGAAACCCTTGGTATAAGAGGATTTCTAGCTCTCCTACAACTACTCCATTTCAATAAATAGGGTCCATTATCTAGTATAGACCCTATATATTCATAGCCCCTTTCTGTTTGGTGTTAAAGTATTAGTCATCGATGTCATGCACTATCTTGTTTAGCTCCGTTTTGATGGAACTGGAAATATTTTCTAAATTGAAATGATTATATATTTCTTTATCCTTAAGCATCCTTTTTTGTGCCTTATTTAATTTACACTCATTGTTACCCACTACCCATTCATCCTTTCTACGTATAAAGGGGTTTGCGCACTTTCCTTTAACGCGTTTTGAACATCTTCATAAGGTAAATAAAATTCAATTGTAGATTAATTTTACAATCTTCCATATAACGTCTCCATCTTTTCAAAACGACTTAATTCTACGGGCTATAAATAACTTAATTTGCCAGTGTATAACGTTTCAGATTAAGCTACCACTAAGTTATAATAACCATATCGAAAGGAGACCAATCTAATGAAATATACGAAAACCAAAGCAGTATTAAATCAACTCGTTGCCGATTTGAGCCAGATGTCAATGATTATCCATCAGACGCATTGGTACATGCGTGGACCCAACTTTTTGAAGTTGCACCCCTTGATGGATGAGTTCATGGAAGAAATTGACAGCCAACTCGATGTCATTTCTGAACGGCTGATTGCGCTTGATGGCAGTCCTTACTCCACCTTAAAAGAAATGGCCGAAAACACTAAGATTCAAGACTGGCCTGGTGAATGGGACAAAACAACCCCAGAACGCCTCGCACACTTAGTTGATGGCTATCGTTACTTGGAAGACCTTTACCAACACGGCATTGAAGTATCCGATGTTGAAAAAGACTTCAGTACCCAAGATATTTTCATTGGTCTCAAAACCGCAATTGAGAAGAAAATCTGGATGATTCAGGCAGAGCTTGGGTCGGCGCCGGAAATTGATGAATAAAATAATATTAAAAAATCGGTAGACTTATGGTAGATTTTAAAATTAATCCGAACGCCCATTTGGATATTGGACAGCCCTAGTTCACAAAAGGTTTCGATTTTAATTCGTTCGGAATAGGTTATACTAGACAAAAGATCAGCTCCTAAAAGATGGGTTTGTGGTAAACACCATTTTAAAGGAAGCTGATCTTTTTTGTCCGAACAGCGTTCGGATTAATTCAAATCTTTATTAAAAAATATTTCATCTTATTTAACAAGAAACCATATTTATATAACAACATAAAATACACTAAGTTATTTTATTGAACATATATCGTACTTTATCTATCCGACTATTTGGACGACGGGGCTGGCAAACAGGTTCACCGGTAGTAACATGGTACCCTTTTAACTCTGTTAAACAAACACTACGTCCATTTGTAAAGAAAGTTAAATCACTACGATATTCTTGAATACACCGAGCAGGGATTTCTCCACTAAGAATGACCTCATTATTTTTCAATTGAGTGTCTACGATGTTCGCACAATATTTAGGAGCATCGTTGTATGCTCGTGAAAGATATTCCTGTGGCGCATAAATTTTAAAACTAAGATATGGCTCTAACAATTCTGTTCCAGCTTTTTTTAAGACTTGTTCCAATACAATAGGAGCAAGCATCCGAAAATCTGCTGGGGTACTAACAGGGCTATAGTATAAGCCATACTTAAAACAGATTTTACAATCCGTCACATTCCAACCATATAATCCTTGTTCGCAACCATAGCGTATCCCTTCCATAACTGCATTTTGAAATGATTGATTTAAGTATCCAAGAGAAACCGAGCTCTCATACTGCATTCCACTTCCCAACGGAAGCGGTGATACAGATAAACCAATGGAAGCCCAGAAAGGATTTGGCGGCACTTCGATGTGAATGGTATATTCTGCATTTTTTAACGGTCTCTCCATATAAATGACTGTAGGCTCTTTTAGTTCTATCTCCACATGATACTTTTCTTGCAACAGTGCACTAATCACTTCCATTTGTACTTTCCCTAAGAAAGAAAGTATAATTTCATGTGTCGTAGAATCCACGTAATATCGTAGAAGCGGATCACTATCTGAGATTTCCAAAAGGGCATCAAGCAACATTTCTCTCTGTTCAGGTTTACTCGGTTCAACAGTTGTTTGTAGTAGAGGGTGCGGATTTTCAATCTTTTTTCTCTGTGGCAATAGTTTTGTATCTCCAAGAACACTATTTAACTTCAAAAACTCATTTTGCAAAATAACAATTTCTCCAGAATAAGCTCTATCAATCTTACATAATTCACCATTTATTGAAGTATACATTTCTGTAACTTTTATTTTTTCTTTTTCTGATACTCTAACCGAATCTCGTAAATGTAGTACTCCACTATAAAGGCGTATATATGCAAGACGTTGTCTTTTTTTTGTATATTCAATTTTGAAAACATTTCCGCAAAGTTCAGACGGACCTCGATGTGTTGATGAATAAAATTTATTCGTAATCACTTCTATAAGGTTATCAATCCCTATATTGTTTTTTGCACTTCCGTGATAAACAGGGAACAGGGAACAATTATGAAATCTTATGCTTTCCTCTTGTTCGAGTTCCAATGCTTCTAATGATTTACCGGACATATATTTCTCTAAAAGGTCATCGTTTCCCTCTATTACCGTATCCCATTGTTCAGATTCGGTAAAGTTCGTCACACACATATTAGGATACAGTTCTACCTTCTGTTTGATTACAATTTCGGCAGAAAGTTTCTCTTTAATATCCTGATAAACCGTTGATAAATCAATTCCATTTTGGTCAATCTTATTGATAAAAAAGATTGTGGGAATCCCCATTTTCCTAAGTGCATGAAATAATATACGAGTTTGTGCTTGTACGCCATCTTTTGCAGAAATCAGTAGAATTGCCCCATCTAAAACTGATAATGAACGATATACTTCTGCTAAGAAATCCATATGTCCTGGCGTGTCTATGATGTTCACCTTCGTATTTTCCCACTGAAAAGAGGTTATTCCTGTCTGAATTGTAATTCCTCTCTGACGTTCTAAAAGCGTATTATCCGTCCTCGTTGTACCTTTGTCCACGCTTCCTAATTCTGTAATCGCTCCACTGTTATATAATAAGCTTTCTGTTAAGGTAGTTTTTCCTGCATCAACATGAGCTAAAACTCCAATATTAATAATTTTCATGTGATTTTCCTCCATTCAAAAACCCAAAAGTGCATAAAAATCCCAGTGATANNTATCACTGGGATTTTTATGCATAACCATAGGTATACAAAGCATACAGATATTCTCTGGATACTTTAGAATCACATGATAAAGGTATTCTTAAACTGGGTACAAAAAACTAAGCCCTCCTAAAAAAGGACATCTAATTATTTGTTCCTGCTATCAAATTGACAGTTTATTTAAGAATACCTTGCCGCATATTTATTAACTCCTTTTAAATAGTCACTTAAATAATAGCACGTAAGAGCATATTTGTAAAGGAATCTCCAATTTTTTATCAAAAAGAGTACATGATTACAAAGTATCTGTAATCATGTACCAATATTTGTTATTTTACAATCTTCCAATTATCTTGTTTTTCTAATATCAACTCAAATTGCGAGATTTGGGTTGCCTTTGTTTCTTGATCTAAATATTTCACAGCGACATTCACGATTACTTGGTTATCTTTTCTGGTAAAGATAGGATTCACCAATTCCTCGAAAACATATTCCTTGTTAATCATAGGTAACACATGATTACTTACATAGTAAGTCAATTCTTTTTCTGTGGCGGTAGGATAGAGCTGGAAGAACGTTTCTAAAAAGCTAATGATTTCGTCCATCGTTTCTGTATCTACTGTATGGTCACTTTCTAGCTGTTTGGGTTGGTAGTCCGATTTTTGAGGTTTCTTACTCATTGTCGGATTTTTGATAATAACCATATTATCTGATTCATCTATATGGACAACCACATGAAAGCTAGACGATATAGTTTCCTTGTCTTTGTCTTCGGTAATAACTTGTTCAACAGAAAACAGTACCTCAAAGGTGTTCTCATTCACTTGAGAAACCTGCCACACCTGTATATCGTTCACACTAGAACTAGTAGGAATATCCTTACGAATCATTTCTTCATTTAATACCTGCAATTCTTCCGTCAAATAATGGGTCAATTTCTCATTTCGTTTATCAATGGCTTCTTGGGATTGGAGAGCGTAAAATATCTTGTGTAAACGCACAAAAGATTTCTAAATTGTATAGAAATAGGGAATGCCTTCCCTTATGATATTTAGTAACCACAGAAAACATCACAGGAGGCATTCCCCATGAATGAACTTACCACAGAAATTATCGCTGCACTAGCCCAAAAACAAGATTTGGACGAAGTTTTTCGTCACCACCTTGAAATCGCCATCAACCAGCTGCTTCAAACTGAATTGGCAGAGTTTTTGGGTTACGAACGCTACTCATACGCTGGGATTAACACTGGTAATAACCGCAACGGCAGTTATGAGCGCTCGTTTGATACGAAGTACGGCCAACTTAACTTAACCATTCCTCGAGATCGCAATGGCCGGTTTGAAAATCATACCTTGCCAGCCTACGGTCGGCACAGTGATAATTTAGAAACAACGGTTATTCAGTTGTATACCAAGGGAATTACCACTGCTGAAATTGCCGAACTCATTGAGAATATGTACGGTGCTCACTACTCCAAAGCCACGGTTTCCAACATGACTAAAGCCGTCAATGAACAGGTTCAAGCTTTCCAGCAACGTCGACTGGCTTCACAATATGCGGCTATCTTCTTAGATGCCACTTACTTGCCGTTAAAGCGGGATACCGTTCAAAAAGAAGCAGTTCATATTGCGATTGGCATTCGTCCAGATGGTACGAAAGAAGTGCTGAACTACCAAGTGGCGCCGACGGAATCAACTGGGATCTGGACTGAATTACTGGGAACCCTGATTAAGCAAGGTGTCAAAGATGTGCTGTTGTTTGTGGCCGATGGGTTAGTTGGTTTGGATGAAGGTTTAAATCGGCATTTTCCCAAAGCTAAACGACAACGTTGCCTGGTTCATGTTGGGCGTAATTTGATAAACAAAGTTCGGGTGAAAGACCGTAAGGCCGTGATCAATGACTTTAAACAAGTTCATTGGGCTGCCAATCGTGAAGCAGCCGAACTGAAACTGAATGAGTTCGCCAACAACTGGCATCGTACCTATCCCAAGTTAATCAAAGATCTGCTTAAAATGCCGAATCTGCTCACTTTCATGGACTTTCCACCAGCCATTCGGCAATCACTCTACTCCACTAACTTGATTGAGAACTTTAACAAGCATCTCAAGCGCACCACCCACCGCAAAGAACAATTTCCAACGGAAGATTCACTGGATCGATTCCTGGTTTCTCAGTTTAATGCTTATAACGAGAAGTCTCTGAAGCGGATCCACCGAGGCTTTAAAGGACTCCAGGACACCTTGGAAGCATCATTTATTTGAGTTAGTTACATATTATATGTACGAAGGCATTTCATTTACACAAGATTCTTGACGCTACCTTTTATCAACTAGGTTATCGTGTTCACTGTCTGTTAACATTGCTTTAGATTTTTTCCCGACCACTCGTTCATAGTTGATAAAGGTTGCTGAACCGATACCAAAGCCATTATTTAATGCGTCATCAACAGATTGTGCCTGAATACTTGAAAAATTATTAGCTTTGTCCTTTGACTGTTCTTCCAGTTCGCCTGCACCAGGAGTGAACCAAATAAATGCTACATCATCTGCCGTTGATTTTATATACTCTTCAATCCATGACAGAAGTATGATAGTTTTTCCAGCTCCGGTAGGGGCCTTTATTGTTAGTTCATTAACTTTATATTCAGGTGCTGTGAATTCTAATAACTTATTTACTGCATTTTGCTGAAATTCTTTTAATTTTATCATCTACTCCATAGCTCCTTACCAAAAAAGTAATCTGGGATTTCTTGAATAGTTATCTTTAAATCTTTAATGATCTTGTTTTGTTTCGTGTCAAAAAAAACATCAGGGTGTATGAATACAGTTGAATTTCTTTTAAGGTTATTGTTTTTAATCAAAGAGTCTAATTGACTTTCACTTAATACAATTTGAACCTTGGGATTTGTGATATCTATTGAAAATTCAAGTTCAACTAGTGGGGTAATGAATTTCAGCAATTCATACTCAAGTGATTCATCTGGAAATTCATTTTTATTAACAAATTCTGTCTTAAAATATTTTAAGTTCATTTTGTTTTTTGAAACTAAAGCTTCTTTCTCAACTTCTCCTGTAAGTGCAAGTGTTTGGTCATGTAACTCTAGCTTCATTTTTGAATAACTATTTTGGTTCTGTTGCAAAGTTGAAT
>NZ_JAFENV010000054.1:0-803 GCF_016892225.1 Staphylococcus sp. GDY8P47P | reverse complement strand
CGAAATAGAATCTGATAATATAGGCGAACAAGTCAAAAATGGAATCAAAGAAAAAGATAAACAAGGTAAAATGATTACAACACATGCACCCTTTGGGTATCACTATCATAATGGTACTTTCACAATAGACACAGTAAAAGCACCAACAATAAAAGCTGTGTTCAATTATTACCTTCAAGGTTATGGTTATAAAAAAATTGCGCAATACTTAGAAGCTGATAATAAATTCATTAATCGCAAGCCCTATCAAGTGCGTAATATTATCCTTAACCCTAATTACTGTGGCCGTGTTATCAATCAATACGGACAATATGAAAACATGTTCCCAGCTATTGTCAGTACAACGATATACGAAGAAGCTCAAGTTACCCGAACTCAGAAACAAGTCAAACGTAAGCCGTCAGAAAATCAACTCAAACAAAAAATCAAATGTCCCTATTGTCATTCGACACTCACAAACATGACTGTCCGCAAACCAGATTATTCATTGCGTTACTATGTCTGTCCGCAAAATATGAATAATGCTCGCTTTGTTTGTGAATTTAAAGGAATCAACGCACAAGAATTAGAAACAAGTGTTTTAGCGATTTGTCAGGACTTCTTTCAAAATCAACAGCTCTATTCAAAAATAAACCATACTATTCAACAACGACTCAAAAGACAAAGAGATGTAGAAACTAAAACTACACTCAATCACGAGCAGCTCATAGAAAAATTAGCCCAAGGCAAAATTGATGCAGAAACGTTCAGAGAACAAACGCAATCATTACAGCAACAATCAAAACCTATATCATCAAGCAGTA
>NZ_JAFENV010000053.1:0-11472 GCF_016892225.1 Staphylococcus sp. GDY8P47P | reverse complement strand
TAAATTGACAACTCAACATATCTATTTCATTATCATATAGCATACCTGTATTTTTTTTGATTTCTTTTAAACTCATATTCAAATTACTTAAACATTTTATGAATTTTATCATTTCAATATCATCTTTACTATAGAGCCTTTTATTATTAGTGTCTCTTTCTATAAATTTTAATATCTCCTTTTTTTCATAAAATCTTAATTTACTTTTACTTATATCACATATGCTTGCTACTTGATCAATATAAAATTTTTCCAATGTAAGCACATCCCTTCTCTTAAACTAAGGTTTAACTGTTATATTATTATATAACCACACAAGAGGAGGAAAAACAATTAAAAAGCTTTGATTTTTATACTTCAATAGCAATCATTATTACAAGAAATAATTTTATTTAAGCAAGTCAGTTTAAACACTAATTAAAAAACAGTAAAACGGAGGATTATTATGCAAAATGAACAAATTGTATTAAACGAAAGACCAGAAGGATTACCTAAAGATGACACTTTTAAATACGAAGCAATCCAAACAGCAGAACCTAGTACGGGTGAAGTACAATTAAAATCTATTTATATTTCTGTGGATCCTTATATGCGCGGAAGAATGAATGATTCAAAAAGTTACGTTAAACCTTATGAAATCGGCAAACCAATTGATGGGCATGTTTTAGCGAAAGTTATAAAATCCGAAGTAGAATACTTGGAAGAAGGAGATTATGTTACGGGTGTCTTACCTTGGCAAAGAATAATCACTACTGATGCTAATCAAGTGACTAAAATACCTTCCACAGAAGTTCCTCTACATTTATACTTAAGCATTTTAGGAATGCCAGGTATGACAGCATATACTGGTTTGTTGGAAATAGGTAAACCAAAAGCAGGAGAAACAGTTGTTGTATCTGCTGCTTCCGGCGCTGTAGGGTCTGTAGTAGGACAAATTGCTAAAATAAAAGGCGCAAAAGTAGTTGGCATTGCCGGTGGAAAAGAAAAAACACAATATTTAACAGACACATTAGGCTTTGATGCGGCTGTTGATTATAAAGGCGATGATTTTGAAGCACAACTTGCCGCATCTGTACCAAATGGTATTGATGTATATTACGAAAACGTCGGTGGAAAATTATCAGATGAAGTTTTCAAACATTTAAATACATTTGCACGTGTACCTGTTTGTGGTGCAATCTCAACTTACAATAATACGCAAACTGAAATGGGACCAAGAATTCAGGAAACACTAGTTAAAAGCCAAGCCCTAATGCAAGGTTTTGTAGTAGGACAGTTTGCAGAGCATTTTAAAGAAGCAAGCGAACAACTTGCCAAATGGGTAGCTGAAGATAAAATAAAATCACAAGTAACAATCGATGAAGGTTTTGATCAATTGCCTAATGCATTTAGAAAACTATTTTCTGGTGAAAACTTCGGTAAACAAGTGGTTAAAATATCAGAGGAATAACTTGAGATATAATCTAATATAAAAGTATATGAGATAAAAAACACAATTAGCTTATAATAAAAATCTCACTCATCAAATAAGATGAGTGAGATTTTGTTATTTTTTATAAAGTTTTTGGTGAACTGTTTGCTTAAACTGTTGCGTAATCTTTTTTACCAAAGAATGTTACAAGTAATAACATAATTATTGATAGTGGCAACCCAATTAAGATTGGATGTAGACCAAACGGATGACCTAGTATTTGCCATATCACTGCTGAACCAAGCCCACTCCACATTGCAATGTTACCTGCAAGCTTCGTAGGTTTTTTCCAAAATAGACCGAACATCACTGGCGCAAGTAAGCCTGAAACTGACATTGCAGTACCTGTTACCATAAGATCTACTAATCCTGGGATCATAAGCGCCAATACTAAAGAAATCACAGCTACGATTAACACTGAAAGTTTACTATACTTTAGCTTATAGTATAATAAAACTATAAATTAGCTACACTTAACTAAATAACTTTTATAAGGCAGGTTAGTAGATTATGCAAACAAATGAAACTAAAGGAATCTTTAATGCTACGGGGGCTAATATTTATTTTGAATCAAAAGGTAATGGTGAGAATATATTAGTACTTCATGCTGGAATTGCAGATTCACGTATGTGGGATAATGAATTCCACTTATTATCAGAAAAATATCGAGTAGTTAGGCTTGACCTTCCTGGATTCGGCTTAAGTGATTTCACAGGAGGAAATTACTCTTATAGTAATATTATTAATGAAATACTTACACATCTAGATATCAATCACACTCATATTTTAGCAGCTTCATTTGGTGGGAAAATAGCTATTGATTTTTATCTAGACCACTCAGAAAAGTGTCTGAGCTTAGCACTTTTGTCTCCAGCTTTAGGTGGGTGGGAAGATTCGTCTTTCCTACAAGAATATGAAGAAGAAGAAGAAAAACTATTACAAGAAGGTAAAATAGAAGAAATAGCACTGTTTAACTATAAAACTTGGATACTAAGAAATAGGTCTCCAGAACTTATCAATACAGATGTGAAGCAATTAGTTGTTGATATGCAGACGGAATTTTTAACTAAACCCGAATTAGATTATTCTTGCGAGGAAATAGAAACGAAGGATAATATCTTACAGATAAAAAATATTCAAGTCCCTGTATTAATTATTAATGGTGAGTATGATGTTCAAGATTTTCAAGATATATCTGAACTAATGAGTAATGAAATTCCTCATATAAAAAATTGCACAATACCTAAAGCAGCACATTTAGCTAATATGGAATCCCCAAAACAGTTTTTCAAGTTGATTTCGGAATTCTTTGCCGATAACTCTAATAATTCATGAAAATAATATATCATACCATTTTGGTTACATACCTAGTCAAAATCATTAAATTAGACAATCTCAAATTAAAAGGTACCATATACAATTGTCATTTGAGATATCGAAATAAGAGAAATTTCACTAGCAGCCCGAAAACATGGTGAGTAAGATGCACAAACACTTGCAGTGGCATACTTTATAGAAATACTAATAATAAAATAAGTAGTTCAGTTTTGGAGTACAAAAAGTGAAAATGTAAACCTAAATGAGTATCAAATTGCAACTGAATTTGATACTCGTTTTTTATTGTTAAATCAACGTTTGTTGTTAATTTACACCACAAAATGTAAGTTAAAATGTATATAAAAATGCGAACGTGAAATAATTATTGTAGGAATGCAAATTGGTGTGTTAAAATGGTTACAATTTACTAAGCAAAAAGGGGTGCATTTTCCTATGCAATTTCTTGAGCCAAAAAATAAGAACGCTAAGTCTGTGGATTGGGAAATATCAGAGCAAGTAAGGGTGATAGTTAAGCAATACGCTGAATATGCAGAGCGTACTGAAAGCGAAGCAGTGGATGAATTCTTATTGAACATTTTAGACGATAAGAAGTTTATTGAATGGATTGCCAACAAGCGAAGTAATAAGCGGATTGTTGAAAAAATGGGTATCAAAGATAGAGTGGGTTGATAGACAATGACCAAGCTTAAAAGATTAGCCACGAAGGAAGATGAAATTGTAGATGTTAAAATTCCGATTTCAAACGAAGAATTAAAAGATAGGGCTAAACAATATGATTTATTAACTCCAAAACGATTTGCAACAAGGTATAACAAAATGTTGTTCTTGCCAACGTCTTTTAAATGGAACGGTTCTGAATATCCCATTCAATATAATTACTGCATCAATCCGTTTTGTTGTAATTTTGGGAAAGAACAGCACAAATTCAAAGATGTAAAAGGGAAACCAAGTCGATATAAAATGACTGGTAGTTCCAAAGATAAAGGTCATAAAGGTATGTACTGCAATGACAATCCTATTGGCAGAGGTGTATCGCAAAACTGTACAGTAACCCCTTTATCTAATTGGTCTGTTGTTGAAGAAATTAAACGCCTTATAGAAATCAATAGCATCCAAGATGTTGAGCCAGATTATCAATTTCATAAAGAAGGCTGCTCGGAAGAAGAATCAACCCCATTCAATGAGCCGAAGCAATTTTACAAAAGGGGGAAAAGTAGGGGCAAATCTCAACGCTATCAATGTAAGGCGTGTAAGAAGTTCACTAATGTTCTACCAAAAAGAGAAGAAACCACTACTTATCACCAACAAAAGAACACCATTCTTCCAATGTTCGCTAAGATGGTTGTTGGAAGGGTTTCAGTCAGTCGTACTTGTGATATTTTAGGAATTGGAGTTGGAACCTACTATCATAAGCTGGAGTGGCTGTATAGGCGTTGTTTGGAGTTTTTAGAACGATATGAGACACAACCCCTTCAAACAAAGAAATTTAACGAGATGTGGCTTAATACGGACAAGATGCACTACTACCTAAATAACGTCCGTAAGAAAGGACAAGGTTCAAAGAAATATACGGGGTTTGAAGACCTTAATATGCAAACGTATATAGTTGTATCTGCTGAGGTCTTATCAAGATATGTGTTCCGTTCTGATGTTGCCTATGATTGGAATATTTCAATGGATGAATTAAATGAAGATACAAGAAAATTCAAAGAAGACCATCTCAATACTTTTAGTCGTAAAAATGATAGGTTAGATTGGTCTTATTATCCACAAGAACCATCCGCTAACGATAGCGAAAATAGGAATGCTTATCTTCACGAATTAGGGAAAATTACTAATAGGAGTAGATTTGTCGATGGTTTAAATGTTGATGCTCCTTATACTACAACTGCTCACTATTGGTTAATTAAACAAATGGTTAATGCCGACGAATGGCGAATGATTAGTGATGATGACTTCTCTATTAGAAACGCCTTTTATAGAGTATTCACGAAAGAATTAAGGTTGAGCGATGCACATCATTTTATTTGCCAAGTTAACAAGACGAAAAGCAGAAAACAATGCTTAAAAGAATTCGGACAAGCAAAAGCAGAACTGCTCGATTGGGGAGATATCAGAGGATTCAAAACAAAGTTTCTACGGACTTTGGCATCTCATTATCTAACTGAATTACTAACAAGTCATCAATTCCACGAAGAGGCTATTAGTAAAGATGGAGAAAGATATCGCAAATATGCCGATAACCCTATCAAACATCCATTAGCCACTAAGGATAAAGGATTTTATTCAGTTGATTGTAGAACGGATTTATCTGCTCTGGAACCAAACGAAATCGCAAAGATGCTATTAAATGTTAATGACCATTCGACCAATAGCTTTATTCAACAGATAAGACGTTATATATCATCTCTTGAAAGACCATTAACAACAGCTCGTGGTGATAAGAAGAGCTATATTTACGCTAACTTCAATCCGAAGTATGCTCAATTTGCGATTACAATTCTAAGAACTTACTACAACTTTTGTCGCCCTTTTAAATCAGCGGATAAAAAGGTTTTGACACCTGCTCAAAGATTAGGGATTACAGATAAACAATTTGATTGGAAAGATATAATTTATTTCAAATGACAAAAAGAGCTTGGAGTAATCCCAAGCTCTTGTGCTTTATCTTTACTGTTCTTCTTCAATTAACGCACCCGTTAACTCAATAAGTTTTTTCTTTCATATACATGAAAATAGTAGTTATACGGATTTTTATCATTCTTTATCCCTTTTTGGGCAAATACCTCATTCCATTCCTCATAATTCACTTCTGGAAAAAAAGTATCTCCTTCGAATTCATGATGTATTTTTGTGATGTACATTTTCTCAACATAAGGGAAAAACAAATTATAAATCTGTTCTCCTCCGAAAATAAAAATTTCTTCTTCGTTTTTACATAACTCAAAAACATCTTCTATTGAATGAACAATTTCACAACCATTAAAGGTAAACCCCTTATCTCTCGTCAGAATAATATTTCTTCTGTCAGGTAAGGCTCTTCCGATTGATTCAAGGTTCTTCCTACCTAATATTATCGGATGTCCCTTTGTAGTATTTTTAACATATTCCCAGTCCTTGGGAATCCTCCAAGGAATGTCATTCTCTTTGCCAATCACTCTATTCTTATCCATCGCAGCAATCAAAGAAACTTTCATTTATAACACAGCCTTTTTAACTAATTTACCATCTAATTTCTTATTTCTATCAAAAAACCTTTTCTCATTATCCTGCCCGTTAGTTGAATAAGCAATTTTTTCTATAAGTTATATTATCATAATACCACAAAATCACAAATTTTCATTCAATTATCATTTTCAATTGCATTTTATAAATCATTTTGTATGTAATTTGGTATGTAAGTTAAAATGAAAAAAGTAGTCCATTTTGAAGTACATTTTGTCATTTTGTACTCCAAAACTGAACTACTTAATAATAAAAAGAAGCATTTATTATATTAAGACATATAAGCCCGTCACACCTATAAACATCCTTTTTAGCTATTTATATGAAGCACCAATTCCATTAACTGTTAAAAGTATTCTGTTCTATGAGTCTTATTTAACTATGAATCAATGATTACTGACTCACCACCATCTATAACTCGATGGGTCATGGAAATCAACATCGCTTTCTTTCATTTCATTTAGTAAATATTTTACTATTTGATCATGGTTTCTATCTCCTAGTGCTTTCTCAACTTTACTAGAGTCTTTCAACCAAGTAAGTGCCTCCTTATACCACATCATCTCTTCAATTGTTGCATTCTTTAGCTTATACTCATTAATATACTCGGTTAACGCTTTCATTTCTTTATGTAACTTGTACTCACTGATTAGTGTTTTAATATTATTAAATTCCAATTCCCTACTTTTTCTTAATTGTTCAGCTTCTATACTTTGCGCTCCTCTTCGTTCTGCTTTTCAATGTATTCAAGCTCTGAATCATTCAATAACTGTGGTAATTCAAATATTCTCAATCAGTGTGTTATGGTCATCTGTACCAGGATAGTCTCGATTAATACCGTAGACGTTATTACTCCAAGGATAGACTCCAACGAGTTCAACCTTGAAATAACCAGTATTGAGATAATCATAAGAAGAATAACGATCAGCATCTCTTTTGACTCTTTTCTTTAAACCTTAATTTTATATGGAATACATTCAACTTTAGGTACATCAAGTCACTTTTTTTCACTTGTTTGTCTCTACGAGGTATATGAATACAAATATATTCTTCATCAACACTAACCTTAAAATTTAAACATTCGATTGCTTTAAATAAAATATCACAAAACCTATAAAAGTCTGATAATGCTTCTTTTGATACATGAGATGCATTCAAAACTTTATGTGGCTCTGAGCGATAATAACCCCAGGGATTCATTTCCGATTCCTTTTGCCTTTTTCTTTCAGATACAAGATAGTTTTTATGGTTAGTGACGATTTTATGATGACTCTTAACCTTATCTGGTATCTTCAAGTCTGTATATACATTGTAAATTTCTTCTTTTTTATCATCGTCAAAGTATGACCATTTATTTGTTATTTTAGCTTTTTCGCTCAGTTTCTCATCAATTTTAATTAAATAATCTTCACCTTCTATAGGTTCTAGTCGACCAATAATACCTCTTCTATAATCATACAAATACTTAGAATTGGGCAAGGGAATCTTATGGATTTCAATTATCTGTTTCAAATCATTAAACTCTATATTATGTTCCTCAGCAAATGCGGTACGGGATTTTGTCCATAGCTCTCTATAAATATCAAAACGATTCATTTCCATGTTTCACATTCCTAACACGTTGTATTATTACAACAAATGTAGCATATAAGTATGTGAAAAGTCGAACTTTCTTTTGTCTACCCATATCTTTATATATTCAATATCTTATTGCACACTCACCCTAATAAAATATCCTTACAAGTTACTAAAAACCCATCAAAGTACTTATTAACCTTAAATTGATATCATTTTCAACTAATTTCTGCATATGTCTATAATTAGTAAATTGATTTACCTTAATCACATATTGTTCCAATAAACTTTCTTCACTAGGTAATAAAGACTTTTCCTTATCTGATAACTTTATAAATTCTTCACTTAATATTTTGGTTAATATAATTTTTTTAGCTTTTTTATTTAGCTCTGAAAATTCAATAAAATCATCAAACCTATAATAAATTGGATCACCTAGTTCTCTTCTAATTTGAACTTCTCCCTTAAAATTTGAAGTACATATAATTATTGAATTCGACATTCTGACTTCATATTGAGAATCCTCAAAAATCCCTTCATCAAACAATTGGTAAAAAGCACTATTTATTTCATTTACTCCTTTATCAAATTCATCTAATAGTACAATATTGCTCTCCCTCTCTAATAAATCTCTAGCTAAACTAGGCTCACCATGATTGTTTCCAAATATGTAATCAAACATATAATTGGTTTTATTCATTGACATCTGTTTTCTAAATAATTCCCCTCCTAAACATTCACTAATAATTTTGCTCATTTCAGTCTTACCGACACCTGATGGACCATATAACATTAAAACAATTGGTTTTCTAGATTCTTTAGTTAACTTATATAATGAAGCTAAAATTCTCTTTATTGCATAACCTTGACCAAATAATTGGTCAGTTAACCTCTCTTTAATATTTAACAACACCTCTAAATCTGGTTTGGGATACTCATATTCACAAAAAACATATTGATTTTCACCAAAATGTTTTTTAATTTGATTAATAACAGATTTTGGAGGATTCTGTAGAATAATTCCTTTTCCAAATTCAATAGACTTGTTAACGATTTGTATAAAATTGCTTAATGCAGCTGAAGTAATTCCAGAATATGATTCAGTTTTAGCAAGAATAATTTTATCTTTTAAGATTCCTTCATAATCATTATCTGTAAATTTTTCAACCAAATTCCTAGTAAGTGAATCGATTTTTATTATGTAATCTTCTAAAGTTATATATGATTGATCAAGAAATTTATTTAAATATGACTTAGGTCCCATAACTATCTTAATTTTATAACTCATTTTCAACTTCGACCCCTGCCAATATAATATCGTACATTTCTAATATCGATTGTTCATTATTATAAGAAGAATTCACTGGTTCTTCTGAAATAGAAGTTACCACCTCATTTTTAAAACCTAGTGAATTTATCGCATTTTGAAAATTAAGTTGATTTTTATCAATTAATCCAACTTTTACGCCATATAAAGTGAGTTGCATTTGAGACAAATCAGTTAAATTATAATTGTTTACAAAAGCTTTATTATTAAATCTAACAATACATTCATTATCGTTTTTCTTAGCAAGAATCTCATAATAACCCTTACCTAATTTTAAAGTCTCATGCATTTTATTAATATTAATTGACACTTCTTCATCTAACACTATATCTCCCTCTACCATACTTAAATATGGTGAAATAGTTTGAAAATGAGCAATTGAATTCTCAACATAACTCAATTTATACTCAGAAAATTTTGTAATACCTATGTCTTCATTTTCTGCTAAATTTTTAAAATCGCTTAAAATTGCATTGGTTAAAGTTTTTTCAACATATTTCTCAGAAGTACGATTTAAATTTCCTCCCATATGTCCTTCTACAGAAAAAAGACTTTCAAAAATTTTAGAAAACATAGGTCCAATTCCAAATTTTCCTCCTAAACTTGTTTGGTTTTGATTTTTCTTTGTTTCAACTGTTTGTTTTGATTCTTTCCCATTTTGGATAATTTTCAAGTAGTCGTTTGCAGTACTTTCATCAAAATAAATAAGTTTCATATAATCTCCCTCCGTTAAGAACATACGTTCTTGTTATCCTTAATTCTAATTGTACTTTATAATATTGAAAAAGTACATATTATCTAGCCATAATTACGTTAAAAAGGAGAATCAACTTGGATTATAAAAATTATAAATATTATACAGGAAAAGATTTAATGAAAGAATGTAATTTAAGTGAAAAAATGTTTAAGAATAGTATGGATAAGCTCGAACGAGTTTATAAGTTAGATATCAATAGATACAAATCCAATCCATCAGCAAGCAATAGCGGTTACAGCTTTAACTTATTTGAATTAGAATTATTTAAAATTTTGCTAAATACTATTGAGGACTTTCCTGTTCCAACATCTGCTAAAAAATTTGATGACATAGATTTAAGAGAGGAGGCATTAAAGAAAAATAATAGTCAATTTATTAGCTATATTACTAATATCAGCGATTCAATTGATAATATTAAAAACGATGCATTAAAAGCGCAAATTTATGCATCTGAAAACTATTCTTTTACTTTAGAATGGCTTAGTGCTCAATCAAAGTGTAATGATGCATTGTCTTCATTTTTTAATTATACAAATTCTCTAGATTTAGATAAGAGTTCAAAATTATATAGAAAATTAGCACATAGAATTGACGAGTTACTGTTTGAAACATTAATGGAAGATAATATGACATTTGATAATGATTTCAATTTCAAACAACTATATAAAGTTCATCAATATAATAAAGAAAACAATCCCGAAAATTTTATTATATACAACCAAGTAGAACCTGACGATTCCATGTATTCGAATGTAAATTATGAAGTAGCTAGATATATATCAAACGAACCAAGTATAGATGATTATAGCGAACCTACTGATAACAAATTATTAGATTTTTTCATTATTGATATATTAAACAAACTTTACCTTCCAAGTTTGAATAAAAGAATCAATCATAAAATTGTGACTGATGATATACAAACTGATGAATCGAAAATCCGTGAAAAATTAAGAAAAAAAGAAATTGTAAAATATCCATTCAATGTTAATGGATACTTTCTCGGTATTGAAAATGACTTATTTTCTAACTATCAAAGAATTATTAATACTATAAATCAATATAAAAACAGTACTTTTGATTTACAAAATTTTGAATCACGTCTAGACAATATAATAAATAGCTCCAAGCCATTAATATCAAACGACAAGTTTTTCCATATTTATAAAGAATTTTATTTGTCATTATCTAAATTTTCTAACCTATTTTATACTAATCGCCAATCTTATATTGATGATGGTATGAGTCCAAATCAAGTAGAGAGCTTCTTAAATGACTTGTATCGAATTCATCTTTTATTAGATAAATATTCACTTAATGAAGATATTGAGCCACTTTCAAAAATAAACATTACCGAATTAACGAACGCTTTCCACTTATTTGAAGAAATAAAATCTACTCAAATTAAAGACGAAATCGTCAGTAAACAAGTCAATGATTTATCTAGTTGGTCTATCGCAAAAACTCTAAGTGAAACCTTAGACAATTTAAAATTTGAATAGCACTACCAAAGGAGGTCGTCCATTTTTTTTGTTTATGGACGACCTCCTTATTTGCGTTTAATTCTCCTTTAATATGTATTTAGCAACACAAATTTAATGCTTATATAGCAAAGGAGAAGAGTAAACTATGGTCAATAAATTGAACAAAGATACAATTTTTGAACGTAAGCAATGCAAACTAACTAAAAATGATGGTTGGAGTAAAGAAAACCCACCTACTACTAAGGAGGGGAAAATTACTTTTACAGATTTGGGTGGTTATATCAATATCACTGAT
>NZ_JAFENV010000052.1:0-5593 GCF_016892225.1 Staphylococcus sp. GDY8P47P | reverse complement strand
TTAAATTGACAACTCAACATAAAGAAAAATCACCCCGGTGTTAGATTAAAAGTCTAATTTTCGGGGTGAATTATTTATATCAATTTTTAAATTACACAATCATAAATTTCGCTCAATTAAATCAACGTAGGCAAATGATAAATGAAACGGTATTGGTTCGCGTAGTTTTGAAACTTAAAAGATATTGAATAAGTTTGTATAATAAAATATAAAGATGATTGGGGGGATTGAATGAAATTTAAACTAATTACTTATTTCGATGAAAGCTATATTGATTCAATTTACGAAACATATCAATCAGTTGGTTAGTTAAAACATGATAAAGATAAGATACGAAAAATTTTCGAGAATAGTACGCACGTAGTCTTAGCAATTTATGATAATAAAGTCATTGGTTTTGCTAGAGCATTATCAGATGGTGTATTCAATGCAGCTATTTATGACTTAGTTGTTAATAAAGATTTACAAAATAATCAAATTGGTATGCATATGTTTAAACACATTCTTAAGGAAATAGGGTCAGTTTCATGTATCCATTTAATCTCAACTATCGATAATTTAGAATTTTATCAAAAGGCTGGATTTAAAAAATTGAAAACTGGTATGGTTATATATCAAGATAAACGCCTAACAGATACATATACTGAATAATTGGTAGATGGAATATTAAATCATTCTATTGGGTCTAAAATAAAAATTTGTATTACAATAGAAGAGTTAATAATCATAATTCACAGGAGTGTTATGAAAATGGAATGGATATTATTTGATAAAGACGGGACTTTAATAGAATTTGATAAGAGTTGGGAGAAAATTGGTATAAGATTAGTGGATAGTCTTTTAGATGAATTCTCAGTAGCTAATAAAGAAGTTGCACATCGACAATTAGGTGTTCTTGATAATGCAATCGTTCCTGATTCTGTAATGGGTTCAGGGTCACTAGATGAAATGATTAAAGCTTTTAATAACGTTGTTGGTAAAGATGTCTCAACTTGGACACGTAATACGAGCCAGGAACTTGTTGATACACGTGTGCCAGAGAACAACTGGATTGATGGTGTGTATGATATGATTCAATCTTTAAAAAAAGACGGCTATAAAATTGGAATTGTTACAAGTGATTCACGAAAAGGAGTATTGCAATTTCTTGAAGATACCAATTCTAAAGACGCTTTCGACTTAGTTATCTCCACAGAATCACATGCAGCGGAAAAGCCAAATCCAGCAGTATTAAATCCACTGTTTGATTCTTATGATGTCAAACCTGAAGATGTAGTTATAGTAGGAGATACTAATAACGACATGAAAACAAAGGTTAATGCTGAATTAGGTTTAGCAATTGGTGTGCTTACTGGTATAGCTAAAAAAGAAGAGTTAGTAGATGCTGATGTGATAATAGAGACAGCTGTGAGTGTGCCCGAAGTCTTAAAGCAATATATTGAAAACAAATAAGATAAAAATGTAAAAACGCTACACAAAGAGTTTGAAATGTGTAGCGTTTGTTTATGTTAACGATTATCTACCTTGCGATAAGTATTAATTACATGAGCAATTTTATCAATAATTGGGTCTAAAGAGTCTAGGTTTTCATGAATATCATATTCGTTGATGTTAACGCGCACGACCGGACAGGCATTAAAGTTATTTATCCAGTCATCATAACGTTTGAATAACTTTTGCCAATACTCAGGATCCGTATTAATTTCCATATCACGACCACGTGCTTTGATACGCTCAATTACTTCATTGTAGTCGCACTCAAGATAAATTAATACATCAGGTTTAGGGAAGTAAGGTGTCATTACCATTGCATTGAACAACTCAGAATATGTTTTAAAATCATCTTCATTCATAGTACCTTGTTCTTCATGCATTTTCGCGAAAATATCAACATCTTCATAAATAGAGCGATCTTGAATGAATCCACCACCATATTCAAACATACGTTTTTGTTCTTTAAAACGTTCTGCTAAAAAGTAGATTTGTAAGTGGAAACTCCAACGTTCAAAGTCATCATAAAATTTATCTAGATAAGGATTATGATCAACATTTTCAAAAGAGGTTTTAAAATTCAATTTGTCAGCTAAAGCCTGTGTCAATGTCGATTTCCCAACACCAACGGTACCAGCAATGGTGATTATTGCGTTTTGAGGTACTTTATAATTATTCATGTTCAATTGCTCCTATCATAGGTCTTATTTTTTCTAAAATTGATTGATAATCTGAGTCATTTTTAACAAAATCAATTTCACTTGTATTAATTAAGACGACATTTGCGCCTTCGCTTTTCATGGCATTATAAAATGTTAAATAATCTTCTTTGAGATTCAATAAATAGTCATCCTCAATATGATGTTCAAAACTACGATTACGTTGAGCTATTCTTTGTTTCAGAACATCCAAATCAGCATCTAAGAAAATAATCATGTTAGGCATTTCAAGATCTTCAGTTAAAATATCGAAAATGCGATCAAATTTATCAAATTCATTATTACTCAACGTGTTACGAGCGAAAATTTTATTTTTATAAATATGATAATCGCTAACAACACCTTGAGTCATTTTAGCGATATCTTTTGCCTGTTTATATCGATTACAGAGGAAAAACATTTCTGTTTGAAAACTCCATTTAGAAATATCATCGTAGAAGTCAGATAAAAATGGATTTTCATCAATTATTTCTTTTTCTTCATAGTAATTTAATGTCTGGCTAAGCTTATGAGTTAGGGAAGATTTACCTACACCAATTGGCCCCTCAATTGCGATAAATGGTTTGTTCATAATCACATCTCCAAATGTTAAAATAGACAATGAGTATTGTATCATAAGTGAGGTATAACACACATGGCAAATGATGAATATTACATGAAATTAGCGATTGAAGAAGCTAAAAAAGCTCAAAAACTTGGAGAAGTTCCTATAGGCGCAATCATAGTTAAAAACAATGAAGTCATAGCAAGTGCACATAACTTAAGAGAAACTGCGCAGCTTCCTACGGCTCACGCAGAACATATCGCTATTGAACGTGCTTCAAAAGTAGTTGGAAGTTGGCGTTTAGAAGAATGCAAATTATATGTGACACTTGAACCGTGCGTCATGTGTGCCGGTGCCATTGTGATGAGTAGAATTCCTAAAGTGGTATACGGCGCTACTGATCCTAAAGGTGGATGTAGTGGTAGCTTGATGAATCTATTAGAAGAATCTCGATTTAATCATAGAGCTGAAGTTATTAAAGGCGTACTTGAGCAAGAGTGTGGTGATTTATTACGAAACTTCTTCCGTGAGCTACGATTAAAGAAGTCTAAAGCGAACATGTAAGCGTACAAATTGAGCTATATTTGTTAAAATAATACACGTGAATTAAGTGTTCAAGTTGAGATTTTAAATTTTAACTTTAAGATGTTTTTTTAAGATAAATAGCAATTAATTAAGAGAATGAAACGAGGTAACTGTATGATTAAATTAATAGCAACAGATATGGATGGCACATTGTTAAATGCTGCACATGAAATTTCTCAAGAAAATGTTGATGCAATAAAATATGCACAATCACAAGGGATAACAGTTGCCATTGCGACAGGTCGTGCATTTTATGAGGCAAATACACCTGTAGCTGAGACAGATTTAAGCGTACCATATATTTGTTTAAATGGTGCAGAAGTACGTGATGAATCATTTAATATTATGAATACGTCTAATTTAAATCATGAATTAGTGGAACGCATTAAATCAATTCTAGATAAAAATGACGTATATTATCAAATTTATACTAATAGAGGGATTTATACAGAAGATCCAACCAAAGATTTAGATATTTACTTAGATATTGCTAAACAAGCAGGACAAGAAGCGGATGTTGAAAAGATTAAACAAGGCATTCAAAAGCGCATAAATAATGGGACATTAAAAGTTGTAAATAGTTATGAAGAAATTGAAGATATCCCGGGCGAATTAATCATGAAAGTGTTAGCTTTTAATCCGGATTTAGAGAAAATTAATGCCATTGGAGTAGAACTTTCAGCTATTCCAAGTTTAGCTATTTCATCATCTTCACGCGGAAATCTTGAGATTACACATTTTGACGCGCAAAAAGGAATCGCGTTAGAGTCTATTGCTAATCAATTAAATATTGATTTAAAAGACGTTATGGCTTTAGGCGATAACTTGAATGACGTATCAATGCTAGAGCGTGTAGGTTATCCTGTTGCAGTAGAAAACGCTATGCCTGAAGTTAAAGCAGTTGCTAAATATGTAACGGACACAAATGAAAATAGTGGTGTTGGAAAAGCCATAACAAAGTTATTGAAAGAAGAAAATAATTAATATTAAGAGGTGTATAGTAGAAATGGAAGGACTTATAATTGTTGGTAGTGCCAAAGTTGGCTCACATACAAATGCGTTAGCTAAATATTTAGTGGGACAGTTTGATACACATGATTTAGATGTTGATATTTATGATTTAGCAGAACGCCCATTAAATCAATTAGACTTTTCTGGGACAACGCCGTCTATCGATGAAATTAAAACCAATATAAAAGATTTTCAAGAAAAAGTAATGGCAGCAGACTTCTTAGTACTTGGAACTCCTAATTATCATGGTTCATATTCTGGCATCTTAAAAAATGCATTAGATCATATCAATATGGATTATGTCAAAATGAAACCAGTAGGATTAATCGGTAATAGCGGAGGTATCGTAAGTTCAGAACCATTATCACATTTACGTGTTATTGTACGCAGTTTATTAGGTATCGCTGTGCCCACACAAATTGCTACACATGACTCAGACTACAGTAAACTTGACGATGGTACATTATATCTTGATGATGACCAATTTCAGTTGCGTGCAAAATTATTTGTAGACCAAATTGTATCATTTGTGAATAATAGTCCTTATGAACATTTAAAATAAATTGTAATAATGTTAAAAAACACATTTATAAAGGAAGAAACGAGTTTAAAGAGCGATAGATATCGCTCTTTTTTTATTTAACGAGAAAGATTGTATATCATTTGGAGATAATTATAACTTGTTTAATTGAATTGACTTAAAAATATTAAAGACACCTATCTATTGTATGACCTAATATTTACTTTTTTATTGTAAAAATTTTTAAAAGTGTTGTGTTAAATGATAAAATGCATTATTATAGAAGTGTATTTGCATATAATATTATATGTAGTTTACATTTTAAAATGTGAATAATTTAATTATTAGGAGGTAAGCTATGAGTAAAAGAAGACAAGGACCAATTAACAAAAAAGTAGATTTTTTATCCAACAAATTAAACAAATACTCAATTAGAAAATTCACTGTAGGAACAGCATCAATATTAGTAGGAGCTACTTTATTATTTGGTGTTGGAAATCAAGAAGCTAAAGCAGCAGAAAATAATACAGAAGACACATCAGTACAAGCAAGTGACGATACGTCATCACAAGAGGATGGTGTTAAACAAAAAGGTGATGTTCAAACGAGTGAGCACACTACAAATAATAGTGACTTTCCTGAACAAACTGATATAACAAATGAAAATAATACTAAAGAAGAACCAACTCAAGAAGATACTAAAGTAGAAACTACTAAAGAAGA
>NZ_JAFENV010000051.1:0-502 GCF_016892225.1 Staphylococcus sp. GDY8P47P | reverse complement strand
TACCTCA
Source organism: Staphylococcus sp. GDY8P47P (assembly GCF_016892225.1). NCBI lineage: Bacteria > Bacillati > Bacillota > Bacilli > Caryophanales > Staphylococcaceae > Staphylococcus > Staphylococcus sp. GDY8P47P. Next base: position 495 of record NZ_JAFENV010000051.1, on the reverse strand, counting down.
CAGATACTAAAAATATAATTATTGATGAACGTCATTTACTAAGAGAAGGAGGGAATGACCATGAATAATTGGATCAAAGTGGCACAAATATCTGTTATAGTCATTAACGAAGTGATTGACATCATGAAAGAAAAGCAAAATGGAGGAAAATAGTATGCAAATCAATCGATATATCACAAGAGGCATTAGTGAACACTTATCTCTAGACCTTCAAATCTTACTTTGGAACATGGTAAAAGAACGGGACAATCAACCTCAGACAGATTACCTACACATTTTTAAACTACAAGAAGATGATAATATACTCTCAATCACACATGAACAAGAACAACCCGCATACAAATTGGAATATCACTATACAAACTATGTAAAAAATCAAAATGCATTACCTAAGAAAGTCTACGTCATCCGAGAAGATGATGTAGACGTTTTTTATTATGTGATGCTTTTACCAGAAGAATACTAAAGGAAGTAATGATATATGAATACAATTAA
>NZ_JAFENV010000050.1:1628-3181 GCF_016892225.1 Staphylococcus sp. GDY8P47P | reverse complement strand
CTCCCAGCTGAGCTAATGCTCCAACGTGTAAGCCTCGCAACGTCCTACTCTAGCGGAACGTAAATCCAACTACCATCGGCGCTTCGGAGCTTAACTTCTGTGTTCGTCATGGGAACAGGTGTGACCTCCTTGCCATTGTCACCAGACAAGAGAATGATTATACATTCAAAACTAGATAGTAAGTAAATGATTTTGCTTCGCAAAACTTTGAAATAAATTGATTAAGTCTTCGATCGATTAGTATTCGTCAGCTCCACGTGTCGCCACGCTTCCACCTCGAACCTATTAACCTCATCATCTTTGAGGGATCTTATAACCGAAGTTGGGAAATCTCATCTTGAGGGGGGCTTCATGCTTAGATGCTTTCAGCACTTATCCCGTCCATACATAGCTACCCAGCTATGCCGTTGGCACGACAACTGGTACACCAGAGGTATGTCCATCCCGGTCCTCTCGTACTAAGGACAGCTCCTCTCAAATTTCCTACGCCCACGACGGATAGGGACCGAACTGTCTCACGACGTTCTGAACCCAGCTCGCGTACCGCTTTAATGGGCGAACAGCCCAACCCTTGGGACCGACTACAGCCCCAGGATGCGATGAGCCGACATCGAGGTGCCAAACCTCCCCGTCGATGTGAACTCTTGGGGGAGATAAGCCTGTTATCCCCGGGGTAGCTTTTATCCGTTGAGCGATGGCCCTTCCATGCGGAACCACCGGATCACTAAGTCCGTCTTTCGACCCTGCTCGACTTGTAGGTCTCGCAGTCAAGCTCCCTTATGCCTTTACACTCTATGAATGATTTCCAACCATTCTGAGGGAACCTTTGAGCGCCTCCGTTACCTTTTAGGAGGCGACCGCCCCAGTCAAACTGCCCGCCTGACACTGTCTCCCACCACGATAAGTGGTGCGGGTTAGAAAGCCAACACAGCTAGGGTAGTATCCCACCAGCGCCTCCACGTAAGCTAGCGCTCACGTTTCAAAGGCTCCTACCTATCCTGTACAAGCTGTGCCGAATTTCAATATCAGGCTACAGTAAAGCTCCACGGGGTCTTTCCGTCCTGTCGCGGGTAACCTGCATCTTCACAGGTACTATGATTTCACCGAGTCTCTCGTTGAGACAGTGCCCAAATCGTTACGCCTTTCGTGCGGGTCGGAACTTACCCGACAAGGAATTTCGCTACCTTAGGACCGTTATAGTTACGGCCGCCGTTTACTGGGGCTTCGATTCGTAGCTTCGCAGAAGCTAACCACTCCTCTTAACCTTCCAGCACCGGGCAGGCGTCAGCCCCTATACATCACCTTACGGTTTAGCAGAGACCTGTGTTTTTGATAAACAGTCGCTTGGGCCTATTCACTGCGGCTCTTCTGGGCTTGCACCCTAAAGAGCACCCCTTCTCCCGAAGTTACGGGGTCATTTTGCCGAGTTCCTTAACGAGAGTTCGCTCGCTCACCTTAGAATTCTCATCTTGACTACCTGTGTCGGTTTGCGGTACGGGCACCTATTATCTATCTAGAGGCTTTTCTCGGCAGTGTGAAATCAACGACTCGAG
>NZ_JAFENV010000050.1:0-1568 GCF_016892225.1 Staphylococcus sp. GDY8P47P | reverse complement strand
CATCGATTAAAACGATGTTAGGTGGTACAGGAATATCAACCTGTTATCCATCGCCTACGCCTGTCGGCCTCAGCTTAGGACCCGACTAACCCAGAGCGGACGAGCCTTCCTCTGGAAACCTTAGTCAATCGGTGGACGGGATTCTCACCCGTCTTTCGCTACTCACACCGGCATTCTCACTTCTAAGCGCTCCACATGTCCTTGCGATCATGCTTCAACGCCCTTAGAACGCTCTCCTACCATTGTCCTACGGACAATCCACAGCTTCGGTAATATGTTTAGCCCCGGTACATTTTCGGCGCAGTGTCACTCGACTAGTGAGCTATTACGCACTCTTTAAATGATGGCTGCTTCTAAGCCAACATCCTAGTTGTCTGGGCAACGCCACATCCTTTTCCACTTAACATATATTTTGGGACCTTAGCTGGTGGTCTGGGCTGTTTCCCTTTCGAACACGGACCTTATCACCCATGTTCTGACTCCCAAGTTAAATTAATTGGCATTCGGAGTTTGTCTGAATTCGGTAACCCGAGAGGGGCCCCTCGTCCAAACAGTGCTCTACCTCCAATAATCATCACTTGAGGCTAGCCCTAAAGCTATTTCGGAGAGAACCAGCTATCTCCAAGTTCGATTGGAATTTCTCCGCTACCCACAGTTCATCCGCTCACTTTTCAACGTAAGTCGGTTCGGTCCTCCATTCAGTGTTACCTGAACTTCAACCTGACCATGGGTAGATCACCTGGTTTCGGGTCTACGACCAAATACTCAACGCCCTATTCAGACTCGCTTTCGCTACGGCTCCACATTTCCTGCTTAACCTTGCATCAGATCGTAACTCGCCGGTTCATTCTACAAAAGGCACGCCATCACCCATTAACGGGCTCTGACTACTTGTAAGCACACGGTTTCAAGTTCTCTTTCACTCCCCTTCCGGGGTACTTTTCACCTTTCCCTCACGGTACTGGTTCACTATCGGTCACTAGAGAGTATTTAGCCTTAGGAGATGGTCCTCCCAGATTCCGACGGAATTTCACGTGCTCCGTCGTACTCAGGATCCACTCAAGAGAGAATATATTTTCAACTACAGGATTATTACCTTCTTTGATTCAACTTTCCAGATGATTCGTCTAATATATTCCTTTGTAACTCCGTATAGAGTGTCCTACAACCCCAATAAGCAAGCTTATTGGTTTGGGCTCTTCCCGTTTCGCTCGCCGCTACTCAGGGAATCGATTTTTCTTTCTCTTCCTCCGGGTACTAAGATGTTTCAGTTCTCCGGGTCTGCCTTCTGACAAGCTATGAATTCACTTGTCGATAACACGACATAACTCGTGCTGGGTTCCCCCATTCGGAAATCTCTGGATCAACGCTTACTTACAGCTACCCAAAGCATATCGTCGTTAGTAACGTCCTTCGTCGGCTTCTAGTGCCAAGGCATCCACCGTGCGCCCTTAATAACTTAATCTATGTTTCCACCAAAATTTTAGTCAATCGCTCTCATATTGCTTCGTTTTCATTTATTTAAATGCTCATTTACAAGAAGTAAACTCCGCATTAAATACACTTAA
>NZ_JAFENV010000005.1:204098-306271 GCF_016892225.1 Staphylococcus sp. GDY8P47P | reverse complement strand
ACTTGCTTTGCTTGTAAAATCACTTTCTTGATTTTTTGTGTTGGGGCCCCCCCCGCAAGGATGACTAGAACTGAGAAAAGCTTGTATTAAGCGCCTTCTCAGTTCAGTCTGCTACTGCGAATTTGCAAAATAGCTGCATTATAGTATTTATGTCCAGGACTCCTTTGATATACATTTTATTTGATTTTAAGATAATTATTTCAACTATGAATATTATTTTTTGAATAGGGAAGAGGAAGTTAATAAGCAAAAGGAGAGGATTACCATTAATATATTAAAAAATACGTTTAAATTGTTACATCCAATGTTAGGTGGGAGTATCATTGGTCGAGTCATAGCGAAAGAATCAAAAGAGGATTATAACCAATTTAGAAAGCCACCATTTTCACCGCCTACAAAAGCTTTTCCAATTGTTTGGCCAATCTTATATGTACTCATGGGCGTTTCTTATTTACTCACTACGAAAAATAATGAACAGACGACTAAGATTAAAGTGACTCACTATAGTCAGTTAGCCTTAAATTATTTATGGTCAATACTATACTTTAAAAAGAAAGTTAGAGGCATTGCCTTTATTGAAAGTATGATGTTGTTTATCTCTGTCGTCGTTAATACAATTTCAATGTTTAAAATACATCGCATTGCAGGTTTATTACAAATTCCGTATGTCATGTGGTCTGCATTTGCAAGCTATTTAAATGCAGGTAATTATTTCCTTAATAAAGATAACCCGAACTATAAAAAACAATAGAAATGTCAAGCTCAAGCAATGTTTCGTTAAATTTCACGTTTGCCTTAATGGTGAGTTAAACTGAATGAAATTAAAATTGAATTATTGAGATATGTATTGTGACAAAATATTGAAAGTACATGACATATAAAAAAATCATAGTATAATAGTATTATCAATTACAAAAGTGGAGTAGAACAACAATGTATAATCAACTAGAAAAACTTATTACACTAACAAATAATGACCTGAATTTGGTTAACAGACGATTTGGACAACGCACGGACATTACAAATGATCAACTAGAATTATTGCGTATATTATATAGCTTTGATCGTTTATCACAATATGATTTAACGATGAAGATTAGCAGAGAACAATCTATTGTTTCTAGATGGATTAAGAAATTAGTTCAGAAAGGCTATATCACAAGTCAACAATCACATGAAGATTTACGTTGCAAAGACTTATGTCTAACAGAAGAAGCGCGTAATTTAATTCAACAAATCAATACTGCAAGATGTGAATTAATAGAAGCACGTTGCCAATGTCTAAGTAAAGAGGAAATACAAAGTCTAAATCAGTTATTAGACAAACTGAATAGCCGTCATATATATATTTAAGAAAATAAGCCATAACGTTTTAATGAATCTTGTTAGAAGATCATTTTAACGTTATGGCTTAATTTATGAGCATAGTAGAAGAATGATCGTTTACATTATTAAGGCTGGGACAAAATCAAATGTCCCAGCCTTAACTTTTCTAGTTTTTTAACCATTCTATCTTCCAGTTATTTGACTGAAGAATGTCATTATTTAGTATAACTTGTGATATCGAAGTATTTACCAACTGCTTTAATCTCACTGTATAGTTGTTTTAAATATTGAGCGTTGATATTAGCCCAGTTAATATCAGTTGCATATTGATGCGTAGCAGGGTGATCTGGATTCCAACGCATTTTGTATAATGTATTTTGTCCAGCTTTAATATAGTCTTTGCCTATAAATTTAGCACCACCAATAATAGCTTTAGATACTGAGTTCCAACCAGCTTGTTTAGCATAGTTAATGCCACTGTATAGTGGATTAGCATCGTATGCAGCTATACCAAATACGTTGTGATATTTTGTAGTACTCTTAGTAGTAACATAATTATTTACAATATTAGCACCTTTAGCTAATTGAGATTGACCATTACCTGTTTCAATTAACGCGTGTGCAACTAAGTAAATTTCATTAATACCTGAAGTGGCAGCCGCTTGACTGAATGCTTGTCCTTGATTCTCAAGTACACCTTTACCTTTAAGTAATTGGTTTAAACTTGCTACAGAAATGTTTTGTGGACGATCTAAACGTAAGAATTGGTACTTAAGTGTTTCATCTTTAGCTAATCGTTCAGGGTTCATCGCATTTTTAATTTCACTATAAGTAGCATTAGACCAACCATAACCGTTTCTTTGAACTTGTGGAGGTGCGCCATAAGCATTTTGTTGAAGTGACACAGCTTGATTTAAAGTTCTATATGATTTTGAATATTTAACTAATTCTTTCTTCAAATCAGTATCTTTAATCCATACATACTTACCATTGCTTAATTTACCATAATACCAAGTTTTACCATTGATGACTTTACGGTTCGTTACTTGGAAAATTTGTTCATTAAATGCTTTTAATGAAGTTGCTTTTACAGAGGTAGGATCATCATAATAAAAACCATTATAGTTATTAATAATGAATTCATATTGATACTTTTCACCAGTATTTGATGATGTATTAGATGATGTTAAGTCATCTTTAGCAATCCAACCTGTTTTACCATTAACAGTACCATATAAGTAAGATGTATTGCCTACAACAACAGATTTAGATACTTTAAATGATTGATTAGCTAAGTCTTTATTGTCTAAACGTTGTTGATTTGTACCCCATGCGATTGAGTAAAGTCCATTATTTTTATTATTAATTTTGTATGTGCCTGATGTTTTTTGTACAGAACTTGAATTTTGAATATTTAAGTCCTTAACATTAAACCAACCTAAAGGTGTATTTTGTGTCGTGTTTTGAAGTAACACATACGTATTACCATTAGCTGTTTTTTCTTTAGAAACATTGAAAGTACGATTTGCATATTTAGACGCATTTTTACCAGTTTTATCATAAACAGTTGCGTGTGCACCACTGTTATTTGCATTAACTTGAGCTACTTTAGACACTGTTTGTGTTGAAGATGTAGATGGTTTAGTAGCTTTTGTATTCATTGCAATCTTAGCGTTTACTTTAGGTGCTTGTTGCACATCAGTTGATTTAATCCAACCCCAAATATTATTGATTACACCATGTAGGTATGTTTCATTTCCTACTTTAAGGTTATCAATTGATTTTAATTGTTTGCCACTAGATGGAACTGTAGCTTTAACTTGTTTAGCTGTTCCCCAAGGTGTGTCATAAATATTGGCATTACCTTTAATATTGTAATAAGTGGCAGTTGTCTTGGTAGGTGTTGAAGACTTAACAGTAATTTCTGAAGCCGGAATCCAACCTCTTGAAGTATTACCATTATAATCAGAAATTAAGTAATAATCTTTATTGTTTAACGTAGCTTTCTTAGTGATGTTATACGTCTTACCACCAAGCGTAGCATTTGCTTTTGCGTTCTTATCATAAACAGTTGTATATGATCCTTTATTCTTAGTAGAAACTTGACCTAAAGTATTTTTAAGGTTAGACACTTTTAATGTGTTGTCTACTGCTGGTGTTTTACTGCCTGATGTTGGTTTAGTTATATCAGTTAGGAAAGCTTTGCTAACCCATCCATTTTTACCATTTAATGAACCAAATAAATAAGTGGATTGGCCTACTTGTTGTGATTTTGTTGCTTTAAATGGTGCAGTATTTGATTTAGAAACCGTTCCAGCTACTTGATTATAATTACCCCAAGGTACTGTATATAATGTAGTACCAGATTTAATATTGTATGATTGGTTAACTTTTACAGGTGATTTTACAGTGTTATAAATCATTTCACCTTGTTTAACCCAACCGTATACTTTACCGCTATTATAGTCAGATACTAAATAGTATTTGTCTTTGCCAAGTGTAGCAGATTTAGTAACAGATAGAGTGTTATGCACTTGATTTGTAGCTTTACCTTTAGCATCATAAACGGTTGTGTATAAGCCACTATTATTTGTTTTAATTTGAGCTAGTCCAGTATTAGCATTAACAGTTAATTTAGGTGATGTAGTAGTTGAACCACTATTACTTGAGCCACCTTTATTTGTATTAGATGAACCGCTATTACTTGAAGTTGTACCCCAAGGTGCGACTTGACCCGTTTTGATTAAATATTTTTCATTAATTAAATCATATAATTCGTTATAAGAATAGTTATGATTTTGTAAATAAGCGTGTGGATCTGAATGATCCGTGCCACCTAAGAAACGGCTGATAGCATAGTGTGTCCATACGGTACCTTGACCGTCATTCTCAGCACTGTTAGGTTTTAAACCGTAATATTGTAATTGTGTTGCAGCATAATCTGCATAGTTATTCATTGACTTAGCAAATGAAACATAGTCATGTGTATGCACAATTTCAACATTGATGAAACGATTATTAGCTTGCGGACCTGCACCCCATGATAAGTAGTCAGTAGGGGCAGTTTCAATGATACGGTTGCCATCAACAAATGCATGAACAAATGCTGAATTGTAATTATTTTTCATATAATTAATTTCGCCATCAATTGTTGAATTATCATTAGCAGTATCATGAACTACAATACCTTCAGGTCGACCTACACCATTACGATAGCCATATTTAGGGAAGTATGATGAATAATTTTCTTCAATCTTAGGTGCTTGTAAGTTATTTGAACGAATATAATTGTTAATTGATGAACTAACTTGTGGTTTATATTTTGGTAACGATGATGTCGTTGCTCTAGCAGCATAGCGTTTTACTGTTTTTACGGGTGTTGCTGAACCACCTTTGCCACCAACTGATCTAAATCCAGAATAACCCGATTGCGCGTTGTGTGTTGCTGACGTTTGAGTAGCATTCGTTGAAGCTTTCGTTGTTGCTTTTGTTGAAGCTTTTGTCGTTGTTGTATTTTCAGAATTAGCTACTTTCGACGATTTAGCTTGCGCTACATTTGATTGCGTAGCATTTGTCGCGTTATCACTATAAGTACTAATGTTCTCAGTATTAGTTTGTTTATGCTCTGTTTGTTGCTTTGATTGAGCTGCTTGATTAGATTGAGTTGGAGTAACAGTTGATTGATTTGTATTATTTTTATTTGATGAAGTTAAACGTGCTGTTTGTTGTGAACTTTCATCAATTGTATTATTTTGGTTTTTAACATCTTGTGTAGCTTCTTGGTTTGTATTCGCAGACGTACGCTCATTTGTTTGTTGTTCAGATACTTCTGAAACATTTACAGAAGCTTGTGATGTTTGATTATTCGTATTCACATTATTTTGCGTTTGAGTCGTATTCTCTTTTTGGTCTACTTTGTTTAATGTTGATGCTTGTTGTTCATTGTTTTGAACTTTAGCTGACGTACTATTTGAATCTGCTGTATTTGTATTAGCTGTATTTTGTTTTTGTGCACCTTGTTGATTTTGTGATGACGTATCAACTGTATTTAAGTTATCTAATTTAGCATCGTATGTTTTACTTGCTGTAGCAACAGATGCTTTTACATTTTCAGGATTTTGATATGTTTGTACACCTGAAACATTTTGTGCTGAATTCGTTACTTCTTTTTTAGCCTGTTCAGCATTTTTTATATTTTGTTGATCGTCAATCACATTATTTGTGTTATTAGAATTTTGATTCGTTTCAGCTGCATGTGCTTGTTGTGTTGTAAATGCAGCACCAAATAAAGTGATTGCAATCATGGAAGGAAATTTTAAATTAAACTTTTTGGTCATATTGTTACTCCTCGTTATTAGTATAGTTACAATTCCATTATAGTATTTTAAAATTTGCTATGATTTGATTTAACTTATTTGTAAACTAACTTTAATACTTTCTTACTTATATTAAACAAATTATGAATTTACTAAGGGGTTAGCGGGGTAGAATTAATAATTAAAAGCACATTTATCAAATAGGTTAACGAAATTAAAAAATTACATATAATACATGTAATTTGAATGTACCCTGTTTATATATTCTTATACATTTTGATATGATCGATATTTTCTTCAATAAAAATGTCGCCTGTTGACATATAACCTAGTTTCTCGTAAAAACCTTGTGCCTGTACTTGTGCATTTAATACTAATTGTTGATATCCTTGATCTTTCGCAAAACGTTCGATGGCGTGCATTAAAGTTTTACCATATCCATCTTTTCTATAATCTTTTAGAATAGCAACTCTCTCTACTTTAGCAGCGTCATTATATGGTCTAAACCTTGCACATGCAAATGGCATATGATTTGTATTATACCCAATAACATGTGTTGAACTTTCTTCAAATGAATCTAATTCATTTTCCAAAGGAACACCTTGTTCTTTTACAAATACTTCTTGTCTTATGTAAAAACAATCTGATAACATGTCTTTATTTTTTACGATTTCAAACATTTCAAAGCCCCCTATAGATATAATTATTAAAAATTTAAAAAATTCAAATTAAAAAAATTATAAAGTTATTCTATCTGATTTATATACAGAAAAAATCTCCTTTTTACAAACAATAAGTAAAAAGGAGTAGGAATATCGTTTTTTATAATGCTTCTTGGCGAACAATGGCGCTATATTGCCAAAATATTCTCATTTGAGCAATATTCCAGTTATTCATGCCCATTGTGTAGCCTGAAGGTTTAAATATGTTAACATCAGTCACTTCTAATGCTGCAGCAATGAGATATTGAAGAGGTACGCTAATACTTTGCATTGTCTCGGTGATACCATTCTCATTGTAGACCCAAGAGAATGGTAAATCTGATTCAAAAACATCCACTTTATTGAAAATTTCAGGTAGGGCAAGAATATAACATGCGCCATTTACAATAGGGTTAATTGAATTCTCACCGTAGTAAACTAAAAGGGCTTCATAATTTTCGCGATGTTCGTGGTTTACGTAAAAGAACTCACTTCTGAATAAAGCCATGTCTTTGCTATGAATAATTTGTTGCTCTAAAACATTGAACATGCCGTTAATGTTAGCAGCTTTTTCATATGTTTTACGTGACATAGTATGTGATCCTCCCAATTAATATAATTGATTCGTTTGATTTTGGTTGTTATTAAATGAATCGGATTGATTTGTCTGATTAAAATTGTTGGTTTGATTGTAATTATCGTTTTGCGTAGTACCCTGACTATTTTGGTCATAACCACCGTATGAATTTGAATTATCTGTTTCTGTTGACTGTGTTTCAGTTGTATTTTCAGTACTATCATCAGTAGAAGATGTATCTTTTTGATTATTTTTCAATAATGACTGATCAAGAGGTGTAAGTGGTACTAGTGTGCCGTAATGTTTAATTACACGTTGATCTAAGAAATCATCCTTATCTGTTATTTTAGATAGTCCTAAATCAGAACGCAATATATTTGAATATTTCATAATATTACTTACGCTCGGATTGTAATAGTAAATGTTTTGTAGGTAATCATCTTCACCTTTAAGTTGAGATGTTTTAAATTCAATGTCATCAGATAAATACATAGATGCGAGTGATTTAATTTCAGAAGCGGTTAAATTATGTTTGGCATTTTTTCCGACAATTTGTACTAAGTCATCTAATTTATCGTATGAATCTAAACTTTTAGCTTTTTGGAATAGCAATTTAATTAAATCCATTTGTCTTTCGCCGCGTTTTAAGTCAGAGTCATGGTGTCTTGTTCTTGCAACAGCTAACGCTTCGTCACCGTTCAGTTTTTGGTATCCTTTTTTTATTTTAATTCTACCACTGTCGTCTGTATTTGGTTCATTTAAGTCATAAGGAACGTCGTAATAGATCCCACCAAGTTCATCTACTGCTTCAACAAACGCATCCATATTCACACGTACATAGTAATCAACTGGAACATTTAGAGTAGCTTCGACAGAATCCATTGCAGCTACAGGACCACCATAAGCATGTGCATGCGTTATTTTATCGTAATAACCAACTTTAGGAATGTAGCTAATCGTATCACGTGGGATACTCAGTAAGCGAATTTGACGTTTGTCAGGACTAAAGGTAGAAAGAATCATTGAATCTGTTCTAGAGTGTTCCGTAGTTTGGCCATTTTTTCGGCGACCTTCATTATCATCGATACCTAAGAATAAGATTGATACGGCGTCTTTAGAAGGATTTACTTTACCTTCTCGAATGCTCGACTGACGTTTTGAATCAGTCTTATCATAAGAGTCTTGCATTGCACTTTCAGAAGTTTTGTACAAATTGATGATAAAAATTACAGGAACAACGATTAATACTAATGTGAGTAGCATCATAAAATATTTTAAAAATCGGTTCATAGCATTTGCTCCTATACATATTATCTTTTATAAGTGATTTTATAATTCGAAAAATAAACACAACTATGTGCTTGTTTAAGCAAAATCATAAAAATCAAAGATAAAGTTTTTAGTTTTCGTAATTTGTTTATAGTCAAAGGTGTTAAAATGAATTGAATTAATATGTTCTATACTCTCATAGCCTTAAATTGTATTACTTTTTGGAGAAAATTACAACTTTAATTTTAATACAAGATTTACATAATTAAAATAAAATTAAAAAAAGAGATTTCGTTGCATTAATCTATACTTTATCATACTAAAGTATGATGAATTTAAAAATGATGCGTGTATGATTAAAGAAAGATGAATTCAATGATGTTGTGTTATATAATATAAAATGTTGAATGAATAAAAAAATAATATAGATAGAATAGTTTTTGATTTAGACACGCTTCTATTTTAGATGTAAGAGGGACCTCATGAAAAATAACAAATTAAAAATTATAGCTTTTATTTTAGTATTAATCGTATTAGTGCTTCTCGTCATATTATTTGTCGTTAAAGTGACTAATTACAGTATTAAAGATAGTGCATATAATAATGTGAACGATAATAAGACTTATATTGAACATAGAGATAAACACCACAAAAAGGCGCCTAAGTTAAAAACGGTTCAAGCGGATGATCATAGTATTAAACAAATTAATACATATTTAAAGAATGTTCATTTTAATGGATCGATTACAGTTTTAAAAGATGGGAAGTTAATGCTTGATAAAGGCTACGGTTACCAAAATTTGGGTAGTAAGAAAAAGAACAACACAAATACGATGTATTTAATTGGCTCAGCACAAAAATTTACTACTGGCTTAATACTCAAGCATTTAGAATTATCAAACAAAATAAATATGAATGATTCTGTTACGAAATATCTACCTTGGTTCAAGACAAATAAAACCATTACCCTGAAAGATTTAATGTTACATAGAAGTGGTTTATATAAATTTAGTGCTAATCCAGATACTAAAAGTTTAGATGGAGCAGTACACGATATTCAAAGAAGAGGGATCAACAATAAGTATTATCATAAACATTTATATAATGATGCGAATTATTTAGTATTAGCACAGGTTATCGAATCAGTCACACATCAATCTTATGTAGAAAATTACTATAAATATTTAGCTGAACCTTATCACTTAGAACACAGTGCTTTCTTTAATGAAAAGCCTTTTAAAGAGAATATGGCTACGGGTTATAAAGTTAAAAATAATAAATTAAAAAAGATGAAACCTAATATTTTAGAGCAATACTACGGTGCTGGGAATTTATACATGTCTACGCATGATATGGCACGATTAGTTAATGACTTACAGCAAAACAATATTTTTAATCAAACGGTGACAACCTCATTGCTTCAAGAAATTGGAAGTACTAAATACCCAGAGTCATATAGATATGGATTCTATGCGACACCACAAGTCAATCGAATTAATGGTGTATTTTTTGGTCAAATATTTACTGTGTACTTTAATAAAGACTACATTATTGTATTAGCGACTAATAAAGTTGATAATGCTAAGCTATCCAATGAGTCGACGATTTCACATATTTACTATCAATTATTAGGTCAAAATATTTATGAAACGAAGTAACTAAAGTCGTGCATTTGAGGCAACGTTAACCTATAGGGCTATATAATATCGATATTAGCTGGCTAGAGTGAGAGGACCTTTAAATTAAGTTTTATCAACTTTAGTTATCCTTATTGGAGAAGGGCCTAATAATAGGAAGGACATAAAAATATTCCAAAAATAAATTGGGAGTGGAGAAACGAAATCATATTGAAGTCGTTCTTCACTCCCATAGTTTTTATTTAAGTGTGTTTTTGAATATGGAAAGGTAGTTATCATTTAAACTTGATGTAACGATTGTACAGTTTGGATATGGAGAATCAAAATCGACAACTGTAGCACCTCTAGTCAGTGTGCCTTGTAGTTCGATTTGTACATCAGCCAGATGTGTTTCGTAACTTTCTGTGTCGAGTAGATAGAGTACAGTAAAGACGTCATATAATTTTAACCCTTGAGCAAAATCCTTTTCTCTATAATGTTGAAAGAGTTGATAAAGCATTGCACTTGTTCGACTCATATGTTCGAATGACGCTAGATAATCATGCGTTAATAAAGATTGTCGCGCTAAATCAAGGCCAATCATTGTGATAGGGAGGCCACTATTAAACACAATATGAGCTGCTTCAGGATCGCTATAAATATTAAATTCAGCAAGCGGCGTTACATTACCTCGTCCAGCGCTACCACCCATTAAGACAATTTCCTTAATAAAATCTTTAACTTCTGGAAATGTACTTATTAATAAAGCAATGTTCGTCAGTGGTCCTAGAGCAACGATTGTGATAGGGGTGTCTGTTTGTAAGAGAATATCTCTCATTGCAGTTATTGAATTAGTTGATGCTAATTGATTTATTGATATAGAAGGGAAGTCATAACCATCCATACCACTTTCTCCATGAACATGACTAGCATCAATAACCTTACTTATTAATGGTTTTGTAGCACCTCTATGAACGGGTACGTCACTGTTGAAGAAAGTTTTTAATTTTAGCGCATTTGCAGTCGTTTTTTCGATACCAACATTTCCGTTAACAGTAGATATCATTTTAACATCAAAAGATGGATGTAATAGGGCGACACTTAATGCAGCTGCATCATCAATACCTGGGTCTGTATCTATAATTAATGGTAAACGCATTATTCAATTCATCTCCTATATAATGATTGGTTTAATATAAAGATAACTTATCTAAGATAGTAAATGAAAGTATAAAGAAAGAACCTGTTTGAAACGCTAAGGCGTTTCATAACAGGTTCTTTTAGTGAGATAAATATTAAATTATAAGTGGTGAGAATGTCCACCTTGCATAACCCAATACGTACCAACAACAGTCACTAATGTGATGATAATCGCAAAGATAACTTTGAACGATTGTACTTGACCATCTTTACCTTCAGTTAAGTGCATGAACATTAATAATTGAACTGCAGCTTGAATAAATGCAAAGCCAAAGATGATTGTTGTTTTAGCATGGAATGTCATGTTTGTGTATAGAGTTACGAAAACTGCTAATAACGTCAAGACGATTGAGGCTATAAAGCCAACTGTATGTTTTACGATTGTATTCATCCGCTATACACCATCCCTATCATATATACGGCAGTAAAGATGAAGATCCAAACAACATCTAAGAAGTGCCAGTATAAACTTACGATAAATAATTTTGGAGCATTGTATTTATTAAGACCACGTGTAGCTACTTGGATTAATAAACAAATGATCCAGCCAATACCTAATGAAACGTGGGCACCATGTGTACCTAATAGGATGAAGAAACTAGACCAATAAGATCCAATTTGTGGTGTTACACCTTCAGAAACATAGTGAGCGAATTCGTAAATTTCGAATCCAACGAACACTAAACCTAAAAGTACTGTAAGAATCATCCAAAACATCATTAAGTTTTGTTTTTCTTTACGCATGTAATAAATTGAAATACCACATGTGTAAGAACTGATTAATAAGGCAAATGTCATAATTAATACAAGCGGTAACTCGAATAATTCAGTTGTCATTTTGCCTGCGTAATCGCCACCATGTTGCAACGTTAATAACGTTGCAAATAAGGTGCCGAATAACGAGAATTCGGCTGTAAGGAAAATCCAGAAGCCAAGTTTATTTAATTGACCTTCGTGCGTACGTGAATCAACAGTATTTGTATCATGACTCATGACCTACAGCCTCCCTTTCTTTAATACGAGCTTCTCTTAAGCGAGCTTCATTTTCAGCAACTTCAGAAGCAGGGATATGATAACCATGATCTTGAACGAAACTTTGGTAAACTAATGAACCAAGAATACCTACTAAACAAATTATAGCAGGGACGATCGTTTCAAAGATTAAGAAGAAACCACCTAATAACATGAATATACCCATAAACACACCAGTATGTGTATTGTTTGGCATATGAATGTCTTTATAGTTATGGTTATCTAAATAATGACGACCATGTTCTTTCATATCAACAAATGTATCATAGTCATTCCAATCTGGAGTGATAGCAAAGTTGTATTTAGGTGGAATTGCAGAAGCAGTTGACCACTCTAAAGTACGTCCAAGACCATCCCAGTTATCTCCAGTAGCTTCACGTGGAGCTTTGATATGACTGTATACGATGCTTGCTACTAAGAATAGGAAACCAACAGCCATTAATAATGCACCAATAGTAGAGATTACGTTTAATAACCACCAACCATCAGAAGGCATGTAAGTGTATAAACGACGAGGCATTCCGTCTAATCCAAGAATGAATTGTGGTAAGAAACATACGTTAAATCCAATCATGAATAACCAGAAACACCATGCATTTAATTTTTCGTTTAATTTGTAACCCATCATCTTAGGATACCAGAAGATTAAACCAGCTAGGCAGGCAAATACTACACCAGTAACCAATGTATAGTGGAAGTGAGCTACTAAGAAATAAGTATTATGATATTGATAGTCAGCTGATGCCATCGCTAACATTACACCAGTAACCCCACCTAATAAGAAGTTAGGGATGAAGGCTAATGAGAATAGCATAGGTGACTCGAACGTAATACGTCCTTTATACAATGTTAATAACCAGTTGAAGAGTTTAACTCCGGTAGGTACACCGATTAACATTGTTGAAATTGAGAAGAATGAGTTGATTAAAGCACCATTACCCATTGTGAAGAAATGGTGAACCCAAACTAAGAAACTTAAGAATGCGATACCAGCAGTTGCCCACACCATGCTTTGGTGACCGAATAAACGTTTACGAGCAAATGTTGGAATAATTTCAGAGTAAATACCAAATGCAGGCAAGATAACGATATAAACCTCAGGGTGCCCCCATACCCAGAAGAAGTTTGCCCATAACATTGGCATACCGCCATCAGCAACTGTAAAGAATGCAGTTCCAAAAATGCGGTCAGCTGTCATTAATGCAAGTACAATTGTGAATACTGGGAACGCAAGAATTACGATTAAAGTCGTAATAAATGTAGTTACAGTAAACATTGGCATTTGCATGAATTTCATTGTTGGTGTTTTACATCTAAGTATTGTTACAAAGAAGTTAATACCAGTCATTAATGTACCAATACCTGAAATCTGTATAGCGATTAGGTAATAGTTAACACCTGGGCCTGGACTAAATTCACCAGCTAATGGTGCATAGTTTGTCCAACCAGCTGCTGGTGATCCACCAATAATGAATGAAAGGTTGAATAAAATCATACCAACAAAGAATAACCAGAAACTAATGTTATTCATAACTGGGAACGCCACATCACGAGCCCCAATTTGTAGTGGAACAACTACGTTCCATAAACCAAAAATGAATGGCATAGCCATAAAGATAATCATGATAACGCCGTGCGTACTGAAGATTTCGTTATAGTGGTTTGATTCCAAGAAAGTATTATCTGGAATTGTTAATTGTGTACGTAAAAGTAACGCATCAATACCACCACGGACGAACATAAGTACAGCACAAATTAAATACATTAAACCGATTTTTTTATGGTCTACGGATGTGAACCATTCTTTGTAAAGATATTTCCATAACTTGAAGTAAGTAATTACTGCAATTAAACCAATAACTAGGAATGGCGCACCGATTTGTGCCATTGTAATCATCCAGTTACCTTTAACGAGTAATTGATCCCATGGAAAATTCATTAATGTCCACCTCCATGATCATTGTCTGCTTTGCTACCAAATTTAGACGCATTTTCGTCTTTCGCGCTTTTACTGATTTTTTCCATTTCCTTAGCGTTATGATCCTCTTCTTTCTTGAATTCATTATCATAAGGATCATTGTTACCAAGAATCATAGGTTTCATACCATGACGCTTATAGTTAGCGTTAGTGATTTGAACCTTACGAGCTGGTTTCTGTGGTTTATCAGTAACATCTTTGTACAAGTCTTCTTCAGCTACAAAGTTAGGATCTTTTTGAACATAATTATAACGTTTGTAAGCGTAGAAAATGTACTCTGGATCAGCTGCAGGGTCAACGAATGCCATATGCGTACCATTGAATGTCAATTCTTTATTAGGTGTACTTGGTAAGAGTTGTTTATCAAACTCATCTTGGCTAAGTGTTTGCTTGCTCTTAGCATCTTTAACCCAAGAATCGAATTCACTTTGGTCTACAGAGTGAACTTTAAACGTTTGGCGAGAGAAACCTTCACCATTGAAGTTAGAGTTACGTCCTCTGAAAGTACCTGTTTCATCGGCTTGTAAAGTCCAATTCATTGTCATGCCAGTCATGGCATATTTTTGACCACCTAATTGAGGAATCCAGAAACTTGTCATCGTATCCATAGCTTGCAATTTGAAGACTACAGGACGATTTTTAGGAATAGTTAATGTATTCACTGTTTCTACTTTTTGTTCTGGATAAGCAAAGAACCATTTGTATCCAGCACTTACTGCGTATACAACCATTGGATCTTCCTTACTTTCTGGTGGTTTCTCATAATCGTATAAAGTTTTAACTGTTGGAATAGATAAAGCAATAACGATAATGATAGGTACCACAAACCAAATTGTTTCAATTAAAGAATTGTGGTGCATCTTACCAGTTTCGCTGTTTTTATTGTAGCTATACTTGAAAATAAAAATAGCGAACATGGTAAGTACAACAGCAACAATAACAAGCATGAAGATGATTGAGTAAATAATCAGGAACTTCTGACTACTTGCTACTGGCCCTTTTGCATTAAATACTTCTACATTCGAACAACCACTAAGTAAAATTAGCGTGCCGAACATTAGAAGCAAAGACTTAAATTTTGACACTTTTTTGACCTCCTAATACTACAAATGTAGGGCTTATCATTAATTTTAGTTTATTACGCGATATTTACAAGTACTTATCCAAAAAAAATTATAAATATATATAGGAAACAACTAGCAACAATAGGAATGACGGGGAATGTAAGATTTGTTAAAATTATGTGTCTATTCTGTGAAAAATGACAAATTTAAGTGAAATACGCATGTAGTTGAGAAACGTTATCATTTTCAGTGTTTTCAAGGGTTCTAGACATAAAAAAAGATGAGACATTTCATCTCATCTCAAAATTGTCATCATTACTTAACTTCTATGTATCGCGTAGAAGTTTCTTTAGCTCCATCTGAATCAATGACGTTATATTTGACTTTATATTTACCTACTTTAGAAGTATCAACATGACCATCAACAGTAATTTTATGCGTTAAATCGCCATCTTCTTTATCATAGGCACTAATTCCATTAAGTAGATTATAGTTTTGGCCTTTTTCAATTACAATATCATTCACGCCTCTAAGTTCAGGAGAGTGATTTGTAGTAGCTTCTGCACTTAAGTTGGGGGTAACTAGAGTTGCGGAGACGCCTAGCGCTGAAAGTGACTGGATTAGTTTATTCATTAAGTTAACCTCCGTTAAAATAAAGTCATTGAGTAATTTAATTAAACTATACAATATATTCTGACAATAAACATCATACTATAGTCTTAATATATCGTATTATTTTACGAATTTAAATGATAAGAAGAAAAATATATATTAAGATTATGTAAAATGAACGTTTTGTGAATTTAAGTACATTTGATTTAAAAAATCTCAATTTTGAAATAGAATGAATTAAGAAATGGTTTGAAATATTTAACTAAATGGGAGTGACTTTTCATGTTAAATGAAAAAGAAAAAGGCATTATTAAAGAAACAGTACCAGTATTACAAGACAAAGGCACTGAGATTACATCATATTTTTACAATAGAATGTTCAACCAACATCCAGAATTGAAAAATATGTTTAACCAAACGAACCAACAGAAAGGGTTCCAATCAACTGCATTAGCACAAAGTGTTTTAGCAGCAGCAGTGAATATTGATAATTTAGGTAATATCATGCCAGTTGTTAAAGAAATTGCCTATAAACATTGTGCTTTACAAGTTCCACCTGCAGGTTACGATATTGTCGGAGAAAATTTAATCGAAGCAATTAAAGCTGTTGTAGGTCTTGAAGATGATCATCCTATTATTCAAACTTGGAAAAAAGCTTACCAAGAAATTGCTGATGTGTTTATTCAAGTAGAAAAAGATATTTATGCTGAAATGCTTTGGGATGGTTTCAAACCTTTTGAAATCGAAAAAATTGAACAATTGTCTTCAGATATTAAAGCATTCACAGTTAAATCTACTGATTATGATTTAAGTCAATTCACACCGGGTGAATATATCACTGTTGACGTAAGTAGTGAAAAATTACCTTATCGCGCAAAACGTCATTACTCAATCGTATCAGGAGAAAAAGAACGTTTAACATTTGCTGTTAAACGTGATGTAACTACTAATCATGAAGGTGAAGTTTCAACTATCTTACATGATGAATTAAAAGAAGGGGACACAATTAACTTGTCTGCTCCAGTTGGTCCATTTGCAGTTGCAAATCCAGAAAAACCACAACTATTTATTGGTGCAGGTATCGGTGTTACACCTCTAGTTTCTATGTTTGATGAAGTAGTAGCTAAAGACAGCAAAGCTCAATTTGTTCAAGTTACTGGGGACATTAACGATACACCGTTCACTTCACATTTAGAAGCTATTAGCCAAAAATCAGACAAAGCAAATTATGAACTTTATGATAGAGAAAAAAATGGCTATTTAACTAAAGACTATCTTGAAAACTATTTAAGCAATGATACTGAAGTATATGTATGTGGCGGTGCTAAGTTCATTCAATCTGTAATTGAAGTATTAAAAGCATTAGATGTGGATCAAAGTCACATCCATTATGAAACATTCGTACCAAAATTAAGTGTTACAGTTTAATAAGAATAATGGATGCTAAGACATGCTACATTACTGGATTAATGCAAGACGTATAATTATTTTATAGTGTAGTTTCTAATATATAAGGCACCTCTTTAATTTAGTGTTGAAATGATTACTAAATTATATGAGTGTGCCTTAATTTTTTTAAGAATTTCTTTACGACCCAGCCCTCTAGGCAAGCGTCTCAACTTAAGTGAAATGAAAATCCATCCAAGAGCTACTTTAGAAACAGCACCCCAGGAACGCGAAGCAACTTATGTGAGTGATTATCTATCTAAGATCGCCTTTAGAGGACTACAGGCTGAAGCTGTCCCATAAGAAGGGCCCCAACACAGAGAAACTGATTTAATCAGTTTCTACAAGCAAAGCACGTTGGGCAAGCAAGCCAACAATACTCCGTATTGTAAATAAAGAAACCAGTCAATGCGTTTGTTAAAACGCATTGACTGGCTATTTCTCTAGGAATGATGTCCTAGCCATTTCAATTTAATTATTCTAATAACATAAGACTTAAGTCAAAGTGAAGCCTTCTTATTCAATGCCACGACGCATTTTTTCAGCTAATAGTGTGTTGTTAAGCACCATAGTGATTGTTAATGGGCCAACACCACCTGGAACTGGTGTGATAGCTCCAGCAATTTCTTTAACTTCTTCAAACTCTACGTCACCTTTTAATTTACCATTTTCATCAGGCGTATTACCAACATCAACAATAACTGCGCCTTCTTTAACATCATCTTTAGTAACTAAGCCTGGTTGACCTACAGCACTAACAATGACATCAGCGTCTTTTAAATGACTATGCATGTCTTTAGTACGTGAATGTAAGATAGTTACAGTAGCGTTAGCTTGTAATAATAATTTAGATACTGGTTGACCAACGATATGGCTACGGCCAATTACAACCGCATTTTTACCTTCTAAATCAATATCAGCATGTTTAAGAATTTCCATAATACCTAATGGTGTACATGGAACAAAAGTTTGCTCATCAATATATAATTTACCGATATTTGAAGGGTGGAAGCCATCAACGTCTTTTTCAGGATTAATCGCTTCTAAGATTTTTTGTTCACTTACTTGTTTAGGAAGTGGTACTTGAACTAGAATACCGCTAACTGAATCATCATTGTTTAAACGATCTAATTCTTTTAATACATCCTCTTCAGAAGTATCTTCCTCTAAATGAACAATTTCAGAAATCATGCCGATTTTTTCAGCAGCTTTCTTTTTAGAGTTTACATAGCTTTGACTTGCACCATCATTACCAACTAAGATAACTGATAATTTTGGTGTATAACCTTTTTCTTTTAATGCTTCGACTTGATTTTGTAAACCTTGTCTATAGTCCTTAGAAATTTGTTTCCCATCTAAAATTTTTGCAACCACAAAAAATTCCTCCTTGTTTGTTTTAATCATAACTATACCTTAACTTTAAAACTGTATTCTCGTCAATTGATAGCCAAAAGACGTAAATTAAAGATAAAAATTAAGTTAAAGTTCGATTTTTAATTGAAAAAGCATCGCATGATTGTTATGCTATATCTGTAATATACAACTAATCGTATCTAAATTTCAAACTTTTGAAAGGGTGTACAACGTGAAAGTAGCGGTAATTATGGGTAGTTCTTCAGATTGGAAGATTATGCAAGAAAGTTGTGCGATGTTAGACGAATTCGAAATACCGTACGATAAGAAAGTGGTTTCGGCACATCGTACGCCAAAATTAATGTATGAATTTGCCAGTCAAGCACAGAAAAATGGCTATGATGTCATCATTGCTGGAGCAGGTGGCGCAGCGCATTTACCGGGAATGGTTGCATCAATGACAACATTACCTGTGATAGGTGTACCAATAGAATCGAAAAGTTTAAAAGGTCTGGATTCATTATTATCAATTGTTCAAATGCCTGGTGGTATTCCAGTAGCTACAACTGCAATTGGAACGGCAGGTGCTAAAAATGCTGGCATATTGGCTGCAAGAATATTAAGTATTGGCAACGAAACAGTTCGTCATCATTTAGAACAATATGAGCAAAGTCTAGTAGATAAAGTTGGTGAAATGCAAAATGAACTTCAATAAATTAAAGTTCGGTGACACTATTGGCATTATTGGTGGAGGTCAATTAGGTAAGATGATGGCTCAATCAGCACAGAAAATGGGTTTCAAAGTCATTTGTTTAGATCCTAACCCTGACAGTCCATGTAAACCTGTTGCTCATGAATTTATCACTGCTGCTTATGACGATGAAAAAGCGTTACATGAACTTGGCGAAAAATCTGATGTCATTACTTATGAGTTTGAAAATATTTCTGCTGAGCAACTTAATCGCTTAACGCAACAATTCAATATTCCTCAAGGCTATCAAGCAATTCAATTATTGCAAGACCGATTGACTGAAAAACAAACATTAGAACAAGCTGGTTCTAAAATTGTTCCATTTTTATCTATAAAAAGTGAAGAAGATTTAAATGACGCTATTCATACATTAGGCTATCCATTTATAGTCAAAACGCGATTTGGTGGATATGACGGCAAAGGACAAGTCTTAGTTAAAGATGAAACAGCGCTCCAAGAAGCTAGAGCACTTATTAAGAATCAAGAGTGTGTAGCAGAACAATATCTTGATATTTCACTTGAAGTTTCGTTAACAGTTACCATTGGCAATCACAAACAAATTACGTACTTCCCACTACAAGAGAACGAACATCGTAATCAGATTTTGTTTAAAACCATTGTGCCTGCACGAACTGACAAGGAACAAGAAGCGAGAATTGAAGTGAATAAGATTATTGATCAAGTTCATTTTGTAGGTACATTCACAGTTGAATTCTTTATCGATAAATCAAATCATTTGTATGTAAATGAGATCGCACCGCGTCCACACAATTCAGGACATTATTCTATTGAAGCCTGTGATTATTCACAATTTGATACGCATATTCTTGCTGTTACAGGTCAAAAGCTACCAGAACAAATCGAAATCTTAAAACCAGCAGTCATGATGAATTTGTTAGGACGAGACTTAGATTTATTAGAAGAACAGTTTTCAAGTCATCCTGAATGGCATGTGCACATTTATGGCAAATCAGAACGCAAGCCTGACCGTAAAATGGGACATATGACCATTTTGACGAATGATTTAAATGAAACTGAGAAAGACATGCTCAAACAGTTTGAAGGGAGAGAATAGTTAATGACGCTATTATATGAAGGGAAAGCGAAAAGAATTTTCTCAACAGACAAAGAAGGTCAATTGAGAGTTGAGTATAAAGATGAAGTTACGGCTGGTAATGGTGCAAAAAAAGACAAAATGGAAGGTAAAGGTCGATTAAATAATCAAATTACCGCTATAATATTCGACTATTTAGCTCAACATGGAATTAAAAGTCACTTTATTAAACAACTTTCAGAAACGGAGCAATTAGTCGAAGCAGTGACTATTATCCCATTAGAAGTGGTGGTTCGTAACATTGCAACAGGCTCAATTACCAAACGCTTAGGTTTTAATAAAGGTCATGAATTTGAAGCCCCTTTAGTTGAATTTTTCTATAAAAATGATGACTTGAACGACCCTTTAATTACAGATGATCATGTGAAACTGTTAAACATTGCGAATGATAGTGAAATTGAAACATTGAAAACGATGGCGAAAGATATCAATAAAGTATTAATAGAACTTATGAATGAAATGGATTTAAGATTGGTGGATTTCAAAATCGAATTTGGTAAGACATCTGACGGTAAAATCTTACTAGCTGATGAAATTTCTCCTGATACATGTCGTATTTGGGATAAACATTCTGACACTAACTTTGACAAAGATGTCTATCGAAATGATACAGGTTCACTTATTGACACATATACAACATTTTTAAATAAATTGGAGGAACTAAAATAATGAAAACGATTGAACTTCACATTACATTACAACCACAAGTATTAGATACGCAAGGACAAGCATTAAATCGAGCTGTACATGATTTAGGTTATAAACAAGTAAATGATATTCGAGTAGGTAAAGTGTTATACATGACGGTTGATGAAGCAACTGATGAAGCGGTTGATAATATCGTTACTACTTTAAGTGAGAAGTTATTCGCTAATACTGTAATTGAAGAATATAGTTATAAAATCGTTGATGAAAAGGAGAATGCATAAGATGAAATTTGCAGTTCTCGTATTCCCAGGATCTAATTGTGATAGAGACATGTACAATGCAGCGATTAAGACAGGTGCTGAAGCAGAATATGTTGACTATCGTGAGACATCATTGGAAGGTTACGATGGCGTACTTATTCCAGGTGGTTTTTCTTTTGGTGACTATTTACGCTCAGGCGCAATGGCAAGTGTAGCACCTATCATTAGTGAAGTGAAACGTCTAGCAAGTGAAGGTAAACCGGTTCTTGGTGTGTGTAATGGATTCCAAATTCTTACAGAAATTGGTTTATTACCAGGTGCATTGCTTCATAATGATTCTCATTTATTTATTAGCAGAAATGAAAGTCTAAAAATTGCCAATAATCAAACACCTTTTACAAATTTATATGGTGAGAATGAAATTGTCGTTTATCCGGTTGCACATGGTGAAGGTCATTATTACTGTACAGATGATATATATGATGAATTAATTGAGCATAATCAAATTATCTTAACTTATGAAGATAATCCAAATGGCTCTCATGAAAATATTGCAGGGATTGTTAATAAAGCAGGTAATGTTTGTGGTATGATGCCTCACCCAGAACGTGCGCTTGAAACAATTCTTGGAACTGATAGTGGTGTGAAATTATTTGAAGCAATGGTAAATTGTTGGAGGGAACAAAATGTCTAAGTTTATCGAACCTAGTATTGAAGAAAGTAAGCTTGAAAAATTGTATCAAGATATGGGCTTAAGTGACGCGGAATATAACAAAGTGTGTGAAATATTAGGGAGAGAACCTAACTTTACAGAAGTAGGCATCTTCTCAGTTATGTGGAGTGAACATTGCTCTTATAAACACTCTAAACCATTCTTAAAGCAATTTCCGACAACAGGTGAACATGTCTTAATGGGACCTGGTGAAGGTGCAGGTGTAGTAGATATAGGAGACAACCAAGCAGTTGTGTTTAAAGTTGAATCACATAACCATCCATCTGCTATTGAACCTTATCAAGGTGCTGCAACAGGTGTAGGTGGCATCATTAGAGATATTGTATCAATTGGAGCTAGACCTATTAATTTATTAAATAGCTTGCGTTTCGGTGAATTGTCAGTGAAACAAAACCAACGTTTACTTAAAGGTGTTGTTCGTGGTATTGGCGGTTACGGTAATTGTATCGGTATTCCAACAACAGCTGGAGAAATTGAATTTGATGATCGCTATGATGGTAATCCGTTAGTCAATGCTATGTGTGTCGGTGTGATTGATCATGACATGATCCAAAAAGGAACTGCTAAAGGTGAAGGTAACTCGGTTATATATGTAGGTCTCAAAACAGGTCGTGATGGTATTCATGGTGCCACTTTTGCGTCTGAAGAGTTGACTGAAGAAAGTGAAAGTAAACGTCCGTCAGTTCAAATTGGGGATCCATTTGTAGGTAAAAAACTTATGGAAGCAACATTAGAAGCGATTACTTTCGACGAATTAGTTGGTATTCAAGATATGGGTGCCGCTGGTTTAACATCTTCATCATCAGAAATGGCAGCTAAAGGTGGCAGCGGTCTAGAATTACATTTAGATAAAGTGCCTACACGTGAACCAGGTATTTCACCTTATGAAATGATGCTTTCTGAAACGCAAGAACGAATGTTACTAGTCGTTGAAAAAGGTACTGAACAAAAATTCTTAGATTTATTTGAAAAACACGAATTAGATAGTGCGGTAATTGGTAAAGTAACGAACACTGACCGCTTCGTACTTAAATATGAAGATGAGCTATTTGCAGATATCCCTGTGCAATCTCTTGCAGATGAAGCACCGGTTTATGTGCTAGAGGGTGAAGAAAAAGAATACAACACATCAAAAAATGACTATAGTTCAATCCATGTTCAAGATGTCTTTGAAAAACTTTTAAAACACCCAACAATTGCTTCTAAACATTATTTATATGAACAATATGATCAACAAGTTGGTGCAAATACGATTATCAAACCAGGACTACAGTCATCAGTTGTTCGTGTAGAAGGTACGAATAAAGCTATTGCATCTACGATAGACGGTGAAGCACGTTACGTATTTAACCAACCGTATGAGGGCGGAAAAATGGTCGTTGCAGAAGCGTATCGTAATTTAATTGCTGTAGGTGCTACACCACTAGCTATGACAGACTGCTTAAACTATGGTTCACCAGAAAAGAAAGAAATCTATCAACAATTGATTGATTCAACGAAGGGCATGTCAGAAGCGTGTGAAGTATTAAAAACACCAGTTGTTTCAGGTAACGTTTCTCTTTATAACGAAACACGTGGCACATCCATTTTCCCAACGCCTGTCGTAGGAATGGTTGGATTAATTGAAGATATTGATTACCTTAATGACTTCCACCCTGAAGCTGGTCATAAATTGTATTTAGTTGGTGAAACAAGAGATGACTTTGGCGGTAGTCAAATTGAAAAATTATTGTACGGTAAAGTGAATCATGAATTTGAAGCGATTGATTTAAGTGATGAAGTTGCTAAAGGAGAAGCGGTTAAAAATGCGATTCGAAATGGCGTGGCTTCACACGTGCAAACAGTAGGTAAAGGTGGTTTATTAATCACTTTAGCACGCTTAAGTGCACACTACAGTTTAGGGTTAGAAGCTTCAGTTGATCTTACAGATGCACAATTGTTTAGTGAAACGCAAGGTCGATACATTATTGCTGTTAAAGAAGGTCAGACTTTAAATATTGACGATGCTATAGAAATTGGTCAATTAACAGATGTTGATGAATTTAAAGTAACGAATGCTCAAAGTTCGATTGTTGAAAAAGTCTCAGAAATTAAAGAAAGTTGGGAAGGAGCAATTGCACAATGTTTAACTACAGTGGATTAAACGAGGAATGTGGTGTATTCGGCATTTGGAATCATTCAGAAGCCGCTCAATTGACTTATATGGGACTTCACAGTTTGCAACATCGTGGTCAAGAAGGTGCAGGTATCGTTGTATCAGATGGAGAAGTTTTAAAAGGTGAACGTGGTCTTGGATTGTTAACAGAAGCAATTAAAGGTGACCAAATGGATCAACTTAAAGATGGTCACAACGTGATTGGCCATGTTCGCTATGCGACTTCAGGTAATAAAGGTATTGAAAATATACAACCATTTTTGTATCACTTTTACGATATGAGTGTTGCGATCTGCCATAATGGTAATTTAATTAATGCACAGACATTGCGTCAATATTTGGAAAAACACGGTGCGATATTCCATTCGTCATCCGACACTGAAGTGATTATGCATTTAATACGTAGAAGTAAGGCACCCACTTTTGAAGAAGCATTAAAAGAAAGTTTACGCCAAATTAAAGGTGGCTTCACCTTTGCAATTCTTACTAAAGATGCATTATATGGCGCTGTTGACCCTAATGCGATTCGTCCGTTAGTCGTTGGCAAAATGCAAGACGGTACGTACATCTTAGCTAGTGAAACATGTGCCATTGATGTATTAGGTGCAGAATATGTGCAAGACATCCATGCTGGAGAATACGTTGTGATTAACGATGAAGGTATTGAGGTTAAATCATATACAAGTCATACGAATACAGCTATATCAGCGATGGAATACATTTATTTTGCGCGACCTGATTCAACCATCGCGGGTAAAAATGTCCACGCAGTACGCAAAGCATCTGGAAAGAAATTAGCACAAGAAAGCCCTGCAGATGCAGATATGGTCATCGGTGTACCCAACTCCTCATTATCAGCGGCAAGTGGCTATGCTGAAGAAAGTCATTTACCTTATGAAATGGGCTTAGTAAAAAATCAATATGTTGCTCGCACATTTATTCAACCGACACAAGAGTTAAGGGAACAAGGTGTTCGCGTTAAATTATCAGCAGTTAAAGATATCGTAGAAGGAAAACGCATTGTTTTAGTTGACGATTCAATTGTACGTGGCACAACGAGCAAGCGTATTGTCAGAATGTTAAAAGATTCTGGAGCTAAAGAAGTGCATGTCAGAATTGCTTCACCAGAATTTATGTTTCCTAGCTTTTACGGAATTGATGTTTCAACGACTGCCGAACTTATTTCAGCAAGCAAGTCACCTGAAGAAATTTGTGATTATATCGGTGCAGACTCGCTATCTTATTTAAGTGTAGACGGTTTAATCGAGTCAATTGGGTTGGATTATGATGCACCATATAGCGGATTATGTGTAGAGAGCTTTACAGGTGACTATCCAGCAGGACTGTTTGATTATGAAGAGAAATATTATAAGAACTTAAGTCAACGTCAACAAGATTATATCAATAATCATAAACACTACTTTGATAGAGAGGGTAATATTCATGTCTAAAGCATACGAACAATCAGGTGTTGATATTCACGCAGGTTATGAAGCAGTAGAGAGAATGTCCAGTCATGTGAAACGTACGATGCGTAAAGAAGTATTAGGTGGTTTAGGTGGATTTGGTGCTACTTTTGATTTATCGCAATTAAATATGAAAGCACCCGTCTTAGTTTCTGGCACAGATGGTGTAGGGACTAAATTGAAATTGGCTATTGATCATGACAAACATGACACAATCGGTATAGATGCGGTTGCAATGTGCGTGAATGATATTTTAACTACGGGTGCGGAACCACTATACTTTTTAGATTATATTGCAACAAATAAAGTTGTCCCAGAAGTGATTGAACAAATCGTAAAAGGCGTCAGTGATGGTTGTGAAGAAACAAATACTGCACTTATTGGTGGTGAAACGGCAGAAATGGGTGAGATGTACCACGAAGGTGAGTACGATCTTGCTGGGTTTGCTGTGGGTGCAGTTGAGAAAGACGCATACATTGATGGCTCAGCGATTGAAGCTGGACAAGCCATTATTGGTTTAGCTTCAAATGGTATTCACTCTAATGGTTATAGTTTGGTACGTAAATTAATTAAAGAATCAGGGGTTGATTTAAATGATGACTTTGATGGTCGTTCGTACTTAGAAACGTTTCTAGCACCAACGCAGCTATATGTAAAACCTATTCTTGCTCTAAAAAAAGCTGTTCAAATTAAAGGAATGAATCATATCACTGGTGGTGGTTTTTATGAGAATATTCCACGTGGGTTACCAGAAGGTTTAGCAGCTAACATTGATACACAAGCATTTCCAACACCAAACGTATTTAATTGGCTACAACAACAAGCCAATATAGATACTAAAGAAATGTACAATGTCTTTAATATGGGGATTGGCTTCACTGTCATAATCGATAAAAAAGATGTTGCGCAATCACTTGATATTTTAAAACAAGAGGGTATAGCTGCTTTCGAAATAGGTGAAATTATTGAAGACAAAGACACGCCTATTCATCTTGAGGGGGTAGAGTAGTGGCTAAAGTAGCAATATTTGCATCTGGTTCAGGTAGTAATTTCGAAAATATTGTATTATGCGCAGATAAAGGGGAACTCAATAATATAGAAATTACATCTTTATATACTGATCATCACGATGCATACTGCGTCAAACGTGCTGAACAATTAAAAGTAGCTGTCAATATTAATGAACCTAAAGATTTCGAATCAAAAGCAGCCTATGAACAACATGTAATTAAGTTGTTACAACGCGAAGAAGTAGAATGGATTATCCTTGCTGGCTATATGCGATTAATTGGTCCTGACTTATTAGAAGCATACGAAGGTAAAATTTTAAATATTCATCCATCATTGTTACCGAAATATAAGGGGAAAGATGCTATAGGACAAGCATTTAATAGCGGTGATAAGATTACTGGTTCAACGGTTCATTATGTAGATAGTGGCATGGATACGGGAGAAATTATTGATCAACGACAATGTGATATTAAATCGGACGATACTAAAGAAGAATTGGAAGAACGTGTTAAACAATTAGAATACGAACTTTATCCAAGTGTTATAGCTAAAGTTATTAAATAAGGAGTTAAGCTAATCATGAAAAAAGCAATTTTAAGTGTCTCAAACAAAAGTGGAATAGTGGAATTTGCTAAATCGTTAATCAAATTAGATTATGAACTTTATTCAACTGGAGGAACTAAAGGTGCTTTAGAAGATGCTTCTGTACCAGTGAAATCTGTTTCAGAGTTAACACAATTTCCCGAAATTATGGATGGCCGTGTTAAAACATTACACCCAGCGGTACATGGTGGTATTTTAGCGGATAGAGATAAACCTGAACATTTAGAACAATTATCGGAACAACATATTGATTTAATCGATATGGTGGTAGTGAATTTATATCCTTTTCAAAAAACGGTTGAAAATCCTGATGTGACTGAAGCAGAAGCAATTGAAAACATTGATATTGGCGGACCTACGATGCTACGTGCTGCAGCTAAAAACTTTAAGCATGTAACGACAATTGTACACCCATCTGATTATAATGAAGTCATCGAGCGTATAAAAGAAGATCGACTAGATGAAGCGTACCGTAAAGCATTAATGATAAAAGTATTTACACATACAAATGAATATGATCATGCTATTGTAAGCTTCTTTAAAGGAGATAGCGAACAATTAAGATATGGCGAGAACCCTCAACAATCAGCTCGCTTTGTTCGTACTTCGAATAGTAAACATACTATTGCAGGTGCTAAACAATTACATGGTAAAGCGTTAAGCTTTAATAATATTAAAGATGCGGATTCAGCACTTTCACTTGTGAAGAAGTTTAGTGAACCAGCTGCTGTTGCCGTTAAACATATGAACCCTTGTGGTGTAGGTATTGGCGACAATATTGAAATTGCGTTTAAACATGCTTATGATGCAGATAACCAATCTATTTTTGGTGGCATTATCGCATTAAATAGAACAGTGACTGCTGAATTAGCAGAAACGTTGCATGCGATATTCTTAGAGGTGGTTATCGCGCCACGATTTACAGATGAAGCTTTAGATATTCTTACGCAAAAGAAAAATATCCGATTGCTTGAAATTGATATGACGATTGATAATCGTGAAGAAGAATTTGTTTCTGTATCTGGTGGTTATTTAGTCCAAGACAAAGACAACTTTGAAGTTGCTAAAGAAGATATGAAAGTTGTAACTGACAAGGCACCTACTGACGATCAGTGGGATGCGATGCTATTAGGTTGGAAAGTAATCCCTTCTGTAAAAAGTAATGCTGTCATCTTGAGTAATACGAAACAAACGGTAGGGATTGGTGCAGGTCAAATGAATCGTGTTGGCTCTGCAAAAATTGCGTTAGAGCGTGCAATAGAAATCAATGACAATGTTGCCCTAGTTTCAGATGGTTTCTTCCCAATGGATGATACCGTTGAATTGGCTGCACAGCATGGTATTAAAGCTATTATTCAACCGGGTGGTTCAATTAAAGACCAAGATTCAATTGATATGGCGAATAAATATGGCATTGCTATGGTGACAACTGGTATGCGTCACTTCAAGCATTAATTTGTCATTTAAATAATGGAAGGGGTAATAATGATGAATGTTTTAGTTATCGGAGCGGGTGGCCGCGAACACGCTTTAGCTAATAAATTGCGTCAATCACCATTAATTGATCAATTACACGCAATTCCAGGT
This sequence comes from Staphylococcus sp. GDY8P47P, assembly GCF_016892225.1. Classification (NCBI taxonomy): domain Bacteria; kingdom Bacillati; phylum Bacillota; class Bacilli; order Caryophanales; family Staphylococcaceae; genus Staphylococcus; species Staphylococcus sp. GDY8P47P. The sequence goes on along the minus strand of NZ_JAFENV010000005.1, from coordinate 277,453 downwards.
AATGACGCTATGGTTAATGTTGCAGAAGTGCATACAGATATTGCAGAAAGTGATCATGAAGCCATCTTAAACTTTGTTCAAGAAAAGAATATTGAATGGGTAATTGTAGGACCGGAACAACCATTAATTGATGGATTACCAGATCAATTACGACAAGCTAATGTAAAGGTATTTGGTCCAAATAAGGACGTGGCTCAAATAGAAGGGTCTAAACTATTTGCTAAACAATTAATGAAAAAATATAATATTCCAACTGCGGATTATAAAGAAGTGAATTCTAAAACAGAAGCACTCGACTATATAAAACATTGTGATTTACCTATCGTAGCTAAGAAAGATGGCTTAGCAGCTGGTAAAGGAGTTATTATCGCTGATACACGTGAAGTGGCGAAAGAAGCGGTTGAAACACTATATCCGGAAGAGCAGGGTAAAGTGGTATTTGAACAATTTTTAGAGGGTGAAGAATTCTCTTTAATGACCTTTATTAATGGTGAATATGCAGTTCCGTTTGATTGTATTGCGCAAGACCATAAACGTGCCTTTGATCATGATGAAGGACCTAATACTGGTGGTATGGGTGCATATTGTCCAGTGCCTCATATTACTGACGATGTCTTAACACGTACGAATAAAGAAATTGCACAACCCATTGCGAAAGCGATGAAAGCAGAAGGTTATGATTACTTTGGATTACTTTATATTGGTGCGATTTTAACATCTGAAGGACCCAAAGTGATTGAATTTAATGCACGCTTTGGAGACCCAGAGGCACAAGTATTGTTAAGTCGATTAGAGAGTGATTTAATGGCTCAAATCGTTGCTTTAGATCGTAAAGAACCAATTAGATTCCAATGGCAAGATGACTATGTCGTGGGCGTCATGTTAGCCTCTAAGGGTTATCCAGGAAGTTACGCTAAAGGTGCTAAAGTAACTGGGTTTGAATTGAATGATACTTATTTCGTAAGTGGTTTACGTAAAGAAGATGATGCATTTGTTACTTCAGGAGGCAGAGTGATATTAGCTCTTGGAAAAGGTGCAACAATTGAAGATGCACAGAATGTAGCTTATGACAATGTAGAAAAAATTAAGTGTGATAACCTATTTTATCGTCATGATATTGGAAATAAGGCATTGAATAAGTAAATGTAAATAATGGAGTGGGACGATGAATTCAAAAGAATTCTGTCCCACTCCGTATTTTTTATGAGGTATAACCTGATACACGAGCATCAGTAATCCCAGTGATAGGGAAGTATTGTGAAAGATAAAATGCGATGATTAATATGGCCACAACGCAAATTACAAATAAAATATCTTTATAAGAAAACGGTGCTTTATAATAATATGTTCTTGGACCATCTTTGAAGCCTTTAGATTCCATCGCAACAGACAGTTGATGCGCACGACGGATATTTTGACTTAAGATAGGTATTAATAAATGTTTTAGACGTTTAAGCCCTCTATAATTTGAAGCATCAATCATTTGATAACGCATTTTAAGCGAACGTCTCAATTGAATAAGTGATGTAAAAATGAGAGGTACCATTCTGATCGCAGCCATAAACGCATATGCAATTTTAGGTTTTACTTTTAAATGTTGCATTAGGCTATAAAAAATCATGACAATTTCGGACGTGAGGGCCAATAAAATACCAAACATTGACACTGTAATTGTACGTAATGATAAATGCAAGCCACGTACAATACTTTCAGTACTAATTTGAATAATGCCCCATTTAAATAACATATGTGTACCATCACCATAAAGGATCATAAATAATGACGATAATAGCGCAAATAGCACAGTGGCTAAAATAAAGGCTCCGGTAATTTTAAACTGCGTACCATTAAATGCCATTAAAAATAAAAACATAATAATGGTAATGTAAATCATATAATCAAAATTATGGACAAATATAATGAAAATGAATAGCGCTACACCAAGTAAAAGTTTCGTAATGATATTAACGTCATCTACAAAGGAATAGTGTTTCTTCCAACGTTCAAACATGTGATTCACCTTCCTCTTCAATGAGTTGGTTATCTTCGACGATTAAACGACGTGTTGGATAGCGATGAATGATTTCCGGATCGTGTGTAACCATAATGATGGTTTGACCACTAGAGACGCTTTCTTGGAAAAGTTCAATCAATTGGAATGTATTGTGACTATCCAGTCCGAATGTTGGTTCATCTAGCAAGATGATATCGGCTTTTGAACTTAGTGCAGTAGCTACGCTAAGACGTCGTTTCTGACCCATAGATAATTCAAATGGATGTTGGTTTTTAACGGCTTCTAAATGCAATAATTTTAAAAGTTTCATCGTTTCATTTTCAGCGATTGAAGGTTCTTGATGATTATAATGAATATATATTTCTTCATAAACAGAATTTGTTATAAATTGTAATTCAGGGTTTTGATAAACGAGATACATATGCTTGGCTGCATCTTTTATTTTCTTCAATATTGTATTCTTGTAAGCCATCGTGCCTTCATATTTTATAAGTTGCATCATTGATTCTAACAGCGTTGTTTTACCTGTACCATTTTTCCCAGTTATCGTAATCCATTCTCCAGAATGAACATTTAATTCGGATGTCTGGAATAATTGTTTTTTACCACGAATAACTTGACCATTCTTAAAAGTAAATAATGTTTCAGCTTTATTAGCTGGAAATGTCATCGGCTTTGGCGCATGATCCCAAGCATGAGGATGCCAAACGCCAAATTCAGTGAGTAAATGCTCACAGTTATTTAATATGTAATCCGGTGTGCCATCTGCTATGATTTGCCCTTCATAATTCAATAAGATGACTCTATCGACATGCTCCCAAATATGTTCAACTTTGTGTTCGACAATAAGCACAGTTTGATCAGACCATAACTGAATAAGTCGTTGCCATAAATCAGCTGTAGCATCTACATCTAACATGGCAGTAGGCTCATCTAAGAAAAGCGTATTAGCTTCTTGTAAAATAGTTTCAACAATAGCGAGCTTTTGTTTCATACCGCCACTAAGATGATTGACGAATGTATTGTCCGTAACATTTAAATCAACCGATGCTAAAGCATTCTCTATAAGTGCGTCCATTTCATTGCGTGGTACTTGTTTATTTTCTAGAACGAAAGCAAGTTCTTCATACACTTTAGGCATACAAAACTGCGTATCTGGATCTTGAAAGATGACACCGGAATGTGGATCGATTTCAAGTTCATCATATTTCATAGGTAACTCAATTAAATTTGGCACAATGCCACTTAAAACATTAAGTAATGTGCTTTTACCAGATCCTGAAGGACCTAGTAAAAGCACTTTTTCTTTATCTTTAATTTCAATATTCAAATTATCGAAGATTTTACGTTCGCCATTCGGATATTTCAGACGTAAATTTTTCGCTTTTAACACTTTAATTTCCCCTTATAGGTTGTCGTAGTCTTTTTGAGAAGCAGGGCGGAATAATTTCGTCACACCTGTTTGATCTAATGCTTTAACAATGAGATAAGATAATAAGCCGGCAATGACAATACCGCTAATAGAACGGAATATAATGAATAAAAGAAGATTCCATCCTGCGACTTCAGCTAAATAACCGTAATAATAATCAACTGGAAATGAAATTAATGCAGTTGCTAATCCAGCTAATACAGCAACCATTAATGATCTAGATTTGTATTTAAAAATAGCAAAAATAATTTCACAAGCTAAACCTTGAAGAATTGCATATACAATTGTAGGAATATCAAATTTACCCATAACAATTGTTTCACCAGCACCTGCAGCAAACTCTGCAATAAGTGCAATACCAGGTTTAGGAATAATTAAATATGCGACGATAGCTGCCATAAACCAAACGCCGTATGTTAATTGTTCAATATGAACACCGGCAACTTGCGCCACGTTATACGCAAACCACCATAAGTTATAAATTATCGCAAATACTACTGCAATCAGAACAGTTACAAGGATTTCTGAAAGCTTTAAACCTTTTGACATGATATTTCCTCCTAAAAAAACGCACAACCATCCGTAGAAAGTTGTGCGTGAATTTAAATAAAAAGTTTTATATGTATTTACTACAATTATTTATATTAGCAACACTTTCCTACGCTAGTTTTAACTAGTTCAGGTTCAAAGGGTTCGAGGTAAAACCTCATCTCAGTATACACACCCCTAGTGCGTTTTATATTTAATTTATTTTAAATGTATGACTTTTATGAATTAATGTCAAGGCGATTTTAATTAAATTAAATAAAATGAGAGAAAAATCGATATTCATAATGAATGAAACATTATGAATTGATGGCCTTAAATACCATTAAAAATGAAAAGAACTGAGAAGCGCATGAAATATTGCGCCATCTCAGTTCGGTTAGCTACGCAAATGAATGAGTGAAGCTGTAGCCTTTATAAATAATTGCTTTAGTTATTAATCTAAAGTGTTTTGAACATCTTTTTTAGTTTGTTCGATGTCATCAGTTTTTTCTTCTTTTTGTTCTTTTAATTTTTCTTCTACTTCTTTTGCTTTTTTAGCATCTTCGTTTGTCATAATGAACACTCCTTGTTAGATTAATGTTTACAATTTAAGTTTACCCATATAAAACTAGGATAAACTTATATAGGTCTCAAGATGTATTTTATTGTTTAATAAAGACAAGATTAACATCTTACTATATAATGAATTTTGAGGTGAACAGTATGTCTTTTCTTAAGAAACACACCGAGATTATTTTTAGTTATATTGTCGGTATCGTTTCACTCTTCACGGGTCTCATAATACTTATAAATTTACCTTTAATTAATCAATTAAAGGATAAAGATAAAGTTGAATTAAAAATTCATAATTTATGGGATTTCCTTAATGCATTCTTCAGTGAAATTATTAGAGTGATGAGTAGGTTCATAGGCAACTTTCCTATTATTAGTGCAGTCATAATTATTCTGTTTGGTATTCTTGTAATGCTTATTGGTTATGCATTATATAGAACTACGAAATATGATTACGACATCTCAATTTTCTTTTTAATTATTGGGATTTTATACTTCCTCATTTCAATTACTTTAATGACTCAAGTATATAGTTTTTGGGCAATTATTTTTATTATTCCTTTTATTATTCACACAGGCTACATTGTATATAAAGATGAACTTAATGTTGCTAATAGAAAAAATCATTACTTATGGATTATTTTTTCTTACGGAATAAGTTATTTAATTACTCAAATTTCTTTATACGGCAAAATTGATGCCAATGAAATTGCACCAATAGATATATTAAGTGTAAATACATTTTTCTTAGTAATGTGGTTATTAGCGCAAGCTTCAATTTGGAATTTCTTATTCTTAAGAAGATCCTTACCATTGACTAAAGAAGAATTGGGAGAAGAAGAACCTGAATTATCAAGAACAAGTAAAGGAAATGTTTCGAATCAGTCTAAAGTTCATTTTAAACAGCTTCAAGATAAAACATCAGAATATGCACGTAAGACGAGAAGAAGTGTCGATTTAGAAAAAATCAGATCAAAACGTGATAAATTTAAGAATAAATTCAAAAATGTATTTAATATTGAAGAAGATGATATTCCTAATTGGATGAGACGTCCGAAATGGATTAAACCAGCGTATGTAGAAATATTCTGTGGTTTCATTTTATTCCTATTTACATTTATTGAATTTAATAACAGAAATGCTTTATTTGTATCAGGTGAATGGGAACTATCCCAAACACAATATGTTGTTGAATGGGTAACTTTATTATTATTAATGCTAGTTATTATCACTTATATTGCAACGACATTTACACATTTCTTAAGAGGTAAATATTATTATTTACAACTCTTTATGGTTAGTATTCTATTCTTTAAATTGTTAACTGAATTTGTAAACATTATGATTCATGGATTATTATTATCGATCTTTATAACTCCAACGTTAATCTTAATGTTGATAGCGGTTATTATCGCATTTACGTTACAATTGAGAGAAAGACCTTAATGCGTTTAATTTTGATAAGGTGGTAACGTGAAATCTATGGTGACAAAATAGACTTCACGTTCCGCCTTTTTTGTTTAATGTTGTTTTGTGTAATGATAATTTTATATTTGTTAAACTAGTGTTGAACGATAACGAGAGTGTTGTATAAAATTCAAACTTAAAACAATCTAAATAGGAGCGTTTGAAAATGAAAATAGCCACATTAAATAGAGGTAAAGAAACAAAGTATTTAAATCACTATCCGCTAGTAGATGAAGCGGATATTTATAACAATGATCATTTAAAAGAAGGCGACTTATTTTACATTATGAATGGTCAAGAACAGTACATTGCAACCGCATATGTTGGACGCCAACATAAGGGACTTGGCTGGATATTAAGCTACGATCAAAATGAAACAATTAATACATCTTTTTTCGAAAAAAGATTTGAAATTGCATTACAAGAACGTGACTATTATTATCATATCGAAGGTACTAATGCGTTTAGATTATTTAATGCAGAAGGCGATGGCGTTGGTGGTTTAACGATTGATAACTACGATGGCCATTTATTGATTCAATGGTACTCAAAAGGAATATATAAATTCCGCTATAATGTCATTGAAGCGATTCAGAAAGTATTTCCATTTAAGTCAATTTTTGAAAAAATGCGTTTTAAAGATTCGGAATATACAGGTGGACATGTATTAGGAGAGACGCCTGAATTTCCAATAGTTATAGAGGAAAATTTCACATTTTATAATGTAGATTTAGATGATGGCTTGATGACAGGCATTTTCCTAGATCAAAAAGAAGTAAGAAAGAAATTACGAGACCACTTTGCAAAAGATAAGCATATACTTAATTTATTTAGTTATACTGGTGCATTTTCGGTTGTAGCTGCTAAAAATGCGACTACAGCAACAAGTGTGGATTTAGCCAATCGTTCACGTAGTTTAACGGAAGAAAACTTTGGTTTAAATGGTATTGATCCTAAAAGCCAGTATATTTATGTAATGGATACATTTGATTTTTACAATTATGCTGCGCGACACGGCAAAGTATACGATACGATTGTAATTGATCCACCAAGTTTCGCTCGTAATAAGAAGAAGACATTTTCGGTACAAAAGAATTACGATGATTTAATTAATGGTGCATTAAATATACTTGCTCCGAATGGTTCTCTATTATTATGTACAAATTCAAGTGCTTTTTCATTGAAAGCCTTTAAAAATGTTATTAAAACTACGCTTAATGAAGCAGATGTAGCATATGATATTGAGGAAGTTATGGGGTTACCTAAGGATTTTAAAACGCACCCACACTATAAGCCGTCAAAATATTTAAAAGCTGTATTTATTAATATCAAGCATTAAATCATTAAAAATGGGTATACATGGTTAATGAATGATTTAAGAAAGGTGTGTCTTTAAATGGGCATTATGAATAAATTTACAAGTGGCGTTACAAATAAAGTTGGGAACAAAGTTTTAAATATTGAAGAAATTAAAGAAAAAAGTAACTTACCGACTACTAAAGAAGAATTAGCTGAACGCAGAGCAAAAGCGGAAACAATTGTGAAGAAAAAATCATTATTATCATCAAGCATGAGTATTGTGCCAATTCCTGGACTAGACTTTGGCGTAGATATTAAATTAATGCGAGACATTATTGAAGATGTTAATAAAATTTATGGCCTAGATCATAAACAAGTGAATACGCTTGGGGATGATGTGAAAGAACGAATTTTAGCAGCAGCAGCAATTCAAGGTAGTTCATTTATTGGTAAAAAAGTATCAAGTGCTGTGTTAAAAGTGGTTATTAGAGACATGGCAAAACGTGCTGCAGCGAAACAAACGAAATGGTTCCCTGTTGTTGGACAAGCTGTTTCAGCATCAATCAGTTACTACTTCATGAACAAACTTGGGCGCGAACATATCGAAAAATGTGAAAAAGTGCTTCATGATATTATTTAAAATGAAAATGTTGTAGTATAATTGGAGTAAGCTTAATGATAAAGGCTAAATAGTTATCATACGAATTTGTCTTAAATTATAATTTAAACCAAAGTTGTGACAGTGATTTTAATTTGTGCTGTTATGCATACGATAAGTAAGTAAAAATATTGAAGGTTAAAATCGACTTTTTACAATTTGAAACACTTGTTTATTTCTATAAAAACCAATTATAATAGTATTTCAATCCTATTAGAATTGAATTTAGTAATATATTTTGGTAGTGTTATGGTATAAAATTATGTTAGATTATGACAAATTTGAATATTCTAACTTTGCGAAGGAGAAATAGATTATGGAACAAAAATCTTATGTAATTATCGATGAAACAGGTATTCATGCACGCCCTGCAACTATGTTAGTTCAAACTGCATCAAAATTTGATTCAGATATTCAATTAGAATATAACGGTAAAAAAGTTAACTTAAAATCAATCATGGGTGTTATGAGTTTAGGTGTAGGTAAAGATGCTGAAATCACTATCTACGCTGATGGAAGCGATGAAGCAGACGCAATTCAAGCAATCAGTGATGTCTTATCTAAAGAAGGTTTAACTGAATAATTATGTCAAAATTAATTAATGGTATTGCGGCATCAGATGGTGTCGCAATTGCTAAAGCTTATTTATTAGTAGAACCTGATTTATCATTCACTAATGAAAAAGTTACAGATACTGATGCTGAAATTCGAAAATTCAGAAATGCGTTAGAAGCTTCTAAAATTGAATTAACTAAAATTAGAAATAATGCTGAAAAGCAATTAGGTCCTGATAAAGCTGCAATTTTTGATGCGCATTTATTAGTACTTGATGATCCTGAGTTAATTCAACCAATCGAAGATAAAATTGCGAATGAAAAAGTAAGTGCTCCAGAAGCCCTTGATGAAGTTACTTCACAATTTATTACAATCTTCGAATCTATGGATAATGAATACATGAGAGAACGTGCTGCAGACATTAGAGACGTGTCAAAACGTGTGTTAGCACATCTTTTAGGTGTTGAATTACCAAACCCAAGTATGATTGATGAAAGTGTTGTTATCGTTGGAAATGACTTAACACCTTCAGATACAGCACAATTAAATAAAGAATTTGTTCAAGGTTTCGTTACAAATATTGGTGGTCGTACAAGCCATTCAGCAATTATGAGTCGCTCATTAGAAATTGCTGCAGTTGTAGGTACGAAATCAATTACTAAAGAAGTTAAACAAGGCGATATGGTTATCGTTGATGGTATCACTGGTGACGTTATTGTTGACCCAACAGAAGATGAGTTAATTGCTTATCAAAACAAACGTGAACGTTTCTTTGAAGATAAAAAAGAATTACAAAAATTACGTGATGCTGAAACAGTAACCATCGACGGAGAACATGCAGAATTAGCTGCAAATATCGGTACACCTGATGACTTATATGGTGTAATGGAAAATGGCGCTGAAGGAATCGGATTATATAGAACTGAATTCCTTTATATGGGTAGAGATCAAATGCCAACAGAAGATGAGCAATTTGAAGCCTATAAAAAAGTGCTTGAAACAATGAAAGATAAACGTGTTGTAGTTCGTACGTTAGATATTGGTGGCGATAAAGAACTACCATATTTAAATTTACCTAAAGAAATGAATCCATTCTTAGGTTACAGAGCAATCCGTTTATGCTTAGATCAACAAGATATTTTTAGAACGCAATTACGTGCATTATTACGTGCTTCAGTATATGGTAAATTAAACATTATGTTCCCAATGGTCGCTACAATCAATGAATTCCGTGATGCGAAAGCGATTCTTTTAGAAGAAAAAGAAAATCTTAAAAATGATGGTCATGATGTCTCTGATGACATTGAACTAGGCATCATGGTTGAGATTCCATCTACAGCTGCATTAGCTGATATCTTTGCTAAAGAAGTTGATTTCTTCAGTATTGGTACGAATGATTTAATTCAATATACTATGGCAGCTGACCGTATGTCAGAACGCGTTTCTTACTTATATCAACCATACAACCCAGCTATTTTACGCTTAGTTAAGCAAGTTATTGAAGCTTCTCATAAAGAAGGTAAATGGACTGGTATGTGTGGTGAAATGGCTGGAGATGAAACAGCGATTCCATTATTACTAGGTTTAGGCTTAGATGAGTTCTCAATGAGTGCGACATCTATTTTAAAAGCTAGAAGACAAATCAATGGTTTAAGTAAAAATGAAATGTCTGAATTAGCTAACCGTGCAATTAATTGTGCTACTCAAGAAGAAGTAAAAGATTTAGTTAATCATATTTCTAAATAATAATATATAGATTAAACACCTTAACTGACGTTAAGGTGTTTTTTTACAATAAAGAACCTAGCAACTAAATCATTTCATTTAGTGCTAGGTCTGTATCGTTAATATGATTATGCTATGAACTAATATGACATGCAGCATTAATCTTATCTAAGTCCACTTGATACATTGGTTCGCCATCTAAGAGAATAAATGGTGTAGCGAACGCATCATAATCCATCATTTCAGCGCGATATTGTTGATTCGCAATGTTCTTTTCAATATAACCGACCTTGTGTTCAGTAAGATAATTTTTTACAAATGTACAAGGGGGACAATCATTTTGAGTAAAAATAACGATGTTTGGCAATCGAGCTCACTCCTATCGAGTTATTATCATGAAAAATACTATATATAATTTTGGAAAGAAATGCAAACTGTGAAAATTATGTGAATTTCATAAAAAAATCTTCCTTAAATTTAAGCAAAAGGATTTAGTTAGAAAATAGAACATAATATAATTTATATTAATTGCTTTTTAAAAATAGATATAGAAAAGGTGATAAAATTATGGATTCCGTTGAAATTAGTCGTTTCCTAACTGGTATGACATTAGCAGTACATATCATCTTTGCGACGATAGGTGTTGGTATGCCACTTATGTTCGCAATTGCAGAATTTTTAGGAATCAAAAACAAGGATCCTAAATATATAGCATTAGCCAAGCGTTGGTCGAAAGGTTATACCATTACTGTTGCTGTCGGTGTTGTAACAGGTACAATTATCGGTTTACAATTATCATTAATTTGGCCAACATTTATGAAAATGGGTGGGCATGTCATTGCTTTACCACTATTTATGGAGACATTTGCGTTCTTCTTTGAAGCGATATTCTTAAGTATTTATTTATATACATGGGATCGTTTCAAAAATAAATGGACACACTTCATTATTAGCATCCCAGTTATTATCGGTGGTTCATTCTCTGCGTTCTTTATTACATCAGTGAACTCATTCATGAATACACCAGCAGGATTTGAAATGAAGGACGGCAAAATGGTTAATGTACAACCACTTGAAGCAATGTTCAATCCTTCATTCCTAGTAAGAGCGTTCCATGTGGTAGCTACTGCAGGTATGACAATGGCGTTTGTTCTAGCATCTATTGCAGCATTTAAACTATTGAAAAACAAATATAATAAAGATGCAGAATATCATAAAAAAGCTTTAAAAATGACTATGATTGTTGGATTCTTATCAACATTATTGTCAATGTTAGCGGGAGACTTATCAGCTAAATTCTTACACCAAGCGCAACCTGAGAAATTAGCGGCTTACGAGTGGCACTTTGATACGCAATCGAAAGCGGATTTAGTATTCTTCGGTGTATTAAACGAGAAGACTCAAGAAGTTGAAGGTGCTATCAAAATACCAGGTATGCTGAGTTTCTTAGCGGATAATAATGTAAACACTAAAGTAGAGGGACTCAATGATTTTCCGAAAAATGAACTACCTCCATTAATTGTCCATTACTTCTTTGATTTAATGGTAACTATGGGTGTATTATGCTTTGTTATTTCAGGTGCTTTTATTTTAACTTTAATCATTAAGAAACTACGTAAATTCGTTACGCATAAAGGTATGTTATACGCGATTCTTCTTACTGGGCCAGCTTCTATGTTAGCTATCGAATTTGGATGGTTTTTAACTGAGGTTGGGCGTCAACCATGGATAGTTAGAGGATATATGCGTGTGAGTGAAGCTGCTACGCAAGCAGGAGGAATAACATTAGTTACTATACTATTTGGATTACTCTACTTAGTATTACTCTTTACATCAGCATATGTACTCATTCGTATGTTCAAAGATAAACCTGCCCAAGATGATGTAGATAAAGTCATCGAAAAAGGAGGTCATGCTTAATGGATTACACTACAATAGGTATTACCGTACTTTGGACGTTCTTATTTTTATATATCATTGTTGCTTCAATTGACTTTGGTGCGGGTTTCTTTACTTTACACACTAAATTAACTGGAGAAGAGAAAAAGATTAACCACTTAGTTGAACGATACTTAAATCCAGTATGGGAAGTTACAAATGTATTCTTCGTGTTCTTCTTTGTTGGATTTGTAGGATTTTTCCCTGATTCAGCATTATATTTTGGTACTGTGTTGCTAGTACCTGGTTCTATTGCGCTTATTCTGATTTCTATTCGAGGAAGTTTCTACGCATTTGAACATTATGGTCAAGACACTAAATTGCCATGGATAGTTATGTATGGTTTAACAGGTTTGTTAATTCCAGCATCATTAGCAACGGTATTAACAATATCTGAAGGTGGCTACATCAATGAACGTGGTTCACATTTTGATTTAGATTGGTTCCAATTACTACTTAGTCCATTTGCTTGGTCAGTCGTCTTTTTAGCAATCATTAGTGTATTGTATATATCTTCAGGATTTTTAACATACTATGCATCGAAAGCTAAAGATGAAGTGGCATATAAATATATGAGACAATGGTTTATTTTCTGGGGACCTCCTATGATTATTATTTCACTATTTGTTTTCTTATCGTTGAGAATTCAAAATGCAGATCATTTCAATAATGCAGTACAACATTACTGGTGGATGTTTGCATTAAGCTTCATTTGTTTCATTGTAGCGGGTATTTTGAACTTCATTAAGAAATATCATGGTCTAGCATTTATAATGGTGATACTCCAAATGGCATTTGCATTTTATGGATATGGCATAAGTAAATTACCTTATTTATTATATCCATTTATTAAGGTAAGTGATTCAGGTGTTAATGATTCAATGGGATTAGCACTTGTGATTGTATTTATTTTAGGTTTACTTTTATTAGTTCCATCGTTAATATTATTATTGAGATTATTTGTATTCGATAAAGAATATGTAGAAGGTAAAAAATAATTATAATAATAGAAGGGGGCTGAGATAATGAACATCAATGTATATTAACTTTATGAAGTATAATATACATGATGTCATTTATCTCAGCCTTTGCCTTATTTTTAAGAGATAGGGGTAGCCGTTCAATGGAGAAAGAATATGTTGTTATTGGGTTAGGTCGCTTTGGTGGAAGTATAGTAAGAGAGTTAAATGCGTTAGATATGGATGTTATGGCAATTGATAGAGACGAGGCACGTGTTAATGAATATAGTGACATTGCAACGCACGCAGTCGTAGCTGATACGACAGATGAAGCTGTGATGAAAAGTTTAGGTATTCGTAACTTTGATCATGTTATCGTAGCAATTGGTGAAAATATACAATCTAGTACATTAACTACGCTTATTCTTAAAGAATTAGGTGTTAAAAAAGTTACAGCAAAAGCTCAAAATGATTATCATGCTAAAATATTAAATAAAATTGGTGCAGATACAGTTGTCCATCCTGAGAGAGATATGGGACGTCGAATTGCGCATAATGTAGCAAGCGCTAGTGTTTTAGACTACCTTGAATTAGCAGATGAACACTCACTAGTTGAATTAAAAGCAAGTGAAAAAATGACAGGACAATCAATTATCGATTTAGATATTCGTGCGCAATTTGGAATCAATATTATTGCGATTAAACGTGGTAAAGAAATTGTTGTATCCCCAGACCCTTCGATGAACATCGAATTTGGAGATATATTGATTATGATAGGTCATGATAATGATTTAAATCGTTTTGAAAAGAAAATTGTAAGATAAAGTTTGCATCACAATTATTAAAGGACTTCGAATCATAGACATAAGATTGATTGACGATTTGGTAACTTTAATACTTGTGATGTTTTTATAATAACTAGAGGGAATGTAAGTGGAAAATATCTAGTTTCAAAAATGGGATATGGAGTGATGATACAAGTAAATGAGATATGTATTAATAGCATTAGGTATATTATTTACTGTAATAGCTTTTATAGGTGCAGTGTTACCATTATTACCGACAACACCGTTTTTAATTTTAGCAGTCATATGTTTTACGAATAGTTCCAAAAAGTTCAAAGTATGGCTTGAAAGCACTCAAATTTATAAAGATTACGTTGAGAATCTTAAAAAGTATAAAGGTTATACGATGAAAGAAAAAATAAGAATACTTATAAGTTTATATATAGTAGTTGGTTTTTCTATTTTTATGATTTCAAACTTATATATTCGAATTGGGTTAGTCATTATGGTAATCATTCAAACGATTGTGTTATTTACATTTGTTAAGACATTACCAGCGAATTTTAATCAAGACAAAGGATCATCATAGTTATCGTAATCAGGAAGAGGTTGGGACATCATTCCTAGCAAAAATGCCAGTAAATGCGTTTGTTAAAACGCATTTACTGGTTTCTTTCGTTACAATACTTGATATTGTTGGCTCGCTACCTTAGGGGACAGCTTCAGCCTGTAGTCCTTTTAAAGAAATGCTTAGATGAACATTTACTCATTCTGTTGTGATGCTTGCCTAGGGGGATGGGTCGAGCCGCGGTCTCGACACTCATCCTACTCCCTCAGGCGTCACACAACGTCATTCGTAGTTCATCTTTAGAATTTCTTACATAAGTGCGCTAGCACTTATGTTCATTAATAACCAACAGAGGAGTCGCGCAACGCCATTTATTATCCATCTTTAGAGCTACTTACCTAAGTGTTAAAGCACTTAGGTTCATTGAAACTACTGCTCCCCTAGGAGTCTCCGCAACTCTGTTTCGTAATCTATCTTAGAACTATTTACGTAAGTGTGTGAGCACTTACGTTAATTAACCCCAGCTTACTTTGCTTGTAGATTTTCATGTTGAAAATCTCTTCGCTAGGGCCCCGCACGCAACGCCAATTATTATCCATCTATAGAGCTACTTACCTAAGTGTGTGAGCACTTATGTTCATTAATAATCAACGTAAGAGTCTCGCCAAAATATTTTATATTTATATGTAATTTTATATTAAAATACTAAAAAATATAATATGACTCAAGTAACTATACCAAAATATAATAATAGTTATTTTAAAATAGACCATGATGTCACATTGATGAAAATGAAAGAAGATTGTATGAAAAATGGACAACTGTATGAACTTCAATTCAAAAATAAATAAAAAATGAATGAAGAATTATAATTGTGAATGTTTTAAAGCCCAAATTAATTGAATACTTTTAGAATCTAAAACGAAAACCACCTACAGTCAAAGGAAAATTGATGTGGCGCTTACTTTTAGATTTATGGAGGCGTTTTTGGGTTTCACTCGAATGTCTGTACAAGAGATAAATAAATCCAAAAGAGAATAAGGAATTGTGCTAATGCACATAATATAAAGAAAGTAACAACTCAATGAGCTAAAAATAATAAAAAAGACAATTTCTATATTATTTCAATAGAAATTGTCTTAATTTACTTATCCTGGAACTTTATGTCCTGGACGCTATTACGTCATGCAGAAACCATTTATTAATCTTCGTTCACTTTCATGATTACAGGTAAAATCATTGGACGACGTGCTGTTTTATCATATAAATAAGGTTGTAGTGTCTCAATGATTGACGATTTAATTTGATGCCATTGAATATTTGGATTAGCATTTAGTTTTGAAATAACATCAGTTTTAATTTTACGTTGCGCATCGTAAATTAATTGTCCAGATTCTCGCATATATACGAAACCACGAGAAATGATGTCTGGACCAGAAAGCAATTTATTAGTACTGAAATCGATACTAACGACAACTATGACTAAGCCTTCTTCAGATAATAATTTACGATCGCGGATAACGACATTACCAATATCACCAATACCACTACCATCAACTAACACATTTCCAGAAGGTATACGACCTGCTTTACGTGCTGAGTCATGTGTTAATGCAAGCACGTCACCGATATCAAAGATAAAGACGTTGTCTTCTTTAACACCACAGTCAACACCAGTCTGACCATGTGCTTTAAGCATGCGATATTCACCGTGAATAGGTAAGAAGTATTTCGGTTGAATTAAGCGAAGCATTAATTGCTGATCGCCTTGTGAACCGTGACCTGATGTATGGATATTAGATATTTTACTATGAATTACATCAGCACCAGCTTTATATAAAGCATTAATAGTGCGGTTGATACTCTTAGTATTACCTGGAATAGGTGAAGAACTGAAGACTACAGTATCATCTGGAATAATTTTAATTTGTTTATGCGTTCCATTTGCGATACGAGATAAAGCAGCCATCGGTTCACCTTGAGAGCCTGTACATAGAATAAGTAATTCATGTTTAGGAATATTGTTAATTTTATTTGGCTCCACAAAAGTTTCTGGCGGTGCTTTGATGTAACCAAGCTCCATACCAATTTTGATATTATTTTCCATAGAACGACCAAATGTTACAATTTTACGATTGTATTTAATTGCAGCTTCAACCGCTTGTTGTACACGGTAAATATTAGATGCAAAGGTAGCAAATATAATACGTCCCTTACAATTACGGAAAATCTTATCAACGTTCTGTCCGACTTCTCGCTCACTTAGTGTGAAATCAGGAACTAAGGCATTAGTTGAATCAGATAGAAGGCATAGAACACCTTCTTTACCTAATTCAGCCATTTTAGCAATATTCGCTGGTTCACCTACAGGCGTGAAATCAAATTTAAAGTCACCAGTATGAACAATTTTGCCTTCAGGTGTGTCGATAATTACACCGTAAGCTTCAGGAATACTATGAGTTGTTAGATAAAATGATATTTCAAAGTGTTTCGATTTAATAACACTATCTTCTGTAATCTCATTTAATGATGCATTACGTAACAAGTTGTGTTCATCTAGCTTATTACGTATTAGTCCTAAAGCTAATGGACCGCCATAAATAGGTACATTAATTTGCTTTAATAGGTAGGGCACACCACCTATATGGTCTTCATGTCCGTGCGTTATGAATAGACCGACAATTTTATCTTGATTTTGTTCGAGGTAAGTGTAATCAGGAATGACGTAGTCAATTCCTAGTAAATTATCATCAGGGAATTTAATTCCAGCATCTATGATGACGATTTCATTCTTATATTCGATGGCGTAAGTGTTTTTACCGACTTCACCTAAGCCACCTAAAGCATATACACCTACTTCGTTAGAATGTAATTGCTTCATTATTGAGCATTCTCCACGTTGAAATGATCAGAATGTTCTTTTTCATATTCTAAATGTGCGCCCTCTAATTTAGTAATGAATTCGATATTATAATTGCGGTCTTTTAAATAACGTCTTACTTGTTCCTCTGTTTCACCTTCAACATAAATTGTATTTGTGTTTTCACGAACGATTACTTCGTCTTTGTTATGTTGGAAAAATACTTTAAATACTGTCATATTGGATAGTTCCTCCTAAATTTAAACATCTTAATTGATTTTATTAATCTGAAACCTTAATCAACTTGATACGTCCAGTCATATTGCGTAGGTTAATAGTAGTACTTTATCAATTTACAATTATTTGCAGATATTGATTTGTCTACGTGTTGATATTAGCGTCATGTTATAAATATCGACCTAATAGTTATGTGATTAAGCACAATATGATATGTTTCTGACTTTCAAGCGTGTATTAAGGCAAATATAAATGTCGTTCATTATTTGAAAATTAGCATTACACTAAGATTTCAGTTACTATTTATTTTACATTATGTATATAAATAAATAAAGCAGTTTATATCTGTTCAACACTTCAATTACTAGATATAAAGTCTAAATATTATTAAATAAGTAAGAATTAAATTTATTGTTCACGCCGTGGATAAATAAAAAACTCAAACTACTTCCATATTTGAAAATAGCTTGAGTAAAATAAACTTGATTAAAGTTAAACCTCAACTGAGTCTGGTAATGGTGTTAATGGATTGTCTTGATCAATATAATCATAGAACATAATACCGTTTAAATGATCGATTTCATGTTGGAAAATAATCGCAGGGTAACCTTTTAATCTTAATTTAACTTCATTACCGTCAATGTCTAATGCTTTAATAGTTACTCTATAATGTCTATGAACTAATCCGGGAATATTTTCATCCACACTCAAACAACCTTCACCAGTAGGTAAATAGGCGTGTTGAACACTGTGGCTCATGATTTTAGGATTAACCAGCATATAGTCATATGATTTACCGTTTCCATCATCAGGTAAGTAAACAGCAATCATTCTTTTAGAAACATTGATTTGAGGAGCAGCTAAACCAACGCCTGAACGTAAACCATATTTTTTAGCAATGTCATCATCTTGACTGTTAATTAAAAATTGACGCATTTCTTTTAATGTATTTTTATCTTCATCAGATAACGGTAAATTTACATCTTCCGCTTTAGCGCGTAACGTAGGATGACCATCTCTGATAATATCTTTCATAGTTAACATGTCATACACCTTCCTTATAATAAAATATAACAGAAAAACGAATCATAAGTACATTATCTTATTTCATTTGATTTATAAAGCATAATTCTATATGATAACAGTCGAATGACTACGAGGAGGTTTACACTCAATGAAACTACGTAAAACAGTTGCAGTAGTAGCAGCGTCGACAGTTTTATTAGCAGGTTGTACAACAGATAAAAAAGAAGTGAAAGCATACAATGAAAATGTTCAAAAGGCGTTTGATAAAGAACAACCTATTAATAGTATTAGCAAGAAATTAAATTCTCTTGAAGAAAAGAAACAAGATTTATATAAAAAAGCGAATAGTGATAACGAGGAAACACGTAAGAAAGCAGCTGATGATATTCTTGATAATATCAAACAAAGAGAAGATACATTTGATAAAGAAATAGCAGCATTAGACGATTCTAAGAAACAATTTAATAAAGGCGAGTCACACATCAAAGAAATTAAAAGTGATGACAAGAAAAAAGAACTTAAAGAATTAGATGATGCAGTTAAAAACAAATATAAAGTTCATGACAAATATGCGGATGCCTATAAAAATGTTTTAGATAAAGAAAAAGATTTATTCGAACTTATCAAACAGGATGGTATAACGCAATCTCAAGTAGATGAAAAGAATGATGCATTAAATAAAGCACAGAAGAATTTCCAAGACAAATTTAAAGAATATTCAAAAGCTATGAACACAGTAAATAAAGAAAAACAAGATGTTGATAATCTGTAGTACTTTGGGTATTGATACAGATTGAATATCGATAATGATACAGTTGGAAAAACTGTATCTTTTTTAGTAATACAGAACTTTATTAAAATATTTAACAGTACAAATAAATTGTGGTACACTATGAGAGGATAAAATGAATTTCTATTATATGGGAAAGGTATGGTGAATTGAATGGCTCCTAAGTTACAAGCCCAATTCGATGCAGTAAAAGTATTAAATGATACTCAGTCGAAATTTGAAATGGTTCAAATTTTGGATGTTGATGGTAATGTCGTAAATGAAGACTTAGTACCTGATTTAACTGATGAACAACTAGTAGAATTAATGGAAAGAATGGTGTGGACACGTATTCTTGACCAACGTTCTATTTCATTAAATAGACAAGGTCGTTTAGGTTTCTATGCGCCAACAGCTGGACAAGAAGCTTCACAATTAGCTTCACAATACGCTTTAGAAAAAGAAGACTTCATCTTACCAGGTTACCGTGACGTGCCACAAATCATTTGGCATGGTTTACCATTAACTGAAGCTTTCTTATTCTCAAGAGGACACTTCAAAGGAAATCAATTCCCTGAAGGTGTTAATGCATTCAGTCCACAAATCATTATCGGTGCACAATACATTCAAACTGCTGGTGTAGCATTCGGTATTAAAAAACGTGGTAAAAAAGCAGTAGCGATCACTTACACTGGTGACGGTGGTTCATCACAAGGTGACTTCTATGAAGGTATCAACTTTGCTTCAGCTTACAAAGCACCAGCAATTTTTGTTATCCAAAATAACAACTATGCTATTTCTACGCCACGTAGTAAACAAACAGCAGCAACTTCATTAGCTCAAAAAGCTATTGCAGTAGGTATCCCTGGTATCCAAGTTGATGGTATGGATGCATTAGCTGTATACCAAGCTACTAAAGAAGCTCGTGATCGTGCTATTAATGGTGAAGGTCCAACATTAATTGAAACTATGACTTATCGTTATGGTCCTCATACAATGGCTGGAGATGACCCAACTCGTTACAGAACTTCAGATGAAGATGAAGATTGGAAGAAAAAAGACCCATTAGTTCGTTTCAGAAAATTCTTAGAAAACAAAGGATTATGGAACGAAGATAAAGAAAATGAAGTTATTGAACGTGCTAAAGACGACATCAAGAAAGCTATCAAAGAGGCTGACAATACTCCAAAACAAACAGTTATTGACTTAATGGATATCATGTACGAAGATATGCCTCAAAACTTAGCTGAACAATATGAAATTTACAAAGAGAAGGAGTCGAAATAAGCCATGGCACAAATGACAATGGTTCAAGCGATTAACAATGCGCTTAAAACTGAATTGCAAAATGACGAAAACGTAGTAGTTTTCGGTGAAGACGTTGGTGTTAACGGTGGTGTATTCCGTGTAACTGAAGGTTTACAAAAAGAATTCGGTGAAGATCGTGTATTCGATACGCCATTAGCTGAATCTGGTATCGGTGGTTTAGCTCTTGGTTTAACTGTAGAAGGTTTCCGTCCAGTAATGGAAATCCAATTCCTTGGTTTCGTATTTGAAGTATTTGACGAAGTTGCTGGTCAAATTGCTCGTACACGTTTCCGTTCAGGTGGTTCTAAAGTAGCACCTGTTACAATCCGTGCACCATTCGGTGGTGGTGTTCATACACCTGAATTACACGCTGATAACTTAGAAGGTATTTTAGCTCAATCACCAGGTATTAAAGTAGTTATTCCTTCAGGCCCATATGATGCTAAAGGTTTATTACTATCATCAATCAGATCAAATGATCCAGTTGTATATTTAGAGCACATGAAATTATACCGTTCATTCCGTGAAGAAGTTCCAGAAGAAGAATATACAATTGACATCGGTAAAGCTAATGTGAGAAAAGAAGGTAACGACATCACATTAATCGCTTACGGTGCAATGGTTCAAGAATCTGAAAAAGCTGCTGAAGAATTAGAAAAAGAAGGTTACTCAGTAGAAGTTATTGACTTACGTACTGTACAACCTATCGACATCGATACTTTAGTTGCTTCAGTTGAAAAAACTGGTCGTGCTGTAGTAGTTCAAGAAGCACAACGTCAAGCTGGTGTTGGTGCTACAGTAGCTGCTGAATTAGCTGAACGTGCTATCCTTTCATTAGAAGCACCAATCGCTCGTGTAGCTGCTGCTGATACAGTATATCCATTTACTCAAGCTGAAAATGTTTGGTTACCAAACAAAAACGACATCGTTGAACAAGCTAAAGCTACATTAGAATTCTAATACTTTTAGCTTAACAATTAGCTAGCAATCAGACTTATAGGAAGTAAGTAAGTAACATGTTTACTTTTTACTCTATGTGTGAATAAGTAAGTGTAAACTAGAGGCGTAGGGCAAAGTAATTTGATGTATTGGTTCAAATTATTCTGTCCTTGCTCTATGTTATAAATTTATTAAATGATGAATAAGAAATCTAGGAGGACAAGAACGTGGCATTTGAATTTAGATTACCCGACATTGGTGAAGGTATCCACGAAGGTGAAATTGTAAAATGGTTTGTTAAAGCCGGAGATACAATTGAAGAAGATGATGTATTAGCAGAGGTTCAAAATGACAAATCTGTAGTTGAAATCCCATCTCCTGTTAGCGGTACTGTTGAAGAAGTTGTAGTTGACGAAGGTACTGTAGCAGTAGTAGGTGATGTTATTGTTAAAATCGACGCACCTGATGCAGAAGATATGCAATTTAAAGGTGGTCATGATGACGATGCTTCAACAGAAGAAGCACCAGCTCAAGAAGAAGCTAAAACAGAAGAAGCACCAGCAGCATCAGCTTCACAAGATGAAGAAGTAGATGAAAATAGACAAATCAAAGCTATGCCATCTGTTCGTAAATATGCTCGTGAAAAAGGCGTTAACATCAAAGCAGTAGCTGGTTCAGGTAAAAATGGTCGTATTACTAAAGAAGATATCGACAACCACTTAAATGGTGGCGGTGCGCAAGCAGCAACAGCTTCAAACGAAAGTGCAGCTGCTTCAACATCAGAAGATACTTCTGCAGTTCAAACACAATCTGTACCTGAAGGTGACTTCCCTGAAACTACAGAAAAAATCCCAGCAATGCGTAGAGTAATTGCGAAAGCAATGGTTAACTCTAAACACACTGCTCCTCACGTAACATTAATGGATGAAATTGATGTTCAAGATTTATGGGATCACCGTAAAAAATTCAAAGAAGTTGCAGCTGAACAAGGTATTAAATTAACTTTCTTACCATATGTTGTTAAAGCATTAGTTTCTGCACTTAAAAAATACCCAGCACTTAACACTTCATTCAACGAAGAAGCTGGCGAAATCGTACACAAACACTATTGGAACATTGGTATTGCTGCTGACACTGAAAGAGGTTTATTAGTACCTGTAGTTAAAAATGCAGACCGTAAATCAATCTTCCAAATTTCAGATGAAATCAACGAATTAGCTGTTAAAGCACGTGATGGTAAATTAACATCTGACGAAATGAAAGGTGCTACATGCACAATCAGTAATATCGGTTCAGCTGGTGGACAATGGTTCACTCCAGTTATCAACCACCCAGAAGTAGCTATCTTAGGTATTGGCCGTATTGCTCAAAAACCTATCGTTAAAGACGGTGAAATCGTAGCAGCTCCAGTATTAGCTTTATCATTAAGCTTTGACCACAGACAAATTGATGGTGCAACTGGACAAAACGCTATGAATCACATTAAACGCTTATTAAATAATCCAGAATTATTATTAATGGAGGGGTAAAACATGGTAGTTGGAGATTTCCCAATTGAAACAGATACTATTGTAATCGGAGCAGGTCCTGGTGGATACGTTGCAGCAATTCGTGCAGCACAATTAGGACAAAAAGTTACTATCGTTGAGAAAGGTAACTTAGGTGGTGTATGCTTAAACGTTGGTTGTATTCCTTCTAAAGCATTATTACACGCTTCACACCGCTTTGTAGAAGCACAACACTCTGAAAACTTAGGTGTTATCGCTGAAAGCGTATCACTTAAATTTGACAAAGTTCAAGAATTCAAAAAATCAGTTGTTAACAAATTAACTGGTGGTGTTGAAGGCTTATTAAAAGGTAATAAAGTTGAAATCGTTAAAGGTGAAGCATATTTCGTTGATAATAATAGCTTACGTGTTATGGACGAAAAAAGTGCTCAAACTTATAACTTCAAACACGCTATTATCGCAACAGGTTCTAGACCAATCGAAATTCCTAACTTTGAATTCGGTAAACGTGTTATCGATTCAACAGGTGCTTTAAACTTACAAGAAGTTCCAGGTAAATTAGTCGTTGTCGGCGGTGGTTACATTGGTTCAGAACTTGGTACTGCATTTGCTAACTTCGGTTCAGACGTTACTATTTTAGAAGGCGCTAAAGAAATTCTTGGCGGATTCGAAAAACAAATGGTTCAACCAGTTAAAAAAGGCATGAAAGCTAAAGGCGTTGAAATCATTACTGAAGCAATGGCTAAAAATGCTGAAGAAACTGAAAATGGCGTTAAAGTTACTTATGAAGCTAAAGGTGAAGAAAAAACTATCGAAGCTGATTATGTATTAGTAACTGTTGGTCGTCGTCCAAACACAGACGAATTAGGTTTAGAAGAATTAGGCCTTAAATTCGCTGATCGTGGATTATTAGAAGTAGACAAACAAAGCCGTACTTCTATCGACAATATTTATGCAATTGGTGATATCGTTCCTGGTTTACCACTTGCTCATAAAGCAAGTTATGAAGCTAAAGTAGCTGCTGAAGCTATTTCTGGCCAAGCATCAGAAGTAGACTACATCGGTATGCCAGCTGTATGTTTCACTGAGCCAGAATTAGCTCAAGTTGGTTACACTGAAGCACAAGCTAAAGAAGAAGGTTTAGACTATAAAGCTTCTAAATTCCCTTATGCTGGTAATGGCCGTGCATTATCATTAGATGATACTACTGGTTTCGTTAAACTTATCACATTAAAAGAAGACGGTACTGTTATCGGTGCACAAATTGCTGGTAACGGCGCTTCAGACATTATCTCTGAATTAGGTTTAGCTATTGAAGCTGGTATGAATGCTGAAGATATCGCATTAACTGTACACGCTCACCCAACATTAGGTGAAATGTCTATGGAAGCTGCTGAAAAAGCAATTGGATTACCAATCCACACTATGTAATAATTAATGATTAGTCGAATAGACTAATTTCATAAATTGAATAACTGTTTTATAGTTATTTAACAGTCAACAGGGGTGCAACTCAAGTTCATATTTGAACTTGGTTTCACCCCTTTTTTAATATTATCTAGCTGTAATGGGTATAAGATGAATAACGGCTAAAATAATA
Organism: Staphylococcus sp. GDY8P47P; assembly: GCF_016892225.1. Taxonomy (NCBI): domain Bacteria; kingdom Bacillati; phylum Bacillota; class Bacilli; order Caryophanales; family Staphylococcaceae; genus Staphylococcus; species Staphylococcus sp. GDY8P47P. The sequence continues at coordinate 252,705 of NZ_JAFENV010000005.1, read as the reverse complement.
AAAAGGAGGGTTTAGATGGAGTATCAATATCCGCTAGATTTAGATTGGACTAACGAAGAAATGGTCGATGTGATTGCCTTTTTCAATAAAATTGAAAGCTATTATGAAAAATCGGTCAATGGTCAAGACTTAATGCAGCATTATAAACGTTTTAAAGAAATCGTTCCTGGTAAAGCAGAGGAAAAGCAATTATTTAAAGAATTTGAAGAAAAGAGTAGTTATAACAGCTACAAAGTCATACAAGAAGTGAAAAATAATCCTGATCAAACGTCGTTTAGCGCTAATTAACTTAGCATTGATCTATGTGAACTATCAAAACTTATAAAGTCTATTAGATTAATTTATATTTAATTTCAAAAAACTATTGAAGTCAAAGCTATATTTTGATACTTTTATTAAGCATTAAACAAAATGTTTAATATTAGTAAACAAGGTATAGCTTTTTTTTTAAGGTGATTAACAATGCAAATTGGCAATAAATTACGTAATTTAAGACGTATAAAGAATTTAACACAAGAAGAGTTAGCAGAACGTACAGATTTGTCCAAAGGATACATCTCTCAAATTGAAAGTCAGCATGCTTCTCCTAGCATGGAAACCTTTTTAAATATTCTAGAGGTGTTAGGTACATCTCCAAGTGATTTTTTTAAAGAAAAATCAAAAGAAAAAGTGCTTTATACGAGAGATGAGCGCACAGTTTATGATGAATATGATAGAGGATATGTTCTTAATTGGTTGGTAATGAAATCAAATGAATTTGAAATGGAACCGCTCATATTATCATTGAAACCAGGTGCATCCTATAAACATTTCGATCCATCTGAATCAGACACATTTATATATTGTTTAAAAGGATGTGTAACGCTGACTTTAGGAAAGTCACGATACCAGGCTAATGAAGAGGATGTTTTATACTTTAGGGCTGATGAAATTCATCAATTACATAATGAAACATCAGAAGAAATAGAAATTTTGATTGTTGCGACAGCATCATATTTATAAGGGAGGAGAATAGTAATGGAGCCATTGTTATCATTTAAAGGTGTGACAAAAGGTTTTGACGATGTAACAATATTGAACAAAATGGATTTAGAGATAGAATCAGGTCATTTCTACACATTACTAGGTCCTTCAGGTTGCGGGAAAACAACGATATTGAAGCTCATAGCTGGATTTGAACAACCAGATGATGGAGATATTATCTATTTAAATAAATCAATAGGTGATTTGCCTGCGAATAAGAGAAAGGTAAATACCGTTTTCCAAGATTATGCTTTATTTCCACATTTAAATGTTTACGATAATATAGCTTTTGGATTAAAGTTAAAAAAACATTCTAAAAAAGATATCGATAAAAAAGTAAAAGATGCATTAAGACTTGTGAAGTTATCAGGATATGAACAACGTAACATCAATGAAATGAGTGGCGGTCAGAAACAGCGTGTGGCAATTGCAAGAGCCATTGTCAACGAACCTGAAATATTATTGTTGGATGAATCATTATCCGCTTTAGATTTAAAATTAAGAACAGAGATGCAATATGAATTACGTGAACTACAAAAACGCCTAGGAATAACATTCATATTTGTAACGCACGATCAAGAAGAGGCGTTGGCTTTAAGTGATTATATCTTTGTTATGAAAGATGGTAAAATCCAACAATTTGGTACACCAACAGATATTTATGATGAGCCGGTCAACCGTTTTGTTGCTGATTTTATAGGTGAATCTAATATCGTTGAAGGTAAAATGGTAGAGGATTTTGTAGTGAATATCTATGGTCAAGATTTTGAATGTGTAGACGCAGGCATACCCTCTGGGAAGAAAGTAGAAGTTGTCATCAGACCTGAGGATATTTCATTAATAGCATCGGACAAAGGGTTATTCAAAGCCACTGTAGACTCAATGTTATTCAGAGGCGTACATTATGAAATTTGCTGTATTGATCGAAAAGGGTATGAGTGGGTAATACAAACAACTAAAAAAGCTGAAGTCGGCAGCGAAGTTGGACTTTATTTTGACCCGGAAGCAATTCATATCATGGTTCCTGGTGAAACAGAAGAAGAGTTTGATAAACGTATTGAAAGTTACGAGGCGTTAGACAATGCGTAATATTAATAAAGTGCTCATCATTCCATATTTATTATGGATGCTATTATTCATTATCATACCAGTTATTTTACTCGTATATTTCTCATTTACCGATCTAAATGGTCATTTTAGTTTTACCAATTATGAACAAATATTATCATTGAAATATTTAAAGATGATGTGGGATTCAATTTTTTATGCAGCGCTTATTACAATAATTACTTTGTTAATTAGTTATCCGGCTGCTTACTTTATTCGTGCATCAAAAAATCAAAATATGTGGTTACTCATTTTAATTATTCCTACGTGGATAAACCTTTTACTAAAAACATATGCGTTTATTGGCATATTAAGTCATGAAGGTTTGATTAATAAATTTCTTAATTTTATTCATTTACCGGCAGCTAATCTTTTATTTACGCCAGGCGCATTTTTATTAGTAGCAAGTTATATTTATATACCATTTATGATTCTACCGATATTTAATAGTATGAAAGCAATTCCTAATAATTTGTTACAAGCTTCAAGTGATTTGGGAGCTAGTCCTTTTACAACTTTTAGAAAAGTAATCGTACCTTTGACTAAAGAAGGTGTCATGACAGGCATTCAAGTAACCTTTATTCCAGCATTATCATTATTCATGATTACACGATTGATTGCGGGTAATAAAGTAATTAATATTGGTACATCAATTGAAGAACAATTTCTAGTGATTCAAAATTATGGTATGGGTTCTACAATTGCTATTTTCTTAATTGTATTTATGGCGTTTATTTTAATTATTACTAAATCAAAATCAACGGACGAAAGAAGGTGAATTAAATGAAGTGGTATGGAAAATTATATATTGGCATTCTATTAGTTATATTATATGTTCCGATATTTTTCCTTATGTTTTATTCATTTAATTCAGCGGGAAATATGATTCATTTTGAACATTTCACTTTAGAGCATTATCAAAGTCTGTTTCAAAATGACCGTTTAATGTCTGTTATTTTTAATACAATAGCGGTTGCACTATTAGCGGCAGCAATTTCTACTATTATAGGAACATTTGGTGCTATTTCGTTATATTACTTAAGAAATAAAAAATTCAAAGTAACTTTGTTAACACTTAATAATGTACTAATGGTTTCCTCAGATGTAGTGATAGGCGCTTCATTTTTAATTATGTTTACAGCAGTTGGACATATAACTGGCTTAGGTTTAGGCTTTGGAACAGTACTTGCATCTCATATTGCATTCTGTATTCCAATTGTTGTTATCGTAGTGTTACCACAGCTTTATGAAATGAATAACAATATATTGAATGCTGCACGCGATTTAGGCGCATCAGAATCACAAATACTTGGACGTGTATTGATTCCAAACTTAATGCCTTCCATTATTGGTGGTTTTTTTATGGCTTTAACGTATTCATTAGATGATTTTACAGTAAGTTTCTTCGTGACTGGTAACGGATTTAGTGTACTGTCTGTCGAAGTCTATGCTATGGCACGTAAAGGAATTAGTATGGAAATTAATGCCATTTCAACAATTTTATTCGCTGCTATTGTATTAGGAATTGTTGGTTATTATGCAATACAACGTTCAGTGAAAAAACGACATTTAGCTAAGCGAGGTGTACAACAGTGAAGCAATTTTTACAACTTATATTGGGTGCCATTGTTGTCGGTTTAATTTGCTTAGGTATTAGTCACTGGTTTAAATCGCAGGATAATACGAGTACTGGTGAAAAGATTTATGTATATAATTGGGGCGAATATATTGACCCAGATTTAATTAAACAATTTGAGAAAGAAACGGGCATTCAAGTTGTATATGAAACGTTTGATTCGAACGAAGCGATGGAAGCTAAAATTCGAAATGGTGGAACGCATTATGATGTGGCTTTTCCAAGTGAATATACCGTTCAAAAATTGAAACGTGAAAATTTACTAGAACCACTTGACCATAGTAAGGTTCCCAATATTAAAAATTTAGATCCTAATTATATGAATATGCCATATGATAGAAATAATAAATATTCACTACCTTATTTCTTTGGAACAGTGGGTATTTTATATAATAAACAAGCCTATCCAAATGAAGACTTTAGTAGCTGGCGTACTTTATACCAACCCAAATATAAAAATGATGTCCTATTAGTGGATGGTGCACGTGAAATTATGGGATTAGCTTTAAATAAATTAGGCTATAGTTTAAATGATACTAATCCCAATCATTTAAAAGAAGCTGAGAAGGACTTACATCATCTGGCACCTCAAGTTCGTGGTGTTGTTGGAGACGAGGTTACAATGATGCTTGAACAAAATGAAGGGAATATCGCAGTCGTTTGGAGTGGTGTTGCAGCCCCACTAGTGCAAAATAGTGACAAATATAATTATGTGATTCCGAAAGAGGGGTCTAATCTATGGTTTGATAACATGGTTATTCCTAAGACAGCGCAAAACAAAGAAGGTGCTTATAAATTTATGAATTTCCTTCTTGACGCTAAAAATAACAAACAGAACACAGAGTGGGTAGGATACGCTACACCAAATAAAGCTGCACGTCAGTTATTACCTAAAGAAGTAAGAGATGATCATCGTTTCTATCCAACGCAAAAAGAGCAATCGCGATTAGAAGTTTATAAAGATTTAGGTCCTAAAACATTAGGAGAATATAACGAAAGTTTCTTAAACTTTAAAATGTCTTTAAAATAGACTATAAATAGTAGTTATTTTATAATGAATTAGATATAATTATTTGATAAGTTATATAAGGAGTTGTAATACATGTCAGGAGAACGTTACACGCAAATCAAACGGCCTGTGAGTCGTCTGACTGAAAAACTTTTAGGTTGGTTTAGTTGGATTTTCTTACTTATATTGACGGTTATTACAATGTTTATTGCACTCGTGTCATTTAGTAATGATACATCAATTCAAAATCTTGAAAACTCAATGAATAATAATGAACTAATTCAGCAGATTTTAACAAACAATAGTTTAAATACCACACAATTTGTGATTTGGTTACAAAATGGTGTATGGGCAATTATTGTTTATTTCATAGTATGTTTGCTTATTTCATTTTTAGCATTAATATCTATGAATATGAGAATACTTTCTGGATTCTTATTCTTAATTGCCTCAATTATTACATTGCCATTGGTATTATTATTCGTGACATTAATTATTCCTATTTTCTTCTTTATCATTGCAATCATGATGTTTGCACGGAAGAGTAAGGTTGAAACAGTACCTATGTACGGTCCATCACAAGGCTATGAACCGCATTACTATCCTAGAGATGAATATAATGATTATGATGATCGTTATTATGGATCAAATAGAAATATTAATGACGACTATGGTTACGATAATCATAACCAGTATGACGATTATGAACAAGACGATGTGGAACCACCACATAAAACTAAAAAATCAGACCGTCGTACACGTCGTAAAAAACCATATTACAATGATGATATCGATAATAATTATCGAGATAACAACTTTGATGACACAACACATCGTAATGATGCTGAGCAAGATTTAGCAACTGACACTGAGGAAGATAAATATAATCAATATCCAAAACGTGCAATCACTGATGAGTACCACACAGATGCTAATGAGAATGAAGCAACTGGCGTACTTTCTAGACAGGCTAAATACAATCAGAAATCGAATAAACAATCTCAGTACGATAACAACATTGATGAAGATTCAAATGATTTTGCTGAAAATGTGGTTGATTCAGAGCCGAAAATTGATAAAAAAGAAGAAAAAGCACAACGTAAAAGAGAAAAGGCTGAACTTAAAGCCAAGAAAAAAGAAAAACGTAAAGCTTATAATCAACGTATGAAAGAGCGTCGCAAAAATCAACCAAGTGCAGTTAGTCAACGACGTATGAATTATGAAGAGCGTAAACAAATATTGAATAAAGATGATATTGAATCAGATAAAGAATTAAATAACAGCGAAGATAATAAAGATTAATATCTCCTTAAAGCGGTTAAGTCATTTATGGCTTAACCGCTTTGTATAAATTATTAAGTTAGTCGCAAATAAATTATAATTTTAGTATGATTTAACTAAATACTTCAATATTGGAGGTGTAGTGTGTGAATAGAAAGGTAGAATTAATTCTTGGCTGGATTGCTTGTGGTTTAAGTATGATGTATTTGATTATGTCATTAATATCATATTTTACGGTAAGACAAAATAGTAATACGGAACAATACCAGCAAATGTTAAAACAAGTTGGTAATCAGGATGTGAAGGTTACGCCTGAAATGATAAACTTTGCAATGACTTTTTCTATGGGAACACTTATTTTCTCAACTCTTTTAGGCATTATTGGAATGTCTATCATTAAAGGACGACCTATATTAGCTGGTTCGCTACTTATTGTTGCAGCGTTAGTAGGTATATTCAATATGAGTTTAATTGCAGGCGTGCTATGGATTGTTGTAGCAATAATGCTATTTGTTAAAAAGGATCCAAATCAACCTAACAAAAAGCCAAAATCAGTCAAGCCATCAATGGATGACTGGCAATCTGAAAGGGCTTATAATGATCGTAAAAAAGATGATCCCTATATTTATTAAAATATAGAGTGAAAATAGATGTGCATAGGAAATATGCCTAGTTAAATAGAGGCTGGGACAAAAATAATATAATGAAGCTATTTAGCAAATTCGCAGTAGCTGACTGAACTGAGAAGGCGCTTAATTCAAGCTTCTCTCAGTTCTAGTCATCCTTGCGGGGGTGGGACAACGAATTTAAAAAGAATTCTGTCCCACTCCCTTATTCATTTTGCCGTTTAATTTTATAATTCTTTAAATGTTTCTATAATCAGATAAATATTAAGGAAGCTTAGTATAATGATTAAACTCCAAGCACATATATTTACCCATTTTTTATTTTGAAATGGTCCCATTAATGTTTTATTACTAGTGGCTAATTGTAACGGTATTAATGAGAAGGGTAATGCAATACTTAAGAAGACTTGAGAAAATACGAGCAATTGTTCCATTTTAGATTCGTTACCCCGAAAAATAATAAGACATACTAAAACAGGGATGACGGCTAAACTTCTTGTGATTAGTCGTCTCATCCAATTTGGAATGGATAATTTTAAGAAACCTTCCATCACTATTTGACCTGCAAGTGTACCAGTGATAGTTGAATTTTGACCAGAAGCTAACAATGCTACTGCGAATAAAGTGCTCATAATACTCCCCATCACAACACCTAAGACAGGTTGCGTTCTTAATGCGTGATATAAATCATAAAAGCCACCTAAATTATTCGAATTGACACCATAAAATAGGGCGGCGCCAAGAACGAGTAATAAACAGTTTACAATAAATGCGATACTTAATTGTATATTAGAATCAATCGTCGCGTATTTAATCGCTTGGGCTTTATCAGTAAGGCTGTGACGATTATATTTTCGTGATTGCACGATTGATGAATGCAAATATAAATTATGAGGCATAATCGTAGCGCCAATAATACCTAATGCAATATACAGAATATTATGATCAGTAATAATTTGATGATGAGGAATAAAGCCATTAAGTATTTCAATTGTATTCGGTGATGAGATGAAGACTTCAAATACAAAAATCATAAGTACAGTAAAAATTAATGTACCGACGATTGCTTCAATCTTACGAAAACCGAACTTCATTATAAAAAGTAACAAAAATACATCCAAAACTGTAATCAATGCGCCGATGATTAAAGGTATATCAAAAAGTAAATCTAAAGCGATAGCACTTCCAATTACTTCGGCAATATCAGTCGCAATGATTGCAAGCTCAGCGATAATCCAAAATATAATTGCAGTCGGTTTATTTAAATAATGACGTGTCATTTGTGCTAAATCTTTATCAGTTGCGATACCTAAGCGAACAGTCATACTTTGCAATAACATTGCTGACAAACTTGAAATCAAAATGATAAATAGTAAGGTATAACCAAATTGTGCGCCACCTTGCATTGATGTAATCCAATTTCCTGGATCCATATAGCCTACTGCTACAAGTAAGCCTGGACCTAGAAATGCTAAAAATTTTTGACTCGTACGTTGTGTACCATTAAATTCGATTGTGCTATTAATTTCATCTAAACTACGTTGTTCATTGTTGTCTTTTATACCCATGATAAAACTCCTTCAAACTATATGTTTTATAATAATCCAACTTTATTTTTAGGTCAACCTAATAAATTTAAAGTAAAAAATTAAGGGAGTGGGTTAGAACGCTTATCACATTCGTCTTCCCACTCCCTAGTTACTTCGATTATTAAATTGCTTCATATAATGTTTTTTAGTTTCCGCCAGTACGGATGATGTATGTTGAGAAGAGCAATTATTTAAGCATCTTCTCAATTCAGTCAGCTACTGCGCCTGTACTACCTAGTTCACTTATTACATACGCTGATATCATAATGACAACAATTAAAATAGCGTTAAACTTTGAGTTTATTCATAGAATTTTAAAAATTCATCAAACGTTTCTTTTACGAAAGCTAAAAATGCCTTATCCGATTTTAATTCAGCATCATTAGGAGAGAGTGTACGTGCAACAAAAAATTCTCCCTTTTTAACATGTTTCACACGATCAATCGCTTGGTGTAATTCATCATCACTTAAATCTTTAATGTATGATTTTTCAGGTTTCATATGATCTAAACTTACTTGATAATCTTCAGGTAAATGTTTAAGCGTATCAAAGTGTTTATCAAATACTTTCACACGTTCAGCTTTATCTTTACCTTCATGCATAACGCCAAACATTAAAAATAAATGGTCTTTAAATAAACCAATTTGGAAATGAGGTAGCATTTTATATCCACGTTTATTAGGAGCAAAAGCAACCCACGTATCTACAGGTGGGTTTACACTTCTACGTGCATGTTTTGCAACATGAGCATAAAAAGTTTCTCCAGTTTGAGAGGTGAAATATTCACTAAAATAATCTCCTAATTGATGAAGTTGTGGGCGTACGTACTCATTTAATGCTTCCATTCGAGCATCTAAGCCTTCAACTTCAAACGCTTTGAAATCTTTAGGTTTAAATGTATATTGCGTCATTAGCGTTGCTCCTTTTCAGAAAATAATTTACCGTTATTGTAGCACAGAATGACTGAATCTATCCAAATGCTGAATTGAGATTATTTGCGTTTAAACTCATTATAATAAGGTATACAAAGATGTATAGATTATATTGACTAAAATTCTGTATAATAGGAAACAACAGGAGATGATGATATGTCACTATACGAATTTGCTCAAGGTTTGATATTAGAAGCGGGTAATAAAGTAAGATTTATGATGAAAGAAGAATTGAGTATTGAAACGAAGTCAAACCCAAATGATCTAGTTACGAATGTGGATAAAGCAACTGAGAATTATATTTATGATGCCATACTAAGAAATTATCCTGATCATCGTGTAATTGGTGAAGAAGGACATGGTCATAATATGGAAGACGTCAAAGGTGTAGTATGGGTTGTCGATCCAATTGACGGAACGCTCAATTTTGTTCACCAGCAAGAAGGCTTTGCGATATCAATAGGTATTTATCGTGATGGTAAGCCATATGCTGGATTAGTCTATGACGTGATGAAAGATGTCCTCTATCATGCGAAAGTGGGCGAAGGCGCATTTGAGAATAAACATGAATTAAAACCATTAAATGATACGCATTTAAAGCAAAGCTTAATAGGTATTAATCCCAATTGGATTACCAAACCTAAAATGGGGCCAATCTTTTCAGAAATTGTAAATCAAGCAAGAAGTTGTAGAGCATTTGGAAGTGCAGCTTTAGAAATTATAAGTGTTGCTAAGGGACAATTGGCTGCATATATTACGCCAAGGTTGCAACCTTGGGATTTTGCAGGTGGCTTAATTATTTTAAATGAAGTTGATGGCGTTGGAAGTAATTTATTAGGTGAACCACTGACAATAGAAAGTGCTAATTCTGTTCTAGTTGGAAATAAGACGACGCATAATGAAATTTTGGTTGATTATTTAAATCCGAATAACGCCGTTTTAACAGAATTGCATCAACGTTTCAAAAAATAAAAAATGTCTCGGTCAGTCAACTTTGAAAGATGTGCATCTTCCAAATGGTACTACCGAGACATTTTTATTATATTAAAGCCAGTCATTTTCACGATACTTCTTTTTAAGCGTGAAACCAGCGCCAAAAGTTGCAATGAAAAGTATAAATGTTAAAATCATCATTGGAATACTACCAGCACCAACGCTGAAACTAAAAAGCACTAAAAATATTACTGCTATAATTGATAGCAACCAAAATATACCTTTAGACTTAGGTTTTTCCATCCCATACCCCACCTTTTTGTTATCTTTTACTAATAATATGATATAATAAAAAAGTTGTAATTAAAAGTGGGAGTTTACTCGAGAAAGGAATTATAAAATGACTAATAGAAGAGAAGATGTACGTAATATTGCAATCATTGCGCACGTTGACCATGGTAAAACTACATTAGTAGATGAATTACTTAAACAATCTGGTATTTTCAGAGAGAACGAACATGTTGACGAAAGAGCAATGGACTCTAATGATTTAGAAAGAGAACGTGGTATTACAATTCTTGCTAAAAATACTGCGATTGATTATAAAGGTACAAGAATAAACATCTTAGATACACCTGGACATGCTGACTTTGGTGGCGAAGTAGAACGTATTATGAAAATGGTAGACGGTGTTGTACTTGTTGTCGATGCTTATGAAGGTACAATGCCTCAAACACGTTTTGTGCTTAAAAAAGCACTAGAACAAGACTTAAAACCTGTTGTGGTTGTAAATAAAATTGATAAACCATCAGCAAGAGCTGAAGGCGTAGTGGATGAAGTATTAGATTTATTCATCGAGTTAGAAGCAAATGATGAACAATTAGATTTCCCAGTAGTATATGCATCTGCTGTTAATGGTACTGCTAGTCTTGATTCAGAAAAGCAAGATGAAAACATGCAGTCTTTATATGAAACAATTATTGATTATGTACCTGCACCAATCGACAATCATGATGAACCGTTACAATTCCAAGTCGCATTATTGGATTATAATGACTACGTAGGACGTATTGGTATCGGACGTGTATTCAGAGGTAAAATGCGCGTAGGTGACAACGTATCGCTTATTAAATTAGATGGTACTGTTAAGAATTTCCGTGTAACTAAAATCTTTGGTTACTTTGGCTTGAAACGTGAAGAAATCGAAGAAGCACAAGCGGGTGATTTAATTGCCGTTTCAGGAATGGAAGATATTAACGTCGGAGAAACAGTGACACCAACTGATCATCAAGAAGCATTACCTGTGTTACGTATTGATGAACCAACACTTGAAATGACATTCAAAGTAAATAATTCACCATTTGCTGGCCGTGAAGGTGACTATGTTACTGCACGTCAAATCCAAGAACGTTTAGATCAACAACTTGAAACAGACGTTTCATTAAAAGTAACACCAACTGACTCTCCAGATACATGGGTAGTTGCAGGACGTGGTGAATTACATTTATCTATCTTAATTGAGAATATGAGACGTGAAGGATTTGAACTTCAAGTATCTAAACCACAAGTTATTTTACGTGAAATTGATGGTGTTCTAAGTGAACCATTTGAACGCGTTCAATGTGAAGTACCTTCTGAAAATGCAGGATCAGTCATTGAATCTCTAGGTGCACGTAAAGGTGAAATGTTAGATATGTCAACAACTGATAATGGGTTAACACGACTTATCTTTATGGTACCAGCACGTGGTATGATTGGTTATACAACTGAATTTATGTCTATGACACGTGGATATGGTATTATTAACCATACTTTCGAAGAATTTAGACCTCGTGTTAAAGCACAAATTGGTGGTCGTCGTAATGGTGCATTAATTTCTATGGACCAAGGCCAAGCCACAGCATATGCGATCATCAACTTAGAAGATCGTGGTGTAAACTTCATGGAACCAGGTACTGAAGTATATGAAGGTATGATTGTTGGTGAACATAACCGTGAAAATGATTTAACAGTAAACATTACTAAAGCAAAACATCAAACAAACGTACGTTCAGCTACTAAAGACCAAACACAAACAATGAACCGTCCAAGAATTCTTACACTTGAAGAAGCGTTAGAATATATTAATGATGATGAATTAGTTGAAGTAACGCCTCAAAGTATTCGTCTAAGAAAGAAAATTTTAAATAAATCATTACGTGAAAAAGAAGCTAAACGTGTGAAACAAATGATGCAAGAAGAATAAGCATCGTTGAAATCTAAAGTATAATTTAGAGTACTTTATGCAAAAACCAGTAAATGTGTGTTAAGCATCATTTACTGGTTTTTTAGTTTGTGTATTTTACAGGATGACTAGAACTGAGAAAAGCTTGATTTAAGCGCCTTCTCAGTTCAGTCAGCTACTGCGAATTTGCTAAGTAGCATGATTATATTATTTATGTCCCAGACTGATTTGTTTTGAGAAATAAAAGTTTTTTAATCAATTATAGATAATTACAATCCATCATTTGGATTAAAGTTTACTGTGTGGTGTGTATTCAGACGTTGCTTTGGTCTATCTAGGCGACTTTTACAATCATCACACATAAATGTTCTGATTGGATTATTGCGAAGTCGTTTGGCTTCAACCGTATGTTCATCAATTAAAACCTTCGTATCACAAATTATACATTGTACTTCACGCAAATTAGATCACCTCTATATGCGTAACATATTTAAATTCATACGTGTAATCTTTCTCATCTGGGTTATAAACAAAGCTATCTACAGCGTTATCATCATACATTCGTTTACCGTCTTTCGCAAATTGGAAGAACAGATAAGGTAACAAGTCAATTGGCACTTCAATGGCATCATTTTCATTAAATAATTTAATTGCAGTCGCATTGTCTTGTGGTTCTGCATTTTTGAAGAAAGGTGTCATATTGATAGCGAAAGAATCTTCTAATACAGAACGTTTACGATATTTTATCTCTGAATTTAAAGTTGGCGGATTCGTTTGTCCTTCAAGAATGGCTCTGTTCCATTCACGATTATCTTCAAATTTAATAGGTTTCGTTCCTTCAAACACACCGCTTTCAATATCTTCGATCTTTACTTTTCTATCATCGAATATCCAAGTTGTACTATCTAAAGTGATAGGGAACTTGACTAAGCCTTTGATTTGAATCATTTTTTGCCCACTCCCTAATTTCGTTCTAGTCATTATTTTATCACAATTAAATTCATGTATTCACTGAATAAACTTGCTTTTTAAAAAGTAGTAAGATAAACTTTTGATATGAAGATATTTAATGATAGGGGGAGTATGTGATGCCGAAGCAAACGAAAATGAGTAACGTGGCTTATGAGCAATTAAATCAAGATGCTGATAGAATCTTACATTTAATTAAAGTTCAAATGGATAATTTAACTTTACCTTCGTGCCCGTTATATGAAGAAGTTCTCGACACACAAATGTTTGGTTTACAAAAAGAAGTTGACTTTGCGGTTAAACTTGGTTTAGTCAATAAAGAAGACGGCAAAAATTTAATGCTACGTTTAGAAAAAGAATTATCTAAACTTCATGAAGCATTTACTAATGTAAAATAACTATCGATTAAATATATAAGTGAATTTTAATGATTTGCTTTTTCATTTATAAATTGAGTTAATTGTAATATTTACTACATATAAATTATCTCACCATAGTGACTGAAATATTATGTTTATAATATTTTCAGTCATTTTATGTTTTAAGCGCTTTTTCAAATTGAAGACTGAAATTGTAAGTTAATTAGATGCATCTCTAATCAGTTTATATTTGTTAAATAATGTGCACAAAGTATATAATAGTTTAGACAGAAATTATGTTTAAACGTAATAGTATTGACCATAGTTTTAAAAATCTAGAATTGGATGATCATTTTTATGAGTAATTTAAAAAATATATTTCGATACATAGGTAGAACTGCTAAGTTCATCGATTATCCATTATTAATTACATACGTTATTTTGTGTCTCTTTGGTTTGATTATGGTATATAGTGCAAGTATGGTTGCAGCAACTAAAGGGACGCTAACAGGTGGACTTGAAGTATCTGGTACGTATTTCTACAATAGACAGCTTATATACGTTATTATGAGTTTTATTGTCGTATTCTTTATCGCTTTTATGCTGAATATTAAAATATTACAAAAAGCGAAAACACAGAAGTGGATCATGATAATCATCTTCGTGTTACTATTTTTAACACTTATCGTAGGTAAAAATATTAACGGTTCTAAGAGTTGGATAAATCTTGGATTTATGAACTTACAAGCATCAGAATTGTTGAAAATTGCATTCATATTATATATTTCTTATGTGATCAGTCGAAAATTACCACAAGTAAGAGAGAAGATTAAAGTTATCGCTGCACCACTTGTGTTGATCGTTGTATGTCTATTTTTAGTATTGTTACAAGGTGATATTGGACAGACATTGCTCATCATGATAATCATTGTATCTATGTTTATTTTTGCTGGCATAGGTGTTCAGAAAATAGTCAAAGGACCCGTCTTACTTATCGTTGGTAGTTTCGTTGGTATTGCTTTACTCTTTGTAGCAAGCGGTATGATGCCACACTATTTGAAAGCCCGTTTTAGTACCCTAATGAACCCATTCAGTTCTGAAGCTGGTACAGGTTACCATTTGACCAATTCATTAATGGCAATAGGTAATGGTGGTTTATTTGGACGCGGATTAGGTAATGGTATTATGAAACTTGGCTATTTGCCAGAGGCACATACTGACTTTATTTTCGCAGTCATTTGTGAAGAACTTGGTTTAGTAGGTGGATTATTTGTAATTTGCTTATTATTCTTTATCGTTTATCGCGCTTTCGTATTAGCTACTAAAACGCCATCTTATTTTTATAAATTAATTTGTGTAGGTGTTGCAAGTTATATCGGAAGTCAGACGTTTGTTAATTTAGGTGGTATTTCAGCAACTATCCCATTAACAGGTGTTCCATTACCATTTATAAGTTTTGGAGGTTCATCAATGTTAAGTTTAAGTATCGCAATGGGTCTATTATTGCTAGTTGCCAAACAAATTAAAATGGACGAAAAACGATCACAAAAAGCTAAAAAACAAAAAATTGGTTTAACTAGATAAAGATAATAATATAAACGATACCTTTACATGAACATATAATTAGAGTTCATGTAAAGGTTTTTTACATTTTTATGAAAATTATTATAAAACGTCGATGTCGGTGGAGTATTATCTATTAAAGTGATAATATAAAGTTATGACTAATGATAATTTTTCCTGATGATACTCTGAGCATGCGTTTTAGAAAAGGGTATATATGCAATACTTATTTTCAAGCATTATTAGTACTTTACTATTTTTTTATAACTCACATTTCATAAATAAAGATAGCTTTATTATTTGAGTTAGTATAAAATTTTATTATCTAATTAGTTAGAATATTCGAACTTTAAAAGGGGAGTGCCTTTTTTGAAAAATATAAAAAAATTATTAGTAGCAAACCGTGGCGAAATTGCAATCAGAATATTTAGGGCAGCAACAGAATTAAATATTAAAACCGTGGCAATTTATTCGAACGAAGATAAAAATGCTTTACATAGATATAAAGCTGACGAATCTTATTTAGTGGGCAAAGATTTGGGCCCAGCTGAGAGTTATTTGAACATTGAACGTATCATCGATGTGGCGAAACGAGCTGGTGTGGATGCAATTCATCCTGGTTATGGCTTCTTAAGTGAGAATGAACAATTTGCACATCGTTGTGAAGAAGAAGGTATTAAATTTATTGGTCCACACTTAGAGCATTTGGATATGTTTGGGGATAAAGTTAAAGCGAGAACGACTGCGATTAAAGCTAACTTACCAGTCATTCCTGGTACTGATGGACCAATTGAGAGTTTCGAAGCGGCCAAAGCATTTGCTAAAGATGCTGGTTTTCCTTTAATGATTAAAGCCACTAGTGGTGGCGGTGGTAAAGGGATGCGTATTGTTCGTGAAGAAAGAGAATTGGAGGATGCGTTTCACCGTGCCAAATCTGAAGCGGAAAAATCTTTTGGGAACAGTGACGTTTATATTGAAAGATACATAGACAATCCGAAACATATAGAAGTACAAATTATTGGTGATGAATATGGTAATATTGTGCATTTGTATGAACGTGATTGTTCGGTACAACGTCGTCATCAGAAAGTTGTAGAAGTAGCCCCTTCAGTAGGATTATCTCATGATTTAAGAGAACGAATTTGTGATGCGGCACTACAATTGATGAATAATATCAAATATGTGAATGCGGGTACTGTAGAATTCTTAGTATCAGGCGACGAGTTCTTCTTTATCGAAGTTAATCCTCGTGTACAAGTAGAGCACACAATAACTGAGATGATTACAGGTATAGATATTGTTAAAACTCAAATTCTAGTTGCTGATGGTGCTAGTTTGTTTGATGAACGTATTTCTATGCCTCAACAAGAAGACATTCAATCATTAGGTTATGCCATTCAATGTCGTATTACGACTGAGGACCCAACCAATGATTTTATGCCAGATTCAGGTACAATTATCGCGTACCGTTCAAGTGGCGGCTTTGGTGTACGATTAGATGCAGGTGATGGTTTCCAAGGTGCAGAGATATCTCCGTATTACGACTCATTGCTAGTTAAATTATCGACACACGCGGTTACGTTTAAACAAGCTGAAGAAAAGATGGAACGTTCACTTCGCGAGATGCGTATCCGTGGTGTGAAAACGAATATTCCGTTTCTAATTAATGTGATGCGAAATGATCAATTCCGCAGTGGAGATTATACAACTAAATTTATTGAACAAACGCCTGAATTATTTAATATTGCACCTACACTTGACCGTGGTACTAAAACGCTTGAATATATCGGTAATGTCACAATTAATGGTTTCCCAAATGTTGAAAAGAGACCTAAACCTGATTATGAATCAACAACGATACCTCAAGTGTCTCACAGAAAAATTAATTCATTGAATGGTACAAAGCAGTTACTTGATAACGAAGGACCAAGAGCAGTTGCGAATTGGGTTCGTGAACAAAAAGATGTATTGGTAACTGATACTACATTTCGTGATGCACATCAATCGCTTTTAGCAACACGTGTACGTACTAAAGATATGATGAATATTGCCTCTAAAACAGCTGAAGTATTTAAAGATAGTTTCTCTTTAGAAATGTGGGGAGGCGCAACATTTGATGTCGCATATAACTTTTTAAAGGAAAATCCATGGGAACGACTTGAAAGATTACGTAAAGCCATTCCAAATATTTTGTTCCAAATGTTATTACGCGCTTCAAATGCAGTCGGTTATAAAAACTATGCCGATAATGTAATTGAAAAGTTTGTAAAAGAAAGTGCAAATGCAGGCGTAGATGTCTTTCGAATTTTCGATTCATTAAACTGGGTAGACCAAATGAAAGTAGCAAATGAAGCGGTTCAAAAGGCAGGTAAAATTTCTGAAGGCGCAATTTGCTATACGGGAGATATCTTAAATCCTGAACGTTCAAATGTATTTACACTTGAATATTATGTTAATTTAGCTAAAGAATTAGAACGTGAAGGATTCCATATCTTAGCAATTAAAGATATGGCTGGATTATTAAAACCTAAAGCAGCTTATGAACTTATCGGCGAATTAAAATCAGCGATAAACTTACCAATACATTTACACACTCATGATACGAGTGGAAATGGCCTGCTTATCTATAAAGAAGCGATAGATGCAGGTGTTGATATCATAGATACTGCTGTTGCATCTATGAGTGGTTTGACAAGTCAACCTAGTGCTAATTCACTTTATTATGGACTGAATGGCTTTAATCGTCATTTAAGCGCAGATATTGAAGGCTTAGAAGAACTCAGTCATTATTGGAGTACTGTGCGCCCTTACTATAGTGACTTTGAAAGTGACATTAAATCTCCTAATACTGAAATTTATCAACATGAAATGCCTGGGGGACAATATTCAAATTTAAGTCAACAAGCTAAAAGTTTAGGCTTAGGTGAACGTTTCCACGAGGTCAAAGATATGTATCGTCGTGTGAATTTCTTATTTGGAGATATTGTGAAAGTGACACCATCATCTAAAGTTGTAGGTGATATGGCACTTTATATGGTTCAAAATGATTTGGATGAAGAAACAGTAATCAATGAAGGACATAAGTTAGATTTCCCTGAATCTGTTGTATCTTATTTCAAAGGTGACATCGGTCAACCGGTCAATGGTTTTAATAAAGAGCTCCAAGCGGTCATCCTTAAAGGCCAACAACCATTAACAGAACGTCCAGGTGAATATTTAGCCCCTGTAAATTTTGATGATATAAGACAAGAACTTGAAGCAAAAGCTTATGGTGAAGTGACTGAACAAGATGTTATCAGTTATGTATTGTATCCAAAAGTATTTGATCAATATATTCAAACGAAACAACAATATGGTGATTTATCGTTATTAGATACACCAACGTTCTTCTTCGGTATGCGTAATGGTGAAACAGTTGAAATCGAAATAGATACGGGTAAACGCTTGATCATTAAACTTGAAACGATTAGTGAGCCAGATGAAAATGGTTATAGAACGATTTATTATGTGATGAATGGACAAGCGCGTCGTATTTCGATTAAAGATGAAAATATTAAAACAAATACGAACTTAAAACCTAAAGCAGATAAATCAAACCCTAGTCATATCGGTGCTCAAATGCCAGGTTCGGTTACTGAGGTAAAAGTTGCAGTTGGCGATGAAGTAAAAGTTAATCAACCACTACTAATTACAGAAGCGATGAAGATGGAAACGACAATTCAGGCACCGTTCAATGGTACAATCAAACAAGTAACCGTTGTTAGTGGTGATGCAATTGCCACAGGGGATCTACTGATCGAGATTGAAAAAGCAGATTAAATTAAATAGTTGTTTGAAAATAAGACATTTTGACGTTAGAAAACAATTCAATAAATATAAAAAGGAGATGTGATAACACGGTTCACATCTCCTTTTTAATTTGATAGGTTATTTGTTATTTTCACTTCTAATGGTACGTAGCATTAACATAATGAAGTAGGCAATCATACCAAATAATAGTGTGATAAATAATGCATGTAAAAGTGCAATGAATAAATTGACGTTCGTCATTACAGATAAAGCACCAGTAATGACTTGCAATATGATAAGAATAAACGCAGTCGTATATCCATATCGTATCGTTCTATTCTCAGAATAATTCTTAACTGCGTGAATAAATGTGATCATAATCCATATAAATGTAATAAATGCCATGCCACGATGCGCAAATTGAACCCAATCTTGTTCAGTATGTGGAATAATATCATGGAAAGGTAATGGCCAACCACCATAAGCTAAACTTGCCTTTGCATGTCTAACTAACGCACCAGTATAAATGGTTACATACACAATTCCTGTCATGATCCATGTTAATCTTCTTAAAGGCTTTCTGATATATAATTCATCGGCTTCATATTTCTTATCAACTTCAAATATGATCAGCATTAGAACGAATACTGAAGAGAAACTAATCAAAGATATGCCGAAATGCAGCGCTAATACATATGAATTTTGTTGCCAAATAACAGCTGCTGCACCAATTAATGCTTGAACAAGTAAAAATGCGATACTAATAATAGCTAATGGCTTTACTTCTTTAATATAGCCGATATGTTTCCATGCAGTAATAGCTAACCACAGTACAACAATTAATGAGATACCTGAGACAGCGCGATGACTTAATTCAATAGTAGTGTCTATTGGTAAATTGTCAGGGAGTAATGCACCGTGACATAAAGGCCAAGATGATCCACATCCATCTTCTGAGCCAGTCTTAGTAACTAATGCACCACCAAGTTGTACAAATGCCATTATGATAGTTGCTAATACAGATAACCATTTAAGGTTTCGTTTATTAAACAATGTTATACACCCCATCATTAATTAAGTGCATCTTCTAAATACAATTGATTACGCTTAATTAATGTCTATTTTATTGAAATTATATTATTAAAATAATTATACAACAATAAGAACTAACAAAAAATTAGTGTAGTAGAATGTCGCTAAAGTGTCACAATTAAATTTGATATAAACTAGTCAATTTTTAGTAATTACTATATCATAGTATTATATGGAAAATTTAAGGAGGGGGATCATGAGCAAAGAGCAAACTTTGTCACAACCATCGAGCCGTGTATCGTTTAAAGAGTTACAACAGATTATCAAGATGGGATTGGTCCAAGGTAACTTAATTCCTGCATTTGCAGGCGCTTGGTTAGCAGTTGTGATGACCAATCATTCCTTCCTATCGTCAATACCTCAAATTCTATTAATGTTGATTGGTTCAACATTAATTATGGGTGGTGCTTGTGCATTAAACAATTATTATGATCAGGACATTGATCGTATAATGCCAAGTAAACAAAATAGACCAACAGTTAATGATAGAATTTCAGATAAAAATTTATTATTTTTAAGTTTTGGTATGATGTTAGTAGGAGAAGCTTGTTTATTCTTATTAAATGTACCATCAGGCGTACTAGGACTTATCGGCATCGTAGGTTATGTGTCTTATTATTCAATTTGGTCTAAAAGACATACAACTTGGAATACAGTAGTAGGAAGTTTTCCAGGTGCAGTACCACCATTAATTGGATGGGTTGCAATTGATGGAAATATAAGTCTCGTTGCAATTGCATTATTTTTAGTTGTTTTTTGTTGGCAACCAATTCACTTTTATGCTTTAGCAATTAAACGCAGTGATGAATATGCATTAGCTAATATTCCTATGTTACCATCTGTTAAAGGATTTAAACGTACTAGAGTAAGTATGTTTATATGGTTAATATTTTTACTTCCATTACCATTCCTATTATCAAGTCTTGGAACAACATTTGTAGTATTAGGAACATTGCTCAATTTAGGTTGGCTTTATATAGGTTTAACGTCATTTAAGAGAAATACAGACCAAACTAAATGGGCAACAAAAATGTTTATATACTCTCTAAATTATTTAGTAGTATTTTTCGTTTTAGTTGTTGTTATCTCACTTATAAAAATGATTTAAAATATACAAATTAAATAAGGATGAAACATATGAATTTACCAATTCTACCAACGATTAGTACAAGTTGTATTGTGATAAGTGCTATTTTTGTTGCCATTGGTTGGTGGCAAATTTGGCATAAAGATATAGATAAGCACAAGAAAACAATGTTATGGGCAGCAATTTTTGCATTAACTTTCTTTATTATCTATGCATCAAGAACGATATTTATAGGTAATACAGATTTTGGGGGACCAGATTCAGTTAGAACGTATTATAAGATATTTTTAATATTCCACATTAATTTAGCTACAATTGGTGGCGTTCTTGGGTTAGTTCAAATCATTACAGCATTCAAAGATAAGTTTAATTGGCATAGAAAAGCAGGACCAATTGCATCAATTATTTGGTTCTTTACAGCGATTACTGGTGTAGCAGTTTACTTACTACTATATGTATTTTACCCAGGTGGAGAAACAACGTCATTGATTAAAGCTACATTAGGCCTATAATCAATTCATATCACTATAAGCAGACAACATAATTTGTGGTGACTACTTAGCAATGTCGTAGCAGTATACTGTAAGAGAAAGCACTTTAAAGTAGCGCTTCTTTATACTGGACATACTTGCGGGAGTGGGGCAATGAATTCAAAAAGAATTCTACCCTGCTCCCTTTTTTAATATGATAATGTTAATGACAAAAAGAAAACGGGGTATGCCACAAGTGTCATCTTAAGTAGGATATCTTGATTAATAAATTAGTTATTTTGTACAATAGATATAATTCAAAATAGGTGGGTGAAAGATGGCAAAATTAGTTATTAAAGTTTTAGGTGTAATATTTTTAGTTTTATTTCTTATTTATTTATTTTACTCACCAAGACTTAAATTTGATGTATTAGAGAACCCAAATAAAACCGTGTCAACCAATCATTCAGATCAAACACCTAAGATGCATAATACCACTGAAAATCCCGCACCTAAGGAAGGGGTAGGTACATGGATTGGAAAAGATATAGATACGCTAACTGATAAATTTGGCCAAGCAAGTCGTACATATCCGTTTAGAGGCCATTATATGAACTATGTCTTTAAAAAAGATAATCAATATTATATCGTTTCAACTAAAAAACATAAAATAAAGTCAGTTTATGCTACAGGTAATAAAGCAAATGTTGCACCTTTAAAGATTAACGAGAGTGCGTCACGTATCTTTGAAAATACAAGTATTAATCCCGATCCTTCAATTAAAGTGGATGGTCAACGATATAATTTTGAACTATCTGATGAAGATATCAAGACACAAACATTAATAAAATATGGGAATGTGTATGCACAAGTGTATGTTGATCAACAATCTAATCAAATTATGGGCATTCGCTTTCTAGATAAAGAGGCACTAGCATTTCTTAAACCGTATCCTTTAGCTAATGAGACTGAAGAAGATGATAAAGGAGACAATTTTGATAATGCTCAGAAAGATAAACTGCCTTATGAACAAAACCCGAACCAATTAATGACGCTATACGAAATTACTAATGAGATGAGAGAGCTAAAAAACATTAAACCGTTAAAAGTTAACTCGGATATTGCGCATATTGCATCAGTAAATTTATACGAAGCAACTGGTTCTAATGATGTTGAGTTTACAGAGGATGCGTTAAAAAGCCAACTAAGTAATGAGAATATTTCATTTACTACGACAAGTCAAAATGTTGGGTATGATTTTGATGATGTACCAACATTAATTCATAGTTGGATGAATTCTGATATGCACCGTTCTAGAATGTTAAATACTAAATATGAAGAAATGGGTGGAGAAGTCATGAAAGATTACTATTCACTTATTTTCTTAGAAAAATAATCTAATTTAGAAAGGAGACTATGCATTGTATACAGAAGAAACAATGTCAATTCTTGATGACATCGAAGGTCTTTCGGATATGATTGTTCAATCAGAACTGTTTCATGATTTTCGGGAAGCTCAAGAGAGATTGAATCAAGATGATGAAGCACATCTCATGTATCAAGCCTTCTTGAAATCTAAAGTTGCTTATGATGAGGTAATGCGATTTGGAAAATATCACCCCGATTATCAAAAAGTCATGTTAGAAACAAGACGACGTAAAAGAGCTTATGAAATGTTGCCTGTGGTTATGGATTATAAATCTAAAGAAGTATCACTACAGAATTTAATAGATGAAGTAGTAAGCAAGATTGCACTGTCAGTTTCGCAAAATGTAAAAATAGAAGCGGGAAATCCATTCTTTAAGACCGGTCATGATGGTTGTGCAACGGGTGGCACATGCAATTGTAGTTTGAAATAAAAGATGAGGCTGGGACATAAATAATATAAATATGCTATTGTGCAATTTCGCAGTAGCTGACTGAACTGAGAAGGCGCTTAAATCAAGCTTTTCTCAGTTCTAGTCATCCTTGCGGGCGGGGCCCCAGCAAAGAGAATTTCATCAAGAAATTCTACAAGCAAAGCAAGTTGGGAGTCGGGGCCCCAAAAAAGAGAATTTCATTAAGAAATTCTACAAGCAAAGCAAGCTGGGAGCGGACTACGAATTCAAAAGAATTCTGTCCACTCCCATTTACATTATCTTAAAGTATTTTATTTATTGTTTTGAAGGCTTGCTTTAAATTGTTGACCTAAATCAGGACGGTCAGTCACTAATGTATGAACCCCTTTACGATATAAATCAACCATCAAGTCAGTACTATTGATGCCGTAAAAACCAGGTACAATATTTAAAACATTTAACCATTGAATGAAACGTTTAGAAGTTAAGGGAATGCCTTTAAATTGCGTAGGCATTTGAAATGTATCAGCAACAGGTTGATATGTGTTACCTAATCCAGTGTTAAACTTAATAAAGCCTTCTGCTACTTCCTTTTGACTCGCACCAATCGCTACTTGGCCATTGCTTATCTTTCTAAAACGATCATTTTGTTCTTTATAAAAACTAGTTACAAGTACGCGATCTTGTGCGTCGTTATTAATGATATCTTCATACATTTTTGTAGGTGCAACGGTTCCTTCATAGCTATCAGGTGCGTCTTTCAAATCAACATTAATATACATGTTGGGATACATTTTTAACAGCTCATCAAAAGTTAAAATTTTAGCTTCATTATGACCACGATATGGGAATAAACCATTTATATCTTTGAAATGATAACCAGCATCTAAGCGTTTCAATTCTGCAACACTATGGTCGCTCACTTTGCCAGAACCATTTGTAGTACGATCTACAGTTGCATCATGGAAGACGATTAATTTTTCATCTTTAGTCAGTCGAACATCCGTTTCAAAACCATCCAAGTTGTATGCAACGGCGTTATCAAATGCTAATTGAGTTTGTTCAGGTCTTACCGCCATGCCACCTCTATGAGCAAAGATATATGGTGCTTGACCACTAAAGAACTTAGGTATTTCCTTCGTATGTTCTGTTTTATTGCTTTTATTTATAAAAAATAAGCTACCTAAAAAACTAACACTCGCTAAACTTAAATTAAGCGCCCATCTTTTTTTATTCGTCATTTATAACGCCTCCTCGTAATTATTGAACTAAGCGTACCAAACTTTGCACTAACGCAAAAGTAAATAGATATTTAATCAACAGGTATGCAAGATATCGTTTTAAGGATTTTATAAAATAAATAGACATGGTATAGTTATTATGCATAATAAATGGAGTGTGTATAGTATGGAATTAATTCCTAGAGTGAGTTTGATTATCTATTTAAAACATATTAAACATGAACGTCAAATTAGAAAGTATGGTCATATCATTTATACAAATAAACAACGTAAATATGTAGTGTTGTATGTTAATGAGAACGACGCAGACGCAATTGTTCATAAATTAATGAAACTTAAGTATGTTGTTGATATAGACGGATCACCTTATAAATATTTGAAAAAAACATACGAGAAAGAAAAGCATGAAATGTTATAAATCGTTATTTAAATTATTATTTTAAATCGCGACAATTACAATCATCGGATGTCTCATTTTAGTGGTTCTCTGACTACATAATGACAAAGCTTACGTTGTTACTGCATAGGTGGAATCCAATTTTGTAGTCGTAAGACACTAATTAAATATTTAAAATATTGGTCCAAAGTGTGGAACGCTTCTGGTGGTTGTACATCTACGCCCAATATAGGGATATTATATTGATTTGCTTGATTATTTATGAGTTCAAATTTTTTATTACTGTTAGGATATGGATATTTAAGTGCATTAAGCATGATGTACATTGCCTGGAAATGATTGCCTGAAGTAGGGTTCATAATCAACGCTACTGACGAAAGTTGTTTTGAAGATTGTGGTGTATGAAAATACACTATTTTATTGATTCGAAGATGATTGTATTCGATTAATGTATTAAATTCAAATAGGTCTGTTAATCCTTCACCTAAAACAATAAATGACTGTTTCATAATATAATCTTTCTCCTTTTTACAACAAATTATAATAAATAACCTAGAGAAATGGAAGTGTAAGTCAAGATGAGAGTTATTGCTGGTAAACATAAAAGTAAAGCACTAGAAAGTTTAGAAGGTCGTAATACACGTCCAACTATGGATAAAGTAAAGGAAGGGATTTTTAATAGTTTACAAGACGTACACGGTTTGGGATTAGACCTGTTCGCCGGAAGTGGCGCATTAGGTATCGAAGCATTATCTCGTGGTATGGAGAAGGTCATTTTTGTCGACCAAAATTTTAAAGCTGTTAAAGTAATCCAAGCAAATTTAAAGCAATTAGATTTACGTGAACAATCGGAAGTTTACAAAAACAATGCGGATCGAGCATTAAAAGCTTTGAAAAAACGAGACATTCAATTTGACTATATCTTCCTTGACCCACCATACAATAAAGGATTAATTGATAAAGCTTTGGAGCAGATTGCAGAGTTTAATTTATTAAAAGAAAATGGTATCATCATTTGTGAGTTTAGCAACCATGAACAAATCAACACAAATGGATTCAAAGTGATTAAACAATATCACTATGGTCTTACTGATACTTTGTTATTAGAAAAAGGAGAGCAAAATGGCTAAAACGAAAGCAGTCATTCCAGGTAGTTTTGATCCTATTACATATGGACACATTGATATTATCGAGCGTAGTGCAGGGCGCTTTGATGAATTGCATATTTGTGTGCTAAAGAATAGTAATAAAACTGGAACGTTTAATATTGATGAGCGAATGGCATTAATAGAAGAATCTGTTAAACACTTATCTAATGTTCAAGTACATAATTATAACGGCTTGTTAGTAGATTTTTGTGATAAAATCGGTGCTCAAACAATCATTAGAGGACTAAGAGCAGTTAGTGATTTTGAGTACGAATTACGTTTAACATCAATGAATAAGAAATTAAATAGTAATGTAGAGACGATGTATATGATGACAAGTACGAACTACTCTTTTATAAGTTCAAGCGTTGTAAAAGAAGTGGCACAATATAAAGCTGATATTTCAGATTTTGTACCACCTAATGTAGAGAAAGCTTTGAAAGAAAAGTTTAAAAAATAATAGTTGAGGGAGTGAGACAGAATTCTTTTTTAGATTCATCGTCCCACCCCCGCAAAGATGACTAGAACTGAGAAGTTATTTTGATTAAGCTTTTCTCATTTCTAGTCATCTTTGTTAATTATAACAGGTGTATTAAAATCATTAGCTTCCTTACCAGATATTAAATTATAAATATGTGTCGCTTTAATTTCATTTTCAAATAAAGTGGCCGTCTTCTTATTTACATTTGTCACATAAGAACGATTTGGGAATTTCTTTTTTAAACACTTTAAATATTGTTGGCCTTGAGGTGTCATTCCTAAAATACGTACGGCCTCAATATCCTCTTTGAACGCATCTTTCTTTATGTTCAACAATAATTGCATCAATACACGTTGAATATGCGTATATGTGAAACGCTTGGTCTTAACTAATGACATCAATGTGTCAAAATCTGGTGCACTTTGAATATTTGCTTTAAGTCGGTGTTCAAAGCCTTCGGACATTGTATAAATTTGTGACAATTCTGTAGAAGAACGACTCAAAATATTATATTTAATAAAATTAAATGTCTGTTGCTTTAAAAGGTGTGGTTTCTCATATAGGCAAGTTATATTGGATGGTACAACATCCTTCCAAATATGATTGTTATTTATTAAGGCCCGTCTTATAGCTGAGCCACTTGCAAATGTGTCATGTTTAATGTCTTGATCATGATGCGTGGCAGATTGGCGTTGAATAGCAATTTTATTAATCGTCGGATCAATGGTATTGATTGCCTTTATGTATGCGACACCTAGTATATTATTCGGTGAGCGTAAGACATCGGGGTCTTCAACCAAGTCATCAATAATTTTGGCATAATGTTTGCCTTGCTTAATTAAATCTTGAAAAAGTGATGACTGCTCAAGTGCGTTGATGTTTGTTGCTACCTTTTCAAGGCGTGCAAGATTATCAATTTCACTGCCAAATGCGATCGTATCAATATCTAAATAGTGAGCGACTTTAATTGCAAATGTTGCAAAATAATCACTAGATGATAGGCTGGCAATGGTTGGGAGTTCAACGACTAAATCAACACCTGATAAAGCCATCTTAGTACGTAAAAATTTGTTGTAGATTGCGGGTTCGCCACGCATAACGAAATTGCCACTCATGATTGCAATAGCGATTTCAGCATTAGACTGTATCTTAGATTGTTGGGCATGATATAAGTGACCGTTATGGAATGGATTATATTCTGAAATCAGTCCAACACTTTTCATTTGCAATTCATCCTCTCAGTATTCATTATTAGTATTGTAACAGAAGAAAGTATGTTAAGAAAAAATCTTGACAACTTATACTTGTAAAGTTAAAATAAATTTTGTGTTTGTTAGAGGTGAAGCCATATGAAATGGTCAATAACGCAATTAAGAAAATATCAAGATAAACCATTTGAATTTAATCAAACGGCGAATTTTGAACATTTAATAGAACCCTTAGGCTTGATTGATTTATCAGAAATCAATGTTGAAGGTGAATTAACCGTTAAATCAAATGAAGTTATTGCAGATATGCATTTAACTGGAACGTATACAATGCCTTGTGCACGTACGCTTGTACCTGTAGAAGTTCCTTTAGACGTGCGTACATCTGAAATATTTGATTTAGAAGGTTATGATAGTTATACCGATGAAGAAGTTGAAGAAGATGAACATTATCATCTAGCGACTGATGGTATGATTAACATTCGAAACATTGCTAAAGAATTGGTTATCATTGAGAAACCGATGAGAGCATATTCTGAGAATAGCGATCAAATGCTTACAGAAGGTAATGGTTGGGAAGTTATTGACGAAGATCAAATGATCGAACTTGAAAAAGAAAAAGACAATAATAATTCCCAAACGCAACAAGTTGATCCTAGGCTTCAAAAATTACAACAATTATACGATAAAGAGTAATAGCAGGTTGTTTTAAATTATTGTATAATGATTTAATGACCTAACACTTAAGATATGTGTTTAATATTAAGGAGGATATATCATGGCAGTACCAAAAAGAAGAACGTCTAAAACTAGAAAAAACAAACGTCGTACTCACTTCAAAATTTCAGTACCTGGTATGACTGAATGCCCAAGCTGTGGCGAATACAAATTATCTCACCGCGTATGTAAAAACTGTGGTTCTTACAATGGTGAAGAAGTCGTTTCTAAATAATCGACGTATGAATTTGAAGGAAGCATGAACAATTTTTATTTTGTTCATTGCTTCCTTTTTTTATCGATAATTAAAGCGTTAAATACAATGTGCTTTAAAATGTAATGAATTTACGCATTATATAAAAGGCTTCATTATAATCAATTCGATTATGTTAATATAAATGTGTAAACAAAACAATCTAGTTACAATAATGGAGATAATTATGGAACAAATTACGTCAGCTCAAAATAATAAAATAAAAAATGCGAATAAATTAAAGAAAAAACGAGATCGAGATAAAACAGGACAAGCACTTATTGAAGGCATTCATCTTATTGACGAAGCATACCATAGCGGCATCGTGATTAAACAATTATTTGTGATTGAACCAAGTAGAACAGATGAGTCACTTATAGATTACGCGGAAGAAACGTATGAAATTAATATGAAAGTGGCTGAATCACTATCCGGTACGATTACACCGCAAGGATTTTTCGCTGTAATTGAAAAGCCAGAATATGACATTAACCAAGCCAAACAAGTATTGTTAATTGATAGAATTCAAGATCCAGGGAATCTAGGGACTTTGATTCGAACATCTGATGCAGCAGGCATTGATTTAATTGTTATGGAAAAGGGCACGGCTGACCCTTATCAAGATAAAGTTTTACGCGCAAGTCAAGGCAGTGTCTTCCATATCCCAGTAATTACTACAGATTTGAAGACGTTTATAACTGACTTTAACGGGCCTGTGTATGGTACGGCACTTGAAAATGCACAACCTTATAAAGAAGTAGCTTCTCAAGAAATGTTTGCTTTATTACTAGGTAATGAAGGCGAAGGCGTTAACAAAGCATTGTTAAATGAAACTACACAAAATTTAACAATCCCGATTTATGGTAAAGCGGAAAGTTTGAATGTAGCCATCGCAGGTAGTATATTACTTTATCATTTGAAAGGTTGACCCTGAGAATTAAAATCGGCTATACTTAGAGATACACAACGAATAATGTAAATTGGTAAATCAATGCATAAAAATTAAAAATATAACCGATAAAAAGACTTTAACTAATAGAACGTGTTGTACAGGGAGAGTGAACGTGACTGGAATTCACTCCAACACGAATTAGTTTCTTTCATCTTTTTGGTTACTTAAAGAAATTTAAGTCGGAGTATGTCTTCGTTAACAACGTTTGCAAGTGTATGCGTAAGCATAAATTTGGGTGGTACCACGGAAAGACTTTCGTCCCAGTTATTGGGATGGAAGTCTTTTTTTATGAATAAAATAGTAAAACACAAAGTGAACATAAAATGAGAGGTGTAAGTCAATGACTCAAAACGATTCTATGGCTGATTTAAAACAACAAGCACTTGTTGATATTAATGAAGCTCAAAATGAACGCGAATTACAAGATGTAAAAGTTAAATATTTAGGTAAAAAAGGCTCAGTAAGTGGCTTGATGAAAAACATGAAAGATTTACCAAATGAAGAAAAGCCAGCATATGGGCAAAAAGTGAATGAATTACGTCAAACCATTCAAACTGAATTAGACGAAAAACAAACACTTCTAAAAAATGAAAAACTAAATCAACAATTAGCAGAAGAGACCATTGATGTGACCTTGCCAAGTCGTCAAATCAGTATTGGCTCTAAACATCCTTTAACACGAACAGTAGAAGAAATTGAAGATTTATTCTTAGGATTAGGTTATGAAATTGTTGATGGTTATGAAGTAGAACAAGATTATTATAACTTTGAAGCATTAAATTTACCTAAATCGCATCCAGCACGTGATATGCAAGATAGTTTCTACATCACTGATGAAATCCTGATGCGCACACATACATCTCCTGTACAAGCACGTACAATGGAAAAACGTAATGGACAAGGACCAGTTAAAATTATTTGTCCTGGTAAAGTTTACCGTCGTGATTCAGATGATGCGACACACAGTCATCAATTTACTCAAATTGAAGGATTGGTAGTTGATAAAAATATCAAAATGAGTGACTTGAAAGGAACATTAGAATTAGTAGCGAAAAAATTATTTGGTGCAGACCGTGAAATTCGATTACGTCCTAGCTACTTCCCATTCACTGAACCTTCTGTTGAAGTGGATGTATCATGTTTCAAATGTAAAGGTAAAGGCTGTAACGTATGTAAACATACAGGATGGATTGAAATTTTAGGTGCGGGTATGGTACATCCAAATGTACTTGAAATGGCCGGTTTCGATTCAAATGAATATTCTGGTTTCGCATTTGGTATGGGGCCTGATCGAATCGCTATGTTGAAATACGGCATTGAAGATATTCGTCATTTCTATACAAATGATGTTCGATTCCTTGAGCAATTTAAAGCTGTTGAAGATAGAGGTGAAGCATAATGTTGATTTCAAATGAATGGTTAAAAGATTACGTTAACGCAAATGTATCGGTTGAAGATTTAGCTGAGCGTATTACCCGTACAGGGATTGAAGTGGATGACATTATTGATTATACAAAAGATATTAAAAATTTAGTGGTTGGTTATGTTCAATCAAAAGAAAAACATCCCGATGCAGATAAATTAAATATTTGCCAAGTAGACATTGGTGAAGAAGAAGCGGTTCAAATCGTATGTGGTGCACCGAATATAGATGCCGGTCAACATGTTATTGTAGCGAAAGTGGGTGGTCGCTTACCAGGAGGCATTAAAATTAAGCGCGCTAAATTACGTGGTGAACGTTCCGAAGGTATGATTTGTTCATTACAAGAGATTGGTATTTCAAGCAATGTAGTACCTAAAGCATATGAGAATGGGATTTTTGTTTTTCCTAATGAAGTTGAACCAGGTACAGATGCTTTAACTGCATTATATTTAAATGACCAAGTAATGGAATTTGATTTAACACCAAACCGTGCTGATGCATTAAGTATGGTTGGTACAGCTTACGAAGTGGCAGCGTTATATCAAACTGAAATGACGAAACCGTCAACTGAAAGTAATGAAATTGCAACTTCTGCATTAGATGAATTATCAGTTACAATTGATAACCCTGAAAAGGTGCCGTATTATAGTGCGCGTGTTGTTAAAAATGTAACCATCGCACCATCTCCAATATGGATGCAAGCACGTTTAATTAAAGCAGGTATTCGTCCAATTAATAACGTTGTTGATATTTCAAACTATGTATTATTAGAATATGGCCAACCATTACACATGTTTGACCAAGACCATATCGGTTCTCAAGACATTGTCGTACGCCAAGCTAAAGATAAAGAAGTAATGACAACATTAGATAATACTGAACGCACATTAGTGGACACTGATATCGTTATTTCGAATGGGCAAGAACCTATCGCATTAGCTGGTGTAATGGGTGGAGACTTCTCAGAGGTAACAGACCAAACGACCAATGTAGTGATTGAAGGCGCAATATTCGATCCAGTTTCAATTCGTCATACTTCACGCCGTTTAAATTTACGTAGTGAAGCTTCTAGTCGCTTCGAGAAAGGTATTGCAACAGAATTTGTCGATGAAGCGGTCGACAGAGCATGTTACTTATTACAAGAATATGCTTCTGGTGAAGTACTACAAGATAGAGTATCAGCAGGTGACTTAGGTTCATTTGTGACACCAATTGATATTACAGCTGATAAAGTGAATCAAACGATTGGTTTTGATTTATCAAGCGATGAAATTAAAGCAATCTTTGAACAATTAGGATTTGATACGCAACAAAATGATGATACATTAACGGTTAATGTACCGTCACGTCGTAAAGATATTTCAATTAAAGAAGACTTAATTGAAGAAGTTGCACGTATTTACGGTTACGATGAAATCCCTTCATCATTACCGATTTTCGGAGAAGTTACAAGTGGAGAATTAACAGATCGTCAACATAAAACTCGTACAGTTAAAGAAACGCTTGAAGGTGCTGGATTAAACCAAGCAATCACATATTCATTAGTGTCTAAAGAACATGCGAAAGACTTTGCATTACAAGAACGTCCAACTATCAGTTTATTAATGCCGATGAGTGAAGCACACGCAACGTTACGTCAAAGTTTATTACCACATTTAATTGAGGCAACTGCATATAATGTCGCACGTAAAAATAAAGATGTGAGATTATATGAAATTGGTCGTGTTTTCTTTGGCAATGGTGAAGGAGAGCTTCCAGATGAAGTTGAATATCTAAGTGGTATTTTAACAGGAGAATATGTTGTTAATGCTTGGCAAGGTAAAAAAGAAGAAATTGATTTCTTTATCGCCAAAGGTGTTGTAGACCGAGTAGCTGAAAAATTAAACTTAGAATTGAGCTATAAAGCAGGAGAAATTAAAGGTTTACACCCAGGGCGCACAGCAATTGTGTCGTTAGAAGGCAAAGAAATTGGCTTTATTGGTGAATTGCATCCACAAGTTGCTGCTGATAATGATTTAAAACGTACGTATGTGTTCGAATTAAATTATGATGCAATGATGGACGTAGCAGTAGGATACATTAATTACGCGCCAATTCCTAGATTCCCTGGCGTAACACGTGATATTGCGTTAGAAGTCAATCATGAAGTGCCATCTTCAGAATTGAAACAAACCATTCATGATAATGGTGAGGATATCTTACAAAGTACATTAGTATTTGATGTTTATGAAGGTGAACATTTAGAAGAAGGTAAAAAATCAATAGCAATTCGTTTGAATTATTTAGATACTGAAGATACATTAACTGATGAACGCGTATCTAAAGTTCACGATAAGATTTTAGAAGCATTACAAGCACAGGGCGCTACAATTAGATAATCGTAGGAAAGGGAGCGGGACAGAAATTTAAATCAATTCATTGTCCCGCTCCCATCTTGCTTTGCGTGTATGATTTTTTAGTGAAATTCTCTTTGCTGGGGCCTCGCTAGAATGATGACTAGGTTTGAAAAATTGATTTAAGCGCATTTTCAAATCAGTCTGCTACTGTGCATTTTCAAAGTAGCTTTATCTTCTTAGTTTGTCCCAGCCTTTTTAATGTTTATTGATACTTTTTAGTCACTAAATGTTGCGCTTTATCACGATTTTTAAAATGTTTCTTAGAAATCGCATCTAATGTTTCAATCCCATGTTTATCGATGATTTGCGCGGCTATCAAATCTACTTTATTGCTGGCTCCTTTAGGAATCACTTGTTTCATTTTATGTGATATATGATCCATATGTTTAACGAAAGCATATCGAGAAATAATACTCGCAGCTGCAATTGCTAATGATTTAGATTCCCCCTTAGTTTCGAATTTTGTTTTATCAGGATAGGGGAGTGCGCTTAAAGCGTAACGTTGGTAAACACCACGCACAGCAAATTGATCAATCACGATGTAGTCTAAGTCATTGCAGTCTATTTTTTGCGTTACATTTTTAATAGCTTCGTTGTGAAGTACAGCTTTCATTTTAACTTGTGACCAACCTATCACTTGTTTATCGTTATATTTGGGATTATCTAATGTTAATAAAGAATGCGGAATAAATGTGATTAATTGTTCGGCCAGTTCAATTATTTTTTGATCACTTAATTTTTTGGAATCATCCACACCTAGCGTTTTTAAAATTTGAATATGCTCTTTTGAAACATAAGCGGCACATACAGTTAAAGGTCCAAAGTAATCGCCACTACCTGCTTCGTCACTACCAATACAATTAAAATGATTATAGGCCAATGTTTGGGCAGATGATTGTTGAGACGTTGTTGGTTTGGTAGAAGAAGTAGAATGTCCTGGAAGCAACTGTTGTGCGACAGCTTCCGCATTTTTACCTTGAAACATGACTTTACCTGAATTATATATGTTAATTACAGCTTGATTATATTTCGTCCGTGCCTTCATGCCTGGAGGTAATTGTGATGTTTCAAATGTAATGTGTTGTAATAAGTCTTGGATTTCAGATTCTGATAATTTATGAACGACGTTTGCCATACGCTAGTTGACCTCACTTTTCAAAATATAATAAAACATAGATAAGCATAACATATTATGATTACACTTCAGAATAGATAACGTGTGTTAGATGTATTATTTATAACGATTCCGTAATCGCTACTTACCAAACAACATATCCTAATGTATAATTAGTTGTGATATTCTACTTTATAAATTATGTAAGAATTGCATTCAATTGAAGTACGAGACGATGTGGTTATCTACGTGTAACCATTGATAGCTTTAAGAATAAATAATGTCAGGAGTTATTGCTATGGGAGAATTTAAAAATCGAATCAATGTCACGATTAACGATCAGAATTATACCATCATTGGTGAGGACAGCCCGGAGCATATTCGTTATGTAGCACATTTAGTAGATGAAAAATTAAGAGAAATGGGACGTAAATCAACCGGATTGGACACCACTAGAAAATCAATTCTAACTGCAGTAAACATTATGCATGAAAAGGTTAAACTAGAAGAAGAAAATCGTAAATTATTACAAGAAATACAACAATTAAAGCAAAGAGAAGAATAGATGATTATTGATTTAACGATCATTATCATTATTGTATATAGTCTTATCATGGGGTATAGAAGAGGAATATGGTTAAATAGTTTACATTTATTTTCGACGATCGTGTCATTTATCATAGCACATCAATTTTACCAACGTATAAGTCAACAACTAATTGTCTTTTTACCGTTTCCAAAGACGATTGCGTATGATATGGCGTATGCATTTCATTTTAATGATTTGCAGCAACGTTTTGATAAAGTGATGGCATTTTTACTCATTGCCTCAATATGTAAGTTGATTTTATATCTTATTATAATTACTTTTGATAATATAGTGACGTATCGAATGATAAATCAAATGAGTAGACGCTTTGGTAGTTTAATTAGTGTAGTCATGGCTGTCGTTATTCTTCAGTTATTCATTTATGTGTTAGCATTGTATCCGATTGAGTGGATACAACATAGTTTACAACATGCGTACATAGGGAAACTTATCTTATTTCATACACCATTTTTCTCGTCTTACATTTTAAATTTATAATACAAAACTGATATAAGGTCAGGACAAGGCTACTTTGTTAAATGTCCTGGTCTTCTTTTTATGGAGTGATTGGAATGACAAAAAAAGATGTAATTCAATTATTAGAAAAAATTGCTATCTATATGGAATTAAATGGAGACAATACGTTTAAAGTTTCAGCATATAGAAAAGCGGCGCAAAGTTTAGAAATTGATGAGCGTCCACTTGATGAAATAGAAGATGTCACTGAGTTAAAAGGAATTGGTAAAGGTGTAGGCGATGTGATCAATGAATATCGTAATACTGGTGAATCAAGTTATTTGAAAGAATTGCAACAACTTGTTCCAGAAGGTTTAATACCATTAATGAAGATTCAGGGATTAGGTAGCAAAAAAATAGCTAAGTTATACAAAGAACTGAATATTACTGATAAAGAAAGTCTACAATCAGCTTGTGAAAGTGGGAAAGTGAGCGAACTGAGTGGTTTCGCTAAAAAAACCGAACAAAATATACTTGAAGCAGTTAAAGCTTTAGGTGCTAAAAAAGACCGTTACCCAATAGATACAATGCGTGGTTTAAATCGTATTATTATCGATTATTTGGAAACTATAGATGATATCGAGAAATATTCCGAAGCGGGTAGTTTCCGTCGATATAAAGAAATGAGTAAGGATTTAGATTATATTATCAGTACGGAGCATCCAGACAAAGTACAACAACAACTTTTAAATATACCTAATAAAGTTAAAGATGTTGCTGTTGGACAGACCAAAGTATCATTAGAGTTGACGTACGATGATGAAACGATTGGTGTAGATTTCCGACTTATCGAACCAGTTGCGTTTTACCACACATTGCAACATTTTACAGGTTCTAAAGAGCATAATATTCGCATTAGACAGATGGCCAAAGCGCGAAATGAAAAAGTAAGTGAATATGGCATTGAACAGCAAGATGGGTCATTACTACAGCTAGAGAGCGAAGAAGCGATTTATCAACATTTCGGTAGTGAATGGATAGCACCTGCGCTAAGAGAAGATGGCAGCGAATTTGATAAAGATTTAAGTCAAATGATTACTTTAGATGATATCAATGGAGATATTCATATGCATACCACTTATAGTGATGGTGCGTATTCTATCCGAGACATGATTGAGGCAAATATCAAAAAAGGCTATCAATTTATGGTGATTACTGACCATTCACAAAGCTTAAAAGTCGCTAATGGCTTACAAGTAGAACGTTTATTACGACAAAATGAAGAAATCAAAAAACTCAATCAAGCGTATTCAGAAATAGATATATATTCAGGCACAGAAATGGATATTTTGCCTGATGGTTCGTTAGATTATGATGATGAAGTGTTAGCACAACTTGATTACGTCATTGCAGCCATTCATCAAAGTTTTAACCAATCAGAAGAAGAAATTATGAAACGTTTGGAAAATGCATGTCGAAATCCATATGTTCGACACATTGCACATCCAACAGGACGTATTATTGGTCGACGAGACGGTTACAAACCGAATATCGAAAAATTAATGCATTTAGCAGAAAAAACAAATACGATAATGGAAATTAACGCAAATCCTAAACGCTTGGATTTAAATGCTGAAACAGTAAGGAAATATCCTAACGTCACATTAACAATCAATACAGACGCACATCATGTAGACCATTTAGACTTTATGAAATATGGTGTAGCAACTGCTCAAAAAGGATTTGTAAACAAAGAACGAGTAATAAACACGATGTCTCGTCAAGCATTTAAAGATTTTGTTGAGAATAATAAAAAGTTGAAGAAATAGAGGGATTGTATGAGACAAAAAACATTAGACGTCTTAGAATTTGATAAAATTAAGTCATTTGTTGCTTCTGAGACAATCAGTGACTTAGGACGTGAAAAAGTGTCTAAGATGTCTCCAGCCACAGACTTTGAAACAGTAGAATTTCAAATGAATGAGACAGATGAAATATCACAAATTTATAATAAACATCGTTTACCAAGTTTAAGTGGTTTAGCCAAAATTTCACCATTAATTCATCGAGCAACGATTGGCGGTGTACTTAATGTAACAGAACTTAATTTGGTTAAACGTTTGATACAAGTTCAGAACCAGTTTAAAACATTTTATAATCAATTGTTAGAAGAAGATGAGAACGTTGTTAAGTATCCAATTTTGAATGACAAAATGAACCAATTACCAATTTTGTCAGATCTATTTCAAGAGATAAATGAAAAATGCGATACACATGATTTGTATGATAGCGCGAGTTATGCATTACAAGGGATACGTAGCAAGATTTCAAGTACGAATCAACGCATTCGTCAAAATTTAGATCGTATCGTTAAGAGTCAGGCTAATCAGAAGAAATTATCTGATGCGATTATTACTGTAAGAAATGATCGTAATGTTATTCCAGTCAAAGCGGAATACCGACAAGATTTTAAAGGGATTGTGCATGATCAATCTGCCTCTGGTCAAACCATTTATATTGAACCGTCATCTATTGTTGAAATGAATAATCAAATTAGCCGTTTACGAAATGACGAAGCAGTTGAACGTGAGCGTATCCTGACAGAATTAACAGGTATGGTTGCTGCTGAAGCAGATGGTTGCCTAATTGCTGAATCTGTTATGGGTCAAATTGATTTTTTAACTGCTAAAGCGCGTTATGCACGTTCAATAAAGGGAACGAAACCTACATTTTTTAAAGAAAGAACGGTTTACCTACCGAATGCTTACCATCCGCTATTAAATAAAGATACGGTTGTAGCCAATACGATTGAATTTATTGATGATATTGAAACAGTAATTATTACAGGGCCTAACACAGGTGGTAAAACAGTTACATTAAAGACACTTGGTTTAATTATCGTAATGGCGCAATCAGGGTTGCTCATTCCTACTTTAGATGGTAGCCAATTAAGTGTCTTTGAAAATGTTTATTGTGATATCGGTGATGAACAATCCATTGAGCAATCATTATCAACGTTCTCTTCACACATGAAAAATATTGTTGAAATTTTGCGAGAGACTGATAAAAATAGTTTAGTATTATTTGATGAGTTAGGTGCAGGTACTGACCCAAGTGAAGGTGCGGCGTTAGCGATGAGTATCTTAGACCACGTTCGCGATATTGGCTCATTAGTCATGGCTACGACACATTATCCAGAATTGAAAGCATATAGTTATAATCGTGAAGGTGTGATGAACGCTAGCGTAGAATTCGATGTTAATACGTTAAGTCCAACTTATAAATTATTGATGGGTGTACCTGGTCGTTCAAATGCATTTGATATTTCTCGTAAATTAGGACTTAGCTTAGGTATTATTAATAAAGCTAAGACGATGATTGGGACGGACGAACAAGAAATTAATTCAATGATTGAATCTCTTGAAAAGAATTCAAAACGTGTCGATGAACAACGAATTGAATTAGATAGACTGTTAAAAGAAGCGAGAACAACGCATGATGATTTAGAACACCAATATGAACAATATAAAAATTACGAGAAGAAATTGATGGATGAAGCGAAAGAAAAAGCAAATCAACGTGTCAAATCTGCGACTAAAGAAGCGGATTCAATCTTAAAAGAATTAAGAACATTACGTGATCAAAAAGGTGCCGACGTTAAAGAACATGAGCTTATCGATAAGAAGAAACAATTAGATGATCAATATGAAGCAAAATCGTTAAAACAAAATGTTCAAAAACAAAAATATGATGAAATCCAT
Organism: Staphylococcus sp. GDY8P47P; assembly: GCF_016892225.1. Lineage (NCBI taxonomy): Bacteria > Bacillati > Bacillota > Bacilli > Caryophanales > Staphylococcaceae > Staphylococcus > Staphylococcus sp. GDY8P47P. The sequence goes on along the minus strand of NZ_JAFENV010000005.1, from coordinate 213,041 downwards.
GCAGGTGACGAGGTTAAAGTGTTATCGTATGGTCAAAAAGGTGAAGTCTTAGAACTCGTAAGTGAAGAAGAAGCAGTGGTTCAAATGGGTATCATTAAAATGAAATTACCTATTGAAGATCTTGAAAAGACTAAAAAGAAAAAAGAAAAACCATCTAAAATGGTCACTAGACAAAATCGTCAAACGATTAAAACAGAATTAGATTTACGTGGTTATCGTTATGAAGAAGCAGTAGGCGAATTAGATCAATATATTGATCAAGCCGTTCTCAGCAATTATGAACAAGTTTATATTATTCATGGTAAAGGCACTGGGGCACTTCAAAAAGCCGTTCAAAACCACTTGAAGAAACATAAAAGTGTGAAATCGTATCGTGGTGGTATGCCAAGTGAGGGCGGCTTTGGCGTAACAGTTGCTGAACTTAAATAAGTTACATTGACGTCTAAGCAGTGTTGTTGATTTTTTTAGAAAATAACGTACAATTAAGCCAGTGAAAATAAAATAAGATGAATGAGATTTGATAATTATTGACAGATCATTAGTAAATGAGCAACGTCGATGCACGTGCCACTAAAGTCTGTTATAATTTGCTCATCATTCAAAATTTAAGGAGGATTGGCATTTATGGCAATCGTAAAAGTAACGGATTCAAACTTTGATGAAAATATTCAATCAGGCGTTAAATTAGTAGATTTCTGGGCAACTTGGTGTGGACCTTGTAAAATGATCGCACCTGTATTAGAAGAATTAGCTGGAGACTACGATGGTAAAGCTGATATTTTAAAATTAGATGTTGATGAAAACCCATCAACAGCAGCTAAATTTGAAGTAATGAGTATCCCAACTTTAATCGTATTTAAAGATGGTGAACCAGTTGATAAAGTAGTAGGTTTCCAACCTAAAGAAAACTTAGCTGAAGTATTAGATAAACACCTATAAGAACAATCTAAACATAAATGAGACTGGGGCATTACATAAATGTAATCGCTCCGTCTTTTTTATATGTAGTCAATCTCTTAGGAAGGAGGGGATACATTGTCAGACTACAAAACTAAAATAAAAGATAAATTAAGTGTAGTTCCTTTTGAACCGGGTTGTTACTTAATGAAAGATCGGAATGACCAAGTGATTTATGTTGGTAAAGCGAAACGTTTAAGAAATAGATTGCGTTCCTATTTTACCGGTGCACATGATGCGAAAACAACAAGATTAGTAGGAGAAATCCGAAATTTTGAATTTATAGTCACTTCAAGTGAAACAGAATCCCTACTTTTAGAACTAAACTTAATTAAACAGTATCAACCTCGCTATAATATTTTATTAAAAGATGACAAGAGCTATCCTTTTATAAAAATCACTAAAGAGAAACACCCTAAGTTAATTGTTACACGTACCGTAAAAAAAGGAACTGGAAAATATTTTGGACCATATCCTAATGCTTATTCAGCACAAGAGACGAAAAAATTATTAGACCGCATTTATCCATTTAGAAAATGTGACAAAATGCCAGATAAATTATGTCTTTATTACCATATCGGACAATGTATGGGACCATGTGTTTATGATGTAGATCAACAAGCCTATGCACAAATGACTCGTGAAATAAGTGACTTTTTAAATGGAGAAGATAAAACCATTCTCAAAAATTTAGAGGATCGTATGATGGATGCGAGTGAAAAATTAGACTTTGAACGTGCGAAAGAGTATCGCGATTTAATACAACATATTCATAATTTAACTAAAAAACAAAAAATTATGTCGTCAGATAACACGATTAGAGATGTGTTTGGTTATAGTGTTTCTAAAGGATGGATGTGTATTCAAGTATTCTTCATTCGACAAGGGAATTTGATACAAAGAGATGCGACAATGATTCCTTTACAACAACAAACTGAAGAAGAGGAATTCTATACATTTATAGGTCAATTCTATAGCTTAAATCAACATATTCTGCCCAAAGAAGTGCATGTTCCTAAACATTTAGATAAGACTATGATTCAATCCGTAGTTGATACTAAAATTGTTCAACCGGCGCGTGGTGCTAAAAAAGAAATGGTAGATTTGGCTAATCATAATGCCGAAGTTGCACTTGAAAATAAATTCGAGCTAATTGCAAAAGATGAATCTCGTACAATAAAAGCAATTGAAGAGCTCGGAGAACGAATGGGCATTCAAACACCAATCCGTATTGAAGCATTTGATAACTCAAATATTCAAGGTGTAGATCCCGTATCAGCCATGGTTACTTTTGTTGACGGTAAAGCAGATAAAAAAGGATATCGTAAGTATAAAATTAAAACGGTCGATGGACCAGATGATTACAAGTCAATGCGAGAAGTCGTTCGTCGTCGTTATACGCGTGTTTTGAATGAAGGATTGCCTTTGCCTGATTTAATTATCGTCGATGGTGGGAAGGGGCATATGTCAGGTGTATTAGATGTCCTTGAGAATGAACTAGGGTTAGACATTCCCGTTGCTGGATTAAGAAAAAATGATAAACACCAAACGTCAGAATTACTTTATGGACCACAAGCAGACGTTGTACCATTGAAAAAGAATAGTCAAGCATTTTATTTATTACATCGAATTCAAGATGAAGTTCACCGTTTTGCAATTACGTTCCATCGTCAAACACGCCAAAAAACAGGTTTACAATCTGTATTGGACACTGTTGACGGCATCGGAAGTAAACGTAAGACGCGTTTATTAAGAACGTTTGGATCGATTAAGAAAATGAAGGAAGCAAGTGTTGCCGACTTACAACAAGCAGGTTTACCTGAGAAGGTTGCACATAACTTACAACAAGCTTTGTTAGATAATTAATTAAAAAAAGGGCTATGAGAATTATTCTCATAGCCCAAAAACATATAAAAAATGTTACAATACAGTTAACAAAAAGTTTATTTTTTTAAGAAAGTATGGAAGCGTTTTCTAATTGAGAAACATTATCATCAAAGTGTTTTTAGAAATGATTAATGTAATAATTGCATTTATCATTAAAAAATAACGAACTCAATTTACTTTTTTAAGTCCTACTTGTTTACATAGTTTTGATTGGAACGACTCTTGATGAAGAAATGTCAGGATCCTTAAATAAGACAAGTACTAAATAAAATAGTAAATCGTTATGTGATATATGGACTTGATTAAATTGACTTTCTTAGAAATAAGCGATTTAAATTAATAGTTTTACAGGGGGGACTCCTTTTGGCAAAGTCTAAAAATGAATTCTACCTTAGACGTGTACACTCGTTACTAGGTATTATTCCAATTGGTGCATTCTTAATCGTTCATTTAATTGTGAACCATCAAGCAACACAAGGGGCAGAGGCTTTTAATAAGGCGGCTGGCTTTATGGAATCAATTCCGTTTTTACTCGCAGTTGAATTTTTATTAATTTACATTCCGATTTTATACCATGGTCTATATGGTATCCACATTGCATTCACAGCTAAAGAAAATATCGGCCATTACTCATTATTTAGAAACTGGATGTTCGCATTACAAAGATTCTCAGGTATTGTGACATTTATATTTATCTTCATGCATTTATGGCAAACGACAATTCAAAAATACTTCTTTGGTAAAGCAGTTGATTTTGAATTGATGCACAAAACACTTGAAAACCCACTTTGGGTCATTGTATATATCGTTTGTGTATTATGTGTTATTTTCCATTTCTCTAATGGTTTATGGTCATTCTTTGTAACATGGGGATTCTTACAATCTAAACAATCTCAACGTGTTTTCACTTGGATTTCTTTAGTTGTATTCTTAGTTCTTGGATACATTGGTGTATCAGCAATTTTCGCATTTGTATAAAACATAAATAGTAATCACATATAGTACGTTGAAATTTTTGATAAGTAATTGATTTAGGTGCTTATCATATGAGCTTACGTAAACACGTTAAGCTATCGATATATTTTAGGGGAGTGACTTTTCTATGGCAGAGAAAAAAATTATTGTTGTCGGTGGAGGACTTGCCGGTCTGATGTCAACAATTAAAGCTGCAGAACAAGGTGCGCATGTAGATTTATTCTCAATCGTACCTGTTAAACGTTCGCACTCTGTATGTGCCCAAGGTGGTATTAACGGTGCGGTAAATACCAAAGGTGAAGGGGATTCTCCTTGGATTCACTTTGATGATACAGTCTATGGTGGGGACTTCTTAGCGAACCAACCACCAGTAAAAGCTATGGCTGAAGCTGCACCATCAATTATCCATTTATTAGACCGTATGGGTGTAATGTTTAGTAGAACGAAAGAAGGTCTTTTAGACTTTAGACGTTTCGGTGGTACACTTTATCACAGAACCGCTTTTGCAGGTGCAACTACAGGGCAACAACTATTGTATGCACTTGATGAACAAGTACGTTCATTCGAAGTAGATGGACTCGTTACGAAATATGAAGGATGGGAATTCTTAGGTATAGTCAAAGATGATGAAAATGCTGCAAGAGGTATTGTTGCTCAAAACATGACCACTTCAGAAATTAAATCATTTGGATCAGATGCAGTTATCATGGCAACAGGTGGTCCGGGTATCATCTTTGGTAAGACAACAAACTCAATGATTAATACAGGATCAGCAGCATCAATTGCCTACCAACAAGGTGCTAAATATGCAAACGGAGAATTTATTCAAATTCATCCTACTGCCATTCCTGGTGACGATAAATTACGTTTAATGAGTGAGTCAGCACGTGGTGAAGGTGGTCGTATTTGGACGTACAAAGACGGTAAACCTTGGTACTTCTTAGAAGAGAAATACCCTGATTACGGTAACTTAGTTCCTCGTGATATTGCAACGCGTGAAATCTTTGATGTATGTATTAATCAGAAATTAGGTATTAACGGCGAAAACATGGTTTACCTTGACTTATCTCATAAAGATCCACATGAATTAGACGTTAAACTTGGTGGTATCATTGAAATTTATGAGAAATTCACAGGTGATGACCCACGTAAAGTACCGATGAAGATTTTCCCAGCGGTTCACTATTCAATGGGTGGTTTATATGTAGACTATGATCAAATGACAAATATTAAAGGCCTATTTGCTGCTGGTGAATGTGATTTCTCACAACATGGTGGTAACCGCTTAGGAGCGAACTCATTACTATCAGCAATCTATGGTGGTACTGTCGCAGGACCTAATGCAATTAAATATGTAGAAAATGTTGAAACAACATATACTGAATTAGATGATAGCATTTACCAAAAGCGTGTTGATGAAGAACAAGAACGTTTTGACAAATTATTAAATATGCGTGGTACTGAAAATGCATACAAACTTCACCGTGAACTTGGTGAAGTTATGACAGCGAACGTAACAGTTGTACGTGAAAATGATAAATTACTAGAAACAGACAAAAAAATCGTTGAATTAATGAAACGTTATGAAAATATTGATATGGAAGATACGCAAACATGGAGTAACCAAGCTGTATTCTTCACTCGTCAATTATGGAATATGTTAGTTTTAGCACGTGTTATTACAATTGGTGCATACAATCGTAATGAATCTCGTGGTGCGCATTACAAACCAGAATTCCCTGATCGTAATGATGATGAGTGGTTAAAAACAACATTAGCTGAATATCAAGGTAAAGAAGAAGCACCTAAATTTACTTATGAACCAGTCGATGTAAGTTTAATTCCACCACGTAAACGTGACTATACAAGTAAGTCTAAAGGAGGTAAAAAATAATGGCTGACAATCAATCAGTAAAAGAAACTCCCGAAGAACTTCGCCAAAACGATAGTAAAACAAATGAGACAGAACAACAAAAGCCAAAACAAAAATCAATTAAATTGATTATTAAACGACAAGATAATCAAGACTCTAAACCATATGAAGAAACATTCGACATTCCTTATAAAGAAAACATGAATGTGATTGCATGTCTCATGGAAATTAGACGTAACCCAGTAAATAGTAAAGGTGAAAAAACAACACCTGTTACTTGGGATATGAACTGTTTAGAGGAAGTTTGTGGTGCTTGTTCTATGGTTATCAATGGTCGTGCAAGACAATCATGTTCAGCAATCGTTGATCACCTAGAACAACCAATTCGTTTAGAACCAATGAGTACATTCCCTGTAATACGTGATTTACAAGTAGATCGTACAAGAATGTTCGATAACTTGAAACGTATGAGAGCATGGATTCCAATTGATGGTACGTATGATTTAGGACCAGGACCACGTATGCCTGAGAAAAAACGTCAAACCGCTTACGAATTGTCTAAATGTATGACTTGCGGTGTTTGTTTAGAAGTGTGTCCGAATGTTACACCTAAAAATAAATTCGTTGGTGCCCAAGCAATTTCTCAAGTTCGTTTATTCGACTTACATCCAACAGGTGCAATGACCAAAGACGAACGTTTAGATGCGTTAATGAGCGCCGGTGGTTTACAAGAATGTGGTAATTCTCAAAACTGTGTGAATGCTTGTCCTAAAGGTATTCCTTTGACAACGTCAATCGCTGCTATGAATAGAGAAACAACATTCCATATGTTTAAATCATTCTTCGGTTCAGACCATAAAGTTGATTAATACTTTTTAAATAGTTAAAGATAGCAAAAATCATAATTAGTGACAACTTAACGAATTTACAGTAGTTGATAGAACTGAGAAAATGTTTAAATCAAACTTTTCTCAGTTCTAGTCATATGTAAGGGTAGGGCAATGAATTCAAAAGAATTATGTCCTACCCCTTACTTTCTTGTTGTCATTTAAATGTGTAAAAACGTTTACTCAATCGGATTAGTCAAACTCTCAACATGTATATGGTAAAATAACTATACTATGTGTTATAAGGATGAATGAAAATGAATAAACCAATTGGTGTTATAGATTCAGGCGTAGGTGGTTTGACTGTAGCAAAAGAAATTATGCGTCAATTACCTAATGAGACAATATATTATTTAGGAGACATTGCAAGATGTCCATATGGTCCAAGACCTGGAGATGAAGTAAAAGCATTTACTACACAACTCGCTAACAAACTAATGCAGTTTGATATCAAAATGCTAGTTATAGCGTGTAATACTGCGACTGCTGTTGCATTAGAATATTTGCAACAAGTATTGCCTATTCCTGTTATTGGGGTTATTGAGCCAGGCTCCAGAACAGCTATTATGACAACTAAGAATCAAAAAGTTTTAATTCTTGGGACAGAAGGGACAATAAAATCTGAAGCGTACAGACATCATATTAAACGCATTAATCCTAATGTGCATGTATATGGCGTAGCTTGTCCTGGTTTCGTCCCGTTAGTTGAACAAATGCGCTACAATGATCCTACCATTACAGGTATTGTCATTCATCAAACGTTAAAACAATGGAGAAACACAGATGCAGATACAATAATTTTAGGTTGCACACACTATCCATTGTTATATAAACCAATTAATGATTACTTTGGAGGAGAGAAGAAAGTTATTTCCTCTGGACTAGAGACAGCGCGTGAAGTAAGTGCTTTATTAACGTTTAGTAATGAACACGCGAGTTATACGCGCCATCCAGAGCATCGATTCTTTGCTACTGGAGATACAGTACATATTAAAAATATAATTTTGCAATGGTTAAAATTAGATGTTGAAGTTGAGCGCATCAGTGTAGATGCTTAGTGAGGAGGAATTATAATGGCAGATATCGTAATCGCTACAAACAATAAAGGTAAAATTAATGACTTTAAATCTATCTTTCCCCACGATAATGTGATAGGTATAGCAGAGCTCATCGCAGATTTCGATGTAGAGGAAACTGGAACAACTTTTGAAGAAAATGCACGGTTAAAGTCAGAAGAAGCTGCAAAAGTGTTAAATAAACGTGTTATCGCAGATGACAGTGGATTAGAAGTATTTGCATTAAATGGGGAACCAGGTGTCTATTCAGCTCGATATGCCGGTCTAGATAAGAGCGATGATGCTAATATTGATAAATTATTAAAGAATTTAGATGGTATTGAACAGCGTGAGGCACAATTTGTTTGTGTCATTAGTATGAGTGCACCTAATGAGCCGACGCAAACTTTCAAAGGAACAGTATCTGGTGTAATTACGACTGAGAGACAAGGTGAGCATGGTTTCGGATATGATCCTGTATTTTATGTTCCTGAAAAAGGTAAAACCATGGCACAACTCACAACAACAGAAAAAAGTGAAATTAGTCATAGAGGTAATGCAATTAAGAAATTAAATGCTTATTTGGAGAGTGAATCAATATGACAAAGTGGCTTATCGTCAGTGACAATCATACAGAACCTGGTATTTTATACCATATTTATGAATCACATAAAGACGCTGAAATGTTACTACATTTAGGTGACTCTGAATTCGAATACAATGACACAGAGTTAAGTCTATTTAAAAGAGTAAAAGGAAATTGTGACTTTTATCCTGAATTTCCAAATGAGAAAGTTGTGGAAGCTAAAGGTATTAAAGCCTTTTATACACATGGCCATTTGTATTCAGTTAATCAAACGCGCATGCACTTAGCTGAGAAGGCTAAATCACTTGGATGTCAATTTGCTTTCTATGGTCATACTCACGTCGCAAAATATGAACACTTTAGTGGTGTACACGTTATTAACCCAGGCAGTATATCACAATCCCGCAGTAATATTGAAGAAACATTTGCAGAACTCCTCATCGATGAACAAAATATGAATGCGATTTTAAACTTTAGAAATCGTGACAACCGTATTATAGATACAATAGAATTCGAAATTTAGCAAAGAAACACTTAGGCAAAAGTCGTTGCCTAAGTGTTTTAATTATTAGATAGGATAGAATTCAACTTAAATAAGTCATGTAGGATGAAGGTATTAGATTGAGAAGTAAAAACGAACTACTTTGGAGGCTGGGACAAAAATAATATAATGAAGCTATTTTGCAAATTTCCAGTAGCTGACTGAACTGAGAAGGCGCTTAA
>NZ_JAFENV010000005.1:0-204066 GCF_016892225.1 Staphylococcus sp. GDY8P47P | reverse complement strand
GTCCCACTCCCATTGTTGCTTTCAATTATTATTTTAGTACTTACGGTTTAAATCATATTGAGGCTTGATAAATTAGAAAAAGCAGATATAAAAGTGTTAAGCACGTGTCAAAATAGTTCAGTTTTATTCTGTTTTGTTCGAAATAAAAAAGCCGAAAGCCTATAATAGCAGGCTTTTCGACTTTTATCAAAAGTTATATGACGTCCTGGGAGGGATACTATAAACCTTATAACGACGGGTTTCATGGGGTTTTGGGTCCCTAATGGGTCCCTAAAAATCACATTGCACTTATTATTTGCGTTGCTTTTTCATCTTCTTCTTTGTAAGTTTCTTCAAGTAAATGTGAATAAACTTCTGTGGTTACTGATATATTTTTATGTCCTAGTCTTTTCGAAATGTAATATATAGAAATGCCTTTGGCTAATAAATATGAACAGTGAGTGTGTCGCAGTGCGTGAGAAGTAATTTCTTTGATACCTAAATTGTTACAATATATTTTTAAACGTTTGTTAACTGCATTGTTTGTTAGTCCACCAAATATAGTTCCGTCAATTGTTCTAGGTAATTGATCAATAGACTTAATGATATGGTTCATATCTTTTTGACTAATAGACACGTAACGTGGTGACGAATCTGTTTTATGCTCATCAATATAAATTTCGCTTTTAACTTGATTAATATATTCACGTTTTAGATTTAAAGCACCACTTATGCGACAACCAGTACAAATCATAATGAATAGTACAAGTGATGACGCATTATCTTTAGTCATCAAATGCTGTTTTAATACTTCATAGTCTTTTAGATTGATATACTTACTATCTTCACTTTTGTTTGGGTTACTAGCTCTATAACTAACTTTAAAAGTAGGATTCTTTACTATAAGACCTTCGTATACTGCATCATCTAACGATGTTCTAATATAGCCGTTTAGCTTTCTAATAGATTCTTTAGAATGGTGTTTTGAAAATTCATTAATAAAATCTTGATAATGATATCTGGATAAGTCTTTCAGTTTCTTTTTACCGATAGGATGATTGTTGATGTGTTCAATTGCAGAGGCATAGGACTTATATGTTTTAGGTGTCACTGTTGATTTTTTAAACGTTTCGCACCAAGTTTTGAAATAGTCGTATAACGTTAATTTAGGTTCATATTCAATACCTTGTTTTAACTCATTTAACTTATCTAATCCTGCAGAGTTTGCCTCACGTTTCGTTCTGAAACCTTTCTTACGATATCGTTTCCCCTCATATTTAAACTCATATTGCCATTTTTTACCGTCATAACATCGTGTTTGCATGCTATCCCTCCTCAAAAAAGGTAAAAAATAATAAGGGTAGGCGGGCTACCCATAAATTATTCGTCTAAATGATCCACTGCATATTGAGCTTCTTCTGCGGTAAATTTCTCACCATAATCCGAAGTTAATTGATCATAAATAGCATCAGTAGACATGTCTTGTTGTTCTGCATAATCCTTAGCCTTTTCTAGTGCGTTCTTTTTATAATCAACTTTTAGATTATCCACAGCGTATTGAGCTGCATCAGCAGGGAATTTTTCACCATAATCTGAAGTTAATTGATCATAAATACCACTTTTAGACATATGCATCATTTCAGAATACGTCTCAGCTTTGTTTAATGCAGCTTTCTGTTCTCTAGTTGGTTTACTAGAAGTTTCTTCTTCTGTAGATTCTTCCTTATATGTAGATTTATCAGTAGAATCTAATTCATCATTAGATTCTTCAAATGCGTTTTCTTCAGAAGTAGTCTCTTCTTCGGTATCTAATTCATCATTAGATTCTTCTTTTGATTCAGAACTTTTCTTTTCAGTAGTTACTTCTTTCTTTGAAGATTCGTTATTTGATTCGGGTTGGCTTGTAAAATTGGTGATAGCTATTATAATAATTAAAACAGTAATTAAAATTTTAACCCAACGCTTCCAATCCATGTATTTCCACATTAGAAACAATCCTAATGGGAAAATAAAGATTAGAGTTAAAATAGTAAACCATGTGGATTTATACCACTTCTTTTTTTCAGACATAAAAATGTCCCCCTTAATTAATATTTTTATATTCAAAAACTCGCAATGGTTCAAATTGAATAACGTATTTACCATATCGAGTAGTTAAACCATGTTTTTGTTTATAATGTCCCAGTATCTCTACTATGTACTTTTCACTTAATTGAACATAATCAGCTAGTTCATATAAGCTACTTACACCATAGTTATGTGCCTCCACAATAATACGTAGGGGAAGTGCTGCCTCGTATCCATGACGTCTTGCGTAGTTTTCAAATTTGCGATTTATGTCTTTAGATTGATCTAAGATATTCCCATATGTAAGTTTGTGATGTGCTAGTTCTTCGTAGAGAACCTCTGCTTTGCGTGTTTCGGATAGGTTGCGTTTAATTAGAATTAAATCACCTAACCATAAACCGTGTAAGTCATTAGGCATAACATCTGTTTCTTTTACTTCTATGTAGTCATGCTCTATTAACAATTTTTCATATAACCCCATAAAAACACCCTTTATTTACGTTTACTTCTTATATAATCAGCATAATCTAAAACTCGTTGCCATTCGTCATCAGTTAATTCTCCCTCAAGATGAGCTGCACGATGTTGTACTTCAGTTTCTGGTTGTTTATTTTTTAACAATAAACTTTCTGGGGTAACATTCAATGCATTTGCGATTTCAGCTATATCTTCCATAGGTATTTTTCTACTACCATTTTCATATCTTGATAGTGTAGATTTATTAACACCTATTTTAGTTGCAAAATCAGTTAAATTTATATTGTTCTCTTTACGTAGCTGTTTTATTAATTTACCTATTTCTGCTGAAGTTCTCATTTTAAATTTACCTCCGTTTTGTCTATAACAGTATATTATCACTTTTCCATATAGGAAACAACTAGTATTTTAAGAAAGTAAAAAAATATTTTTTGAGATTATTGTTGACAATTAGGAAACAAGAGTTTAAGATTGAGTTAACTTCAAAAAACGGAGGTGACAAGATGTATGAGTTCAACGTCAAAAGAATGAAGGCTGAACGCATAGCTAAAGGCATTTCTCTTTCTGAGATGGCGGAAAAATTAGAGATGACACCAGGTACTTATTCAAAAAAAGAAAATGGGCATATTAGAATTAATGTTGACGATTTAGCAAAAGTTATTGAAGTGTTAGATTTGCCACAAGATAAATGCGGTATTTTTTTTACACGTTCAGTTTCCAAAACGTCAACAAAAGAACCACAAACAACTTAAAGGAGGAAATGGAATGTTCAAACGTAAAAAGAAAAACAGAATTGAATTAAAAGTCAATATAACAAACCGCAATGAACTAGATGAATTGCTGGAGACAATTCAAAAAGACATTGCAGTTTTAAAAGATGATTTTGATAAATTAGATCAATTTAAAATTACTTTCGATTTAGAGTAATCTCAACCCCACACTTCGGACAATTAGCTTTATAATTTCTGAATTTGAAAGTCGCTTTTTTATCACAAGCTGGACATTTCATTTTCTTATCAAATTTAGCTAATTGTTTATCCAAAGCTTTTCGAAAGTCCTTATCAAATTGTTTTTCATCAAATTCAATAGAAACATTTGACTTTTTAGCCATAGGCAACACCTCCCTTCATTAAGGGATAACCAAATTATACACGAAAGGAGCATCTAAGATGACGCAAACTTTAACCGTATCTGTACCAATACCAGACACGCACGTGCTTGTCTCTAAAGATGAATACGACGAGTTAATAAACTACTCACTAGACCCAGTTTGGGACTTAAAAGAATTGAAATGCAAATTGAAAATGTCATCTGACGAAACTATCAAAGATAGATTGTTGTTCAATCCGAAGTTTGAAAAATTACTTAAAAAGCAAGGCATCGCACATTATCCAGATGAAAGTTTGAACCGTTGGAGGTTTAACGCTAGAAAGATGAGTAAATTCATCGACGAACATTTCGAAGAAATACATGGAAAGGGGTGAAGAAATGACGAATGACGATAAAACGTTTGTACTAACAGGCTTTATGTTTATTGCAGTGTTCTTTCTATTATTAATCGCATTAAATGTGTTTATCACTAATGCAGCTGCAATTGCATTATTAGCATCAATGCTAACGTATCTGTTTTTCGACAAATTATTTTACGCACAAAAAAAGACTGATACCCACGCAATGAGTAACAGTCAAAATTTAACCAAAACACACAATTTAATTAAACCAAAATACACGAAGGAGGTCAACTATGGCCGAAACAATAGAGGTAAGTAAAAAGGATTTTAACAAATATTGTAAAGACAGTATCGACTTAGTTTTACTTGCTAATGATTATAAATTTTTAGAACGCCAGTATCAAAATGCGCAGGACCATATTGAAGAATTGCAAAACGACATCAAGTTTTATATGGAATTGTATCAAAGCGCAGATGCTAGAGCAGACAAAGCGAATAAAAGACTGGAGGAGTATATCGATGCAAGAGCCAATATTAAATTGTGAAGTAGAGTATCGCATTAAAGATAATTACTTTGGACGCTGGATCACTAATAAACCTACTGCTCAAGAATATGCTAATTACAATGCTTTAAGACGTAATGCTCGTAAATTCGATGGTTTGCAAGATATAGACATTGACTGGGATAAACACTTGATTGAAGTATCGAAAATTGAAACAAAAGAAACACGTAAAGTATACAGTTTTGAAGATTTGGAGGAGGTAAACAATGACGTTTAATATATCGAGCGCTAAAGATATTACCACAGACAAATCAACGTATTTAATTTATGCCAAACCAGGCACAGGTAAGACACACACAATTAATTTCTTACCCGGTAAAACACTTTATGTGAATGTGGACAAATCAGAACGACCTTTAAAAGGTAACGAGAATATCGACATTCTGAATTTTAATACCCATGATGCATGGGAAGAATGGGGCGAGTTGATGAAATGGTTTAACGATAACAAAGATATAGTTAATCAATACGACACAATTGTTATCGACAACATATCAGAGTTATTCCGCTCGATGCTCGCTAATCTAGGGCGTAATGGTAAAAACGAACGTGTACCCGAAATGTCACATTATCAACGTGTAGACTTCTTTACGATTGATAGCTTACGTTTCCTGCAATCTCTAGGAAAACGACTTGTATTTATTGCTTGGGAAACGAACTTTGAAAACTACACTCCAGCAGGTCAACAAATAACGCAAGCAGTACCAGACATTCGTACAACTATTCGTGATAATGTCGCAGGACTTTGCCAAGTTGTTGCTCGGTTAGTTTTCAATGAAAAATCAGGCAAACGTGGATTTATCTTAAGTCCTAGTAACAATGTATTTGCTAAAAATCAATTAGATAATAGAGAACATTGCTTGCAAGATGAGTTGTTTAAAGTCGGTGATGTGGATGACGGAGTTTAAACTCTATGACTATCAAGAAAACCTGGTTGATCAAGCAAGACATATATTGCTAAAAAAATCTGGTGTACTAATTCAAAGTCCTCCAGGAAGTGGTAAATCGGTCATGATTGCAGAAGTTGTAAAAAACGCTGTGAACAAAGGTAGTCAGATTCTGTTTATTGTTCATCGTAAAGAATTGAGTTATCAAATCGAGAACACTTTAAAAAAACATGGTGTTGATTTAACTCATGTAGATATCCTTTCAGAAAAACGTGCAAAAAATATTTTATCTGAACTTACACCACCTAAGATCATTGTTACTGACGAAACACATCATAGTAGAGCAAAAACCTACAAAGATATTTATGATTACTTTCCTAACGCTTTAAGAGTTGGCTTTACCGCAACTCCCTGGCGTGCTAATGGCAAAGGTTTTACAGATATTTACGATGAAATGGTAAAAGGACCAACTGTTGAATGGTTAATAAAAAATAAAAAACTTGCAGACTACGAATATAAAAGTGTGGTGCTTGCGGACGAAAGTAAGTTAAAGAAATCTAGAACGGGCGACTACACAAAGAAGTCAATGGATAATGCCATACCTAAGGCAATATACGGAAATATCGTTGAGAATTATATAAAGTTTGCTAACGGTCAAAAAACAATACTTTATGCCCACAGCGTTGAGACAAGTAAAGATATTGCAGAACAATTTAGAAATGCAGGTATCAATGCAGAACATGCAGACGCTAAAACAAGTGCAAACGAGCGTGACAGAATTATGTCCGATTTTAAAAACGGCACTATCAAAGTTTTATGCAATGTTGATTTAATCTCTGAAGGCTTTGACGTTCCAGATTGTACGTGTGTCATTTTAGCACGTCCTACTGATTCACTTGTTTTATTTATGCAGCAAGCTATGCGGTCCATGCGTTATCAACCTAACAAAAAAGCACTAATTATTGATCATGTCGGGAACTACGCTAGACATGGCTTGCCCGATACGCCTCATGATTGGAGTAAATATTTTAAAGGCTACAAAAAGAAGCGTAGTAAAAAAGAAAATGACGCACCTGCATTAGCAGAATGTACAGAATGTTTTACAGTTTTTGAAAGTAAATTAAAACGATGTCCCAATTGTGGCCATAAATTGGAACTTGAAGAACAAAAAGGTTTAGAACATAAACAAGCAGAACTTACAGACATTAAACCTTTCAAAGTTGATTACACACTTAAACGATATAGTAAAGATTTAAAAGATAAGAAGGATTTAAAGTCACTAGAAGATTATTATCTCTATACAAAAGCCAACAACTATAAAGAATCATGGATTAAATTTAATCATCCATATTACAAACAAGCACCATTTCCAGTCTTATACGCAGACTTAAAACCAATTAAACAAAAATATAATTATTAAGGAGATTTATTATTATGACATTATTTACAACAGATTATTCAAACTTAGAAAGTAACGATTTTAGCCCACTGCCAGAAGGAGAATACGAAGTTGTTATCAAGAGTGCAACAGAAAGAGCAACGAAGAATGGAAAAGAAGAAACACAACTTCAATTGGTAGTTAGAAACGATTTAAAGAAAACATCAGAATTACAAGCGAAATATGCTAATAGAGTAATTTTCGTTGATGAATGGAAACGCACAATCGACGGTCAATATAAATATAAAATGGATAACTTCATGCACTATTTAAACGGTGTAGGTGTGCCAGAGGGTACTGCAATTGAAAGTATTGAGCAATTACTTGAAATGTTCAGGGGTAAACCAGTCAGAGTGTTTGTAAAACAAGAAGAGAACGAATATAAAGGTGAAAAGCAAATCGTCAATCGTGTAGCGCCATGGAACTTTAAAAATACTAAATTTCCACAAGTGAATCATGAGTGGAAGTCAGATGATAAACCAGAACAAAATGCGTTTGCAGGTGGTGTAGATTTAAACAATGATGAATATCCTTTCTAATATTCCAGATGAATTAAAACGACTTAATAACTGGTGTGTGTGGAAGTTTGAAAAGCGTAATGGTAAACGTACAAAAATACCTTTTAATGCCGAAACTGGCGAGTTTGCTAAATCAAATGATAAAAGCACATGGTCTAGTTATGAAACAGCAGTCAATGCTAAAGGTGTCGATGGTATAGGGTTCTTTTTTGAACCCCCATACCTTGGCATTGATATTGATGATATTGATGATGATCTTCATAGATTTAAACAAGGCGATAAATTAGACAATATTGTTAGCGAATTTAACGAAGCTTTTAAAAGTTATACAGAAGTCAGTCCAAGTGGTAATGGCTTACACATTATTGTAAAAGGCAAGATACCCGGCAGTCGTCGCCGTAAAGGCAATATTGAAATGTACGATAGCGGTCGTTTTTTTACCATGACAGGTAAGTCAATCGGTAAATATAAAGATGTAACGGAAGTATCAAAGCAAGTATTCAAAACAATATATGATAAGTATTTACCAGATAACACAGTACAGTATCCAACTACAAACAATTATCAACAAAATATCCACAATTTGTCAGAAATCGATGTTATCAATGAAATCTACAAATCAAAGCAAGCTAAATTATTTGATGACTTAATGAAAGGTAACTACGAGCCTTATTACACCTCTCACTCGGAAGCAGATATGGCACTTGCAAATATACTAGCTTTCTGGTGTGCCAAAGATTACTCGCAAATGGATAGTATTTTTAGACAGTCAAATCTATACCGTGATAAGTGGGATGAAAAACGAAAGAACTCCACATACGGGGAACAAACTTTATTCAAAGCAATTAATGAAGCTAACAATATTTATACTCCTAAACAGCAAACAGATGACAACCCACTTAGATATGCATTAAGTAAATTATTTGATAATCAAGAAGAAACAAAAGAATATCCAATTCGAAGCTATGACGATACAGGCAATGCAGACCGATTTATAGATAGATACGGCAACCTTTACAAATATAGTTATATCGCTAATAAATTTTATATCTATGACGGTATGAAATGGAAGATTGATGATAAAGGGTCAATTCGTAAATTAATCGATGAAATGATTGAAAGTATTAAAAACGAAAAAGTACTTCATAGCGAAGATGTAACAGAAGAAGAAGCTAGAGAAGTCTTTCAAAAATATTATAAAAAGACACGTGGCACTCAAGCTAAAAAGAACATCATGAATGAACTCATGCATAGACGACCTGCTACACCTGACGACTTTGATAGAGACGACATGCTTATAAATGTCGCAAATGGTTATATCGATTTAACTTCAAGAGAACTTTATAAACACGATATCAATAAAATGTTTTCACAAATTACTAATACTGATTATACAGAAAAAATGCAACCAGCAGTATGGTTAGATTTCTTGAACGATATTTTTGCGGGTGATCAAAAAGTTATTCGATACATTCAAAAAGCATTAGGTTATTCACTTACAGGAAGTACAAGAGAACAAATCATGTTCATTCTATTTGGTAAGGGTCGTAATGGTAAAAGTATCTTTGTAGAAGTTATTTCTGAAATACTTGGGGACTATTCCAATAACATGCAAGCTAAATCATTGATGGTTAAGAAAAACGACAATGTTAATACCGACATTGCACGATTAAGTAAAGCGAGATTTGTCACCAGTTCTGAACCAAATGAGGGTTTTCGTTTTGATGAAGGTTTAATTAAACAGTTAACTGGTGGCGATAAAGTAACTGCGCGTTTCTTGTATGCTGAAGAATTTGAATATACACCTAAATTTAAAATATGGGTGTCTACTAACCACAAGCCGATTATTAGAGGAACAGATGACGGTATTTGGAGAAGGTTAGTTTTAATTCCATTCGATGTACAAATACCTGAAGAAAAAGTCGATAAAGATCTCAAGTATAAATTACTAAGAGAAGCACCGGCGATTTTAAATTGGATGGCCGAAGGTGCCTATATGTGGATGCAGGAAGGCTTAGAAATGCCAGATAAGTTGAAAGCAGCAAGTAAAGCGTATCGTACTGAAATGGACGTTATCGAACAGTTTATTGAAGATGAATGCAAACGAGTAGATGACGGCAGAGTTAAGGCGAACGAATTGTACAGTGTGTATAAAAATTGGGCGAATGAGAATAACGCTTACAAAATGAGCAATAAAGACTTCGGTCAAAAAATGAAAGAAAAATTTAAATCTAAAAGAATGAATACTGGAATGTACTATTTAGGTTTAGAAAAAAATTCTAAATATCCCGGATTGGAAACGTTATAAATCGTGTAGGGTGTAGGGTTAAAGTGTAGGGTAAAAATTACACTTTTGACCTTATGAACCCTATTATATCAAGGTTTTTATTTAACTTATAAAAAAAGTGTAGGGTGGTTAATGTAAAAGTCGTATACAAAAATAAAAGAAATATAAAAGTATAGAGAAACTTTTCTAGCGCCACCCTACACTTTTTCTTTCGAATGTAGAGCCAGTAAGGCTTGAGGGCTATTTTCACCCTACACCTTACTATACACCTTTCAAAAAAATGGAGGAATAACAATGGATAAAAAAATTATACAAATTATAAATACAAGTAGAAACATGAACGCTTTATATGATAACGAAGACGGAACTACATTTGAAAGTCCAATCGTTTGTTTAGCATTGGTTGAATTAGAAGATGGAGAAAGATACGTAGAATTGATGAGCATAACAGATGGTGACGGACATATTGATTTTTCTAGTATGGAAGAATCTAATTTTCTAGGTGTAAAATTTTATGACTGAACAAAAAATCCAAAACGAAATAATCTTAGCAATCAATCAACGTGGTCATAGACTTTGGAGAGCAAACGCTGGAAAAGTACAGACGAAAGATAACAGAATAATCAAATTACTTCCTAAAGGCTTTCCCGATACGTTCGGCTATCGTAAATCAGATGGCAAGTTTATCGCAATCGAAGTAAAAACAGAAAGTGGACGATTAAGACCTGAACAAAAGAAATTTAAAGCATTTGCAGAAACGCAAAACATTTTATATGGCGTAGCAAGAAGTGTGGAAGAAGCAATAAAAATAGTTGAGGAGGATTAACTATGCATGAAGAAACACTAAGATTAGCTTTCGATTTAACCGTCGAAGTAGAACAACCTATTTGGATAAACAAACATGCAGATAGAGAAAACTATATTGAACATTACTCGAATAGATATAAAAGCGACCCCGAAGACTTACTAGATAATATTAAAACCATTACTGACGTTAGTGTCAGTTACGCAGATTGGAAGTGACACCATGAAAAAAGTGAATTTAAAAGGTAAACGTTACAGATTGTGTGATGTGTACAAATATTTTGATGTATCTGATAGCACGGTTCGTAAGAGATATAACGAAGGCCTGCGTGGCCCAGAATTAATACACGGTAAAGGAGTATATGAATATGGTGCAGACGTACGAAAGAAATGAAAAAGAATTGAGTTCTAGACAGCTTTATTTTATTCAACAAGAAGAACTTAGACACGAAAGAGCGTTGAAACGTAAACGTAGAGAAGAACGTATTGCTAGGGCTAAACGTGCAGAACGTGAGGTTGCTAAGCATAGAGTGAACACTAGATACTTTAAAAATCTAGTACAAAACAATCTTATTGTTAAAGTCAAAACAGATCAATACGGCAATGTACAGAGGGGGTAGCGGAATGGAATTACATGAATTAAATAAAGGTGATGACATTTGGTTTAAATATCCTAAAGCTAAAACATCATTCCCGGCGGTTGTGGAAGAATTGAATTATAACTTTAATGGCGAACCTTACCTTATGGTGCGCGTTGGTAGTGAGTTAGTAAAGATTGATGATAGATACGACATAGTAAAGGTGTAGATGAAAATGACAATTATCAGTAATAAAAAAGTAGATATGGTAAACGAACCGCCACATTATCAGTTCGGTAAGTTCTCAGCACGAATGATTATCGAATTAGTAGGTAAGACGTACAAATCAGCGTCAGTATTTTATCACGTAGGGAATGCACTTAAATACTTAATGCGAGCGCCTAGAAAGAATGGTTTACAAGACTTACAGAAAGCTAAGCAAAGTGTGGAATTTGCGATAGAGAATTGGGAGTGATGGTATATGAGTGTTCATTTTAGCAGTAAATCAAATGAGTGGACTACACCGCAATATTTATTTGATGAATTGAATAAAGAATTTAATTTCACGTTAGATCCATGCGCAACTGACGAAAATGCTAAGTGTAGTAAATACTTCACTATTGAAGATGACGGTTTAAGTAAAGATTGGTCAAATGATGTTGTGTTCATGAACCCACCTTATGGAAGAGAAATAAAAAAATGGATCAAGAAAGCGTACGAAGAAAGTTTGAATGGTGCAACGGTTGTTTGTTTGATACCAGCAAGAACAGATACAACATACTGGCACGATTTTATTTTCGATAAAGCAGATGACATTAAATTTTTAAAAGGTCGCTTGAAGTTTGGAAATAGTAAAAATAGTGCGCCTTTCCCAAGTGCAATAGTCATTTATGAATGTAAGGAGGCAAAACAATGATCTATTTAGGTGGTGACATGCTAAGTATAGGCCAACAGATGCGTCGTGAGTGGGAAAAACAAGAGTTACAACGATTAGGCTTTAAAGTGTACGCACCACACGACGATAAGGATATCAATGATAAAGCGAATGCTAATCAAGATAAACTGGCAGAACGCATTGTGTTTAATGACACACTAGGCATGGAGGTAAGTGATGTCATGATATTCGACTACTTACCTCATGCACAAGGGACAATTTGCGAAATGGGGTATGCACAGCACCTCAAAAGAGCAAGTGAGAAGGATATTAAGATTTATGTTCAATGTACTGACATTAGACAAGGGACAGGACATATTTCAGATGAACAAGATCGTGCAGAGTTCAGTATCAATCAATATGTGTATGGCGTAATTATGGATATCACTGATGGTAGAGGTGTTCAAACGTTTGATGAGATATGTGAGGAGTTAATCTCATGATACTTAGCGATACAATCAACCAACGCTATCGCTACAACACACATGCCAAGACACCTACACAGATACAACAGGAGTTACGCAAGCTAGGTGTCAACGGCTTTGTGGTTAAGGTGGCAGGAAAAGTTAGTGAGTGTGACATAAAAAGGAACAGGGAGTGTTTGAGATGATACCTAAATTTAGAGAGTGGGATAAAGAAAGACACGATACAGAATATGCAGAGGGTATGAGCTATGGTGAGCAAAAAGATTTTGATATGGGTTTTACTATTTGGTTTGACCATATGGAAGATTTAGATTTAGTCAATGGTGACGGTAGCATAGATAGGGTTGTTATGATGTCGTCTGGTTTAAAAGACATGCGCGGTGTCGAAATATACGAAAAAGATATTGTCAGAGATATTTATGGAGATAAATATTTAATTGAATGGTTAGACGGAGGATTTGTCTTAACTGAGTTTTATATTGGTGGATACGACCATTATAACATTGATGATTCGACTGAATATGAAGTTATTGGCAATATCTACGAAAACCCAGAATTATTGGAGGACGAGTGATATGGGACCTGATACAAAAGAATATTACGAATTGCAATCAGATATTTGGTTTAACGAATGTTGGAAGCGTATGAAAGAACGTGACGCTTATAAAAAACAACGTGATGAACTCATCAATGATATGGAAGAAGTTAAAAGGAAGGCAAAAGCGTTTGATGAAATGGTTAAGATTTACAACCAAAAGAACGACTTACCAAGTGATGAAATTTTCATGATAATGGGATATTGCATAAGTGATTTGGAGCGTGGTAGTGATGGATGAACTAGAAATAGTGTCAGATTATCTTTCAAAAGATACATTTGAAGTGACAAAAGAAAGTGCTAGTAACTTAGTTTCAGAATTACAAAGCCATAAATTTACTATTGAAGATCAACAACGTGAATTGAACAAGTTGGGCTTAATCAAACGTGAACACGCTAAGTGGTTACATGGCAAAATTACAGTTGTGCAATTTGCTTATAACGTGGAAGAGATACTGAATAAATTGGAGGAACAATAAATGAACACATTAGAATTTAAAAAGTTATCAAAAGACGCAACTGAACCAGAACGTGGTCGATTAGATGCAGGGTATGACATCTTCGCAGCAGAAACAGTAATACTTGAGCCACAAGAAAAAGCAGTGATTAAAACAGATGTAGCAGTAAACATACCAGAAGGGTATGTAGGGCTATTAACCTCAAGAAGTAGTGTAAGTAGCAAGACACATTTAGTGATTGAAACAGGCAAGATAGACGCAGGGTTTCAGGGGAATATGAAGATTAATATTAAGAATGATGATTTACCGAGAGTGCCTAATTTACGTCAGGCTAAGTATAAGGATTTAGAAAATTACTATATTAAAACAAATGAAAAAGAAACATATAGACTTGGCACTTACAAAATCAATAAAGGCGATAAACTCGCACAACTCGTTATCGTACCTATTTGGACACCAGAGTTAAAAGAAGTAGAGGAGTTTAGTTATGTGTCAGAGAGAGGGGCAGACGGGTTTGGATCAACAGGATACTAAAGACATAGTAGCAGAGATTAAAAGAATACTTCGCAAAGAGTAACGAGGAGTAATGAAGAGTAAAACGGAGTAACGAGGAGTAGATAAAGTGAGTAATTTTATCGGAAGTTTCAACATGCCTAAACAACAATTAAAAGAATTATCTGATGCAAAGTTAGCTATGCACTTTACGTATATGGAAGAACGGTTTAAGCAATTGAACAAAATGAAGTTCGATTGCAAATTACCATTAGGAAGAGATGAATATGAAATTTTAACAGTACCTAGCAAAACTCAGAAAGAATTTAAAAATATATTCAGACAAGTGATGAAAGATAAAATCGCAGAGGCACATAAAGAATTTGTAAAACGTAATATCGGAACATACGAAAGTAATGTAAAAGAGGTGCTGGAGTAATGACACAATTCCTAATCAGAGAATTTACGGATAGCACAGGTTATGTGCATGTAAATGTAGAACAACCTAGAGAGAATGAGAAGATTTATATTGTAGAAGCGAATAGTAAAGAGCAGGCAAAACTAAGACATACTGCCAACAAGTTTAAAGAAATGTTCAGAGTTTTAGGTAATGGTATGAAAAATTTATCAAGAAAGCTAGGTGGTAGGAATGATTAAACACATACTCAAAGATTTATTCTTAATCGCTATGTATGAGTTAGGGAAGTATCTCACTTCTCTACTCATCATTATTTTAGAAAGCGAAGATGATATTGATACTGCACCTAAAGACTTTGCTAGTGAGTGGGATCAGATTGATTTGAATAAAATCAAAGTAGAGGTGAGTGAGTAGTATGAGTTGGATAAGTTTAACAGCAACGTTAATTATGTTCATTATGTGGATGTTTACTATGCATAAGTGGAAGGAAGCAGGAAGAAAACTAGAAAGTAAAGGAATAGAAAATCTCAACTTAAAAAGAGGTGTAGGATATTGGAAAAATTTAGCTGAAAAACGTAGAACTGAATTAATCACAAATGAAATCAAAGCTGAATATGAATGGATGAATGAATACGAAGTAGAGTATCAAACGGACACGACTGGTAAATATATAGTAGAAGTTAATGAAGGTATTTACTTAAGAAAAGCTATGCTCACAACACATAGAAATGTTGAAGTTGTTTATACCTTTACAGACGACTTCGAAAAAGCTAGTAAGTTTAAAGATGCTGAAGAGTGTAAAAAAATAGCTAAACAATGTAAAGGTAAAGTTTTATACGATAGTACTAATTGGGAGATAGTAGATTGAGCTGGTGGATAATTTTAATACCAGTCGCTTATCTAGTATGGATATGTATAAAGAGTAAGGGGGAAGGTAAGTGATAACGATTGAACGTCATGATATTAGAAAGTTAGAAGAATATATCCAACATGTAGAACGTTATCGTAAGGAATTGAAGGTTTGTGAGTATGAATTGCTAGAAAACCACGAACCAGAGAATGTAAATGCTGGGAAAAGTAATTTACCTGGCAATCCGATTGAACGTCAGACGATTAAGAAATTAAGTAACAAACGATACGTGATGTTAAGTAATATCGTGAATGGCGTTGATAAGTTAGTAGAAGAAGCAGACGAAGATACACTCGATATGATCAACAAACGATATTGGGAGTGTCCGATTGGTTGTTATGAGTGGGAAGACTTAGCTGAATACTTTGGAACAAGTAAATCAAGTATATTGAGACGACGTAACGCAATGATTAATAAGTTAGCTGAATTAATTGGTTACGTGTAAATGGACTTGAAAGGCGTATAAGTCCGCGCAAAAAGTCGTTATTATGATACTGTAAGAACTATCCACACGAACCCTCGTTTTGAGGTAGCTGGTTAGTTCTCAATGAAAGTGATTAAGTTTGGTAATGGTCATAGTGGCCAGCCACTGATTGCTTGAGTGCCTATCCGTTGGGTAGGTACTTTTTCTCCTTTCTGGATAAACTTGATTTTGCATTATTAATTACCTCCCATATGTGACTATTCGAGAGAAACTCGAGTAGTCTTTTTTTATTAAATTGAAAGTGGTGTGAAAATGGAGGAAAAATACAACGTAACTATTAACACTGTTGACGGTAAAAGTGAAATTTATTTACTTATGAGCGAAAGAAACGAAGATGAAATTTTAGAACGCTTCATAGATGTTGTTAGTGATGAAAAGTTTTTAACAACAGGTAAAAAAATAATAGCAACTAAGCAAATAGTATCAATTAAAGTAGAAGAGTATGATGATAAAAGGCACTTTTAATTAGGTGCTTTTTATTACAAATTTAAAGAGTATTTAACGTAAAGTAGGTGGTAGCATAAGATGACGAAAATGCTAAACAATGCTAATTTTGACGACTTTTTAAAGTTGAGCGAAAAACAGCAGAAGTATATAGAAATAAAGAACGAAACAGGACAAACAGATAAAACTATTGCTAAAAAAATTGGCGTCGATACTACGACGATTAGCAGATGGAAAAGAAAAGAAGAATATCAGCTAGGTTTAAAAGGGTATCAAGCATATTATCTTAGTGAAAAAACGCCCCAAGCACTTTTAACTATGACAAGATTATTAAATGCTAGAAGTGAATTGGTAAGATTTCAAGCTGCAAAAGATATACTTGATCGTTCTGGTTATAACCCAGTTGATAAACAAGAAATTGAAACGAATGCGACGGTAATTTTCCATGACAGCACCAATTAATTTAGATATTGCAGATTTGATACCTAAACATTTTCACGATTTATGGCGAGCAACTAAAGACCCTAACATACTTAACATAGTAGCAAAGGGTGGTCGTGGTAGTGGCAAGTCGTCTGATATATCAATCATCATTACTCAATTGATTATGCGTTACCCAATGAATGCAGTAGTTGTACGTAAAACAGATAACACACTAGCAACATCTGTATTTGAACAGATTAAGTGGGCGATTGAAGAACAAAAAGTATCACACTTGTTCAAAGTTAAAGTATCGCCAATGGAAATCACATTCATACCGAGAGGGAACAGGATTATCTTTAGGGGTGCGCAGAACCCGGAGCGACTAAAGTCGTTAAAAGATAGTCGGTTCCCTTTTTCTATTATGTGGATAGAAGAATTAGGCGAGTTTAAAACAGAAGATGAAGTGACTACGATTACTAACTCAATGTTGCGTGGTGAGTTAGACGAAGGTCTATTCTACAAATTTTATTTCTCCTACAACCCAGCTAAGCGTAAGCAACACTGGGCTAATAAGAAATACGAAACGTCATTCCAACCAGATAACACATTCGTGCATCATTCAACGTACTTGAATAACCCTTTTATATCTAAACAGTTTATACAAGAGGCAGAGAGTGCTAAACAACGTAACGAATTAAGGTATCGTTGGGAGTATTTAGGTGAGGCGATTGGTAGTGGTGTTGTACCGTTTAACAATCTTCGTATCGAAAAGATACCAGACGACTTATATAACTCATTCGATAATATCCGTAACGCAGTTGACTTTGGTTATGCTACTGACCCTTTAGCTTTTGTACGTTGGCATTATGACAAGAAAAAACGCATCATCTACGCAGTTGATGAACATTATGGTGTGCAAATAAGCAATAGGGAGTTTGCTAACTGGTTGAAAAAGAAAGGTTATCAATCTGATGAGATATACGCAGATAGTGCAGAACCTAAATCTATTGCAGAGTTAAAGCAAGAACATGGCATCAGACGTATTAAAGGTGTTAAGAAAGGTCCAGATAGTGTGGAACATGGGGAACAATGGCTTGATGATTTAGACGCTATTGTGATTGATCCAACACGTACGCCTAATATAGCAAGAGAATTTGAAAATATTGATTACGAAACAGACAAAGACGGTAACGTCAAACCAAGATTAGAAGATAAGGATAACCATACAATTGATGCTACACGTTACGCATTAGAACGTGATATGCGTCAAAATCATATGAACATATTAAGGTAGGTGATTACTATTCGTTGGCCATGGGAACGACCATATTACGAAGAAATAACAGAACAGTTAGCGCCTAAAGTTGAAACACAGGAAGAGATGATTGTGCGATTAGTACAAAATCATCAGAAAGACATTGAGCGTATATCAACAGGGCAACGCTATTATGACAAAGATAATGACATTTATAGACAAAGGTATAAATATGACTTAGACGGCAATCTTGACATAGATAAACCAGATTGGCGTATTACTACTAACTATCATCAAAACTTAGTAGACCAGAAAGTAGCCTATCTTGTTACAAACCCAGTTAGTTACTCATGCGAGAACGAAAAGATACTAGATACAATACATCAGGTACTAGATAATCGTTGGGATAATGAGTTGATTGATGTACTCACTGCTGCAAGTAACAAAGGTGTTGAGTGGGTTCAACCATATATTGATGAGAATGGTGATTTCAAGTTGTTCAGAGTACCTGCTGAGCAATCTATACCGATTTGGACTGATAGCAAGAGAGATACACTACAAGCTTTTATACGTGTGTTTAAATTAAATGATGAAACTAAAGTAGAATACTGGACCGATACTGATGTTACATACTATGTGTATGAGAATGGGTCATTAATCAATGATTATTATTATGGTGAGAACAACAAGCAAACGCACTTCTCAACTGGCAGTTGGGGTCGCGTACCATTTATTCCATTCAAAAACAACTCGGAAGAGGTATCTGATATTTGGCAATACAAAACGATTATTGATGCTATCGATAAACGTTTATCTGATACACAAAATATGTTTGATGAAAGTGCAGAGTTGATTTATATCTTGCGTGGCTATGAAGGCGAAGACCTTAAAGAGTTTATGCAGGGTTTAAAATACTACAAAGCAATCAATGTAGATAGTGAAGGTGGCGTAGAGACGATACAAGTTGAAGTGCCAGTCGCTAGTACAAAAGAATATCTTGATATGATGCGCCAGAACATTATGGAGTTCGGGCAAGGTGTCGATTTCCAAACAGATAAATTCGGCTCTGCACCTAGTGGTATAGCGCTCAAATTCTTGTACGGTAACTTAGATTTAAAAGCTAATAAGTTAAAGAATAAAGCTACTGTTGCTATTCAAGAATTGATTGAGTTTATTGTCGATTTTTACAAATTAAAAGTAGATCCAAAAGATATTGAAATTACATTCAATTTCAACAGAATGATGAATGATTTAGAACAATCACAAATTGCTGCACAATCTCAATATCTATCTAAAGAAACAATCGTGAGACATCACCCTTGGGTTGATGACCCTACTGCAGAAATGGAACGTATCGAGCAGGAACAACTTGAACTCAATACACAGTTGCCAGATATCGATGACGGAGGTGCTGTGAATGGCGAGCAAGAACAACCAGAACAAAAGCAATCCGAAGATAAACAACCAAAATGATATCGATAACTATATAGAATATTTGATTAGCGATGCAGAAAAAGAAATTGAGATACTATTTGCTAACCGTTTAAAAGTAATTAAACAAGAAATAGCAGATATGTACGAGAAGTATCAAACCGATGACCCACACGTTACGTGGACTGAATTTAATAAGTACAACAGGCTCAATAAAGAACTTACGCGTATAGGCGAGATGTTGACGGAAGATTACAGAGAAGTTACTAAAACCATCCGTCAGGCACAACAAAACGCTTATATCGAAAAGTTTTTAATGAGCCTTTATTTATATGAAATGGCTAGTCAAACATCTATGCAGTTTGATGTGCCTACTGCGTCTGTAATCAATAACGCAATCGAGCAACCAATTGAGTTTATTAAGTTGGCACCTACATTACAAAAACATCGCGATGAAGTGCTTAAAAAGATACGTATACACATCACACAAGGCATTATGAGCGGTGAAGGTTATTCTAAGATAGCTAAAGCGTTACGTGATGATATAGGTATGACGAAAGCACAATCACAACGTGTAGCACGTACAGAGGCAGGTAGAGCAATGTCACAAGCAGGGCTTGATAGTGCCAAAGTTGCTAAAGTTAACGGTTTAACAGGCATGAAAAAACGTTGGTTAGCTACTAAAGATAATAGAACACGTGATACACATCGTCATTTAGATGGGAAAGCGATTGAAATCGATGATAACTTCCACTCGTCTGGCTGTATCGGACAAGCGCCTAAATTGTTTGTAGGTGTAGCTAGTGCTAAAGAGAATATCAATTGTCGTTGTAAATTATTATATTACTTTGATGAAGATGAATTACCTACTGTCATGAGAACGAAAGATGACGGAGTTATTCCATTCGTGACATATCGTGAGTGGGAAAAACAGAAACGGAAAGGTAGTAGCTAACTACTCGACCTGAAGTAAGTCGTTAAACTGCTTCTTTTATTTTAATCTTTCGTGTCGTAACACGTTAAAAACGTAAAAGGAGTAGTTAAATATGGACTTATATGCATTGTTAGGACAATTTAAAGACGGTGAAATCGATAAACAAAAAGTAATTGACGCTATTGATGAAAGTAAATCTGGAATGGTTCCACGTTCTCGTTTAAATGATAAAAACGCAGAAATTGAGGAACTTAAAGCCGAAATTACTAACCGTGACAATCAAATTGTCGAATTACAAAACTCTGTGAAAGATGATAGCGAGTTGCAAAAAGAACTCGAAGAAGTAAAACAAAGTAACGCAGAGTGGCAGGATAAGTACAAGCAATCACAACTGAATAACGCTGTTAAGTTGGCCGTTGCTAAAGATGCAAATGATGCTGACGACATTCTAGCTTTCGTCAACAAAGATGAGTTGGAATTACAAGATGACGGCACTGTTAAAGGTTTAGATAAAGCAATTGAAATGCTTAAAGAGACTAAACCTTATTTATTTGCTGATAACAAGCCGGTAGGTAATAAACCTGCAGACGGCGAAACAATGCAAACAGGCATTACAAAAGAACAATTCGACAGCATGAGCGTTGCAGAACGTACCGAATTGTTTATTAACGATCGTGCTACTTACGACAAATTAGTCGAATAATATTAAGAAAGAGGTTATAACATGGCTCAAGGAACAACAACATTAAGTACGCAAATCGTACCTGAAGTATTAGCGCCAATGATGCAAGCTGAATTAGATAAAAAATTACGTTTTGCATCTTTTGCAGAAATTGATAATACATTAGTAGGACAACCTGGAGATACAATCACATTCCCTGCGTTTGTATACAGTGGAGATGCAACAGTCGTACCGGAAGGTGAAAAAATTCCAGTAGACAAAATCGAAACAAACAAACGTGAGGCTAAAATCCATAAAATTGGTAAAGGTACTCATATCACAGATGAGGCTTTACTATCAGGATACGGTGACCCTCAAGGCGAGGCGGTACGTCAACATGGTAAGGCTATTGCAAACAAAGTTGATGACGATGTGCTAGAAGCTTTAAGAGGTACAAAATTAACAGTTAGTGCAGATGTGGGTACATTGGCTGGTTTAGAAACTGCAATTGATAAATTTGAAGATGAAGATTTAGAACCAATGGTTTTATTTGTAAATCCTAAAGATGCTGGTAAATTACGTGCTAGTGCATCTGAAAACTTTACTCGTGCAACTCAATTAGGTGACGATATTATCGTTAAAGGTGCGTTTGGTGAGGCCTTAGGTGCTATCATTGTACGTGCTAAAAAATTAAACGAAGGAGAAGCTATTTTAGCTAAAAAAGGTGCTGTTAAACTAATCACTAAACGTGATTTCTTCTTAGAACCAGACCGTGACCCTTCAACTAAAACAACTTATTTATACAGTGATAAACATTATGTAGCTTACCTTTACGATGAAAGTAAAGCAGTTAAGATTACTAAAGGCGCAGGCACTGGAGCATAAGGAGTGATTAATAGTGACGTATAAAGTAATCAAGTATTTTACAGACTTACAAGATAATAACCATGCGTATCATGTAGGAGATCCGTTTCCACGTGCTGGTTTAGATGTAAGTAAAGAACGATTAACTGAATTATCCACTGATAATAACCGTCAAAACAAGCCTTTAATAGAGCGCGTAGAAGAGCAAACTGACTATTCTGGTATGAAAGTATCAGAGTTGAAAGAGTTGGCTAAACAACGTGATATTGAAGGCTTTTCTCATATGAAAAAGTCTGAACTTATCGACGCATTAGAAGGTGCAGAATAATGGATGCACTTGATGTAAAAATGCTAAATCAAACGCCTGTTGATGACACTTCACATGATGATGAAATAGATATGCTTATCCCTAAGTATTTGAAGTTAGCAGAAGAATATTGCAACCAAACTTTTGACGTTAAACATTTACCTACTGGCGTTGAGAAATTTATTGCTGAATGTATTAAATATAGTGCAAACGGCAATATCTCATCACGTTCTATGGGTACGGTTAGCTATACTTTTGTAACTGAAATGCCTAAAGCGACATATAACCATTTAAAACCATTCAGAAAACTAAGATGGAGTGGTTACCATGTTTAACCCATACGATGAATTTCCACATGCTATTTCAAAAGGTCGAATTGAAGTAATAGGTGATTTCAAGTTTAAAAAAGAGCGCTACAAGAGCGAAAAAATTATAAAAGGCTTTATGGATACACCTACAACTTCAGAACAACTTAAATATCATCAAATGTCATCTGAATACGACAGAAACCTATATGTACCTTATGACCTACCAATAAACGATAACGATTATTTTAAATACGAGGGTAAAATCTTTGGTATTGTAGGTGAACCTGTCGACCAGGGTGGCCAACATGAGATTAAGTTAATTCGACTGAAAGAGGCACCTTATGGCTAAAGTGAAATATGGCGCAGATAGTTTAGTCGTTGAGTTAGAACGTTATCAAAAAGATGTAGAAAAGCGGGCAAAAAAAGGTATAGCTAAAACTACAATGAAGATATATAACACTGCTATTAATCTTATGCCGGTAGATACTGGTTACTTGAGAGAAAGCACTTCCGTAGATTTTAGAAACGGAGGTTTGACTGGTGTTATAAGTATAGGTAGTGAGTACGCTATATACGTAAACTACGGCACAGGTATATATTCGACGGGGCCTGGTGGTTCGCGTGCTAAAAAGATACCGTGGCATTATAAAGACGCAGACGGTAAATGGCATACTACTAAAGGTCAACACGCTCAACCTTTTTGGGAGCCTGCTATTGACGCAGGTAGAGAAACATTCAATAAATATTTTTCATAAAAGGCGGTTAAAAATATGTGGGTATCGGTTGAACCTGAACTTACAAGTAGGTTATACGAAACATTAAAAACAGACCCTATCATTAACAAATTAGTTGGTGATAGGGTTTTTGATGTCGTTCAAGATGATGTGCGATACCCATATATTGTTGTGGGTGAAAGCAACGTCACTAATAACGAAAGTAGTGCGAATATGCGTGAGACGGTAGGTATCGTCTTTCATGTATATTCGCAATATCCAACACAGTACGAGGCCAAGCTATTAATTAGCGCTATTGGTTATGTGTTGAACAAACCAATTGAGATAGATAATTACGAATTTAGATACAGTCGTATTGATAGCCAAGCGGTATTTCCTGATATAGACAGATTTACCAAGCATGGCACAATACGGCTTTTATTTAAATACAGACATAAAACTAAGAGAGAGGAAGTGTAAGCATGGCTCAAAAGAATTACTTAGCAGTAGTTAGACCAGCTAAAGATAAATTAGATCCAACTGACGCTTTGCTATTAGCTGACTTACAAGAAGGTGGCCACACAATTGAGAATGACTTGGCTGAAATCATTCGTGGCGGTAAAACAGATTATGGTGTAAATGCCGTTTCTGAAGAGTTTAAACTCGCTATCGGCAATATTCCTGGTGATAAAGGAATTGAACAAGTTAAAAAAGCGATTAAAAATGGCGAGCAGTTACGCGTTTGGCTTTATGAACGTAACAAACGTGATGATGGTAAATATCATGGTGTGTTTGCCTACACAGTGCCGGAAAGTTACGAAATGTCGTTCGATGATGAAGATAACAAAATTGAATTAACGTTAAAAGTTAAATGGAACTCAGCAGAAGGAACTGAAGCTAATCTACCACCAGAATGGTTTGAGGCAGCAGGCGCACCTACTGTTGAATACGAAAGTTTTGCGGAAAAAGTTGGTTCATTTGAAGAACAGCAAGCAGCTGCTTCAAGTGGCACTGGCGCTTAATTATATATTTAGGGGACATCTGTCCCCTTATTTTTTTATATAAAATTTGAAAAGAGGTATACATTTTGACTGAATTTAATCCAATTACAACGCTTACAATCAATGATAATGAAGTAGAAGCTAAAGCATTATTTGCGTTTGACATTAAAGCAAAGAAGTTTGCCGAAGATACAAAAGATAAGGACGGCAAAACGGTTACTACACCTGGTTTTAATGTGATTTACAACGGTATTTTAGAACGCGATACAGTTGCTATTGCTAATTTTTGGGAATGCGCTACCGCATATTTAGGCAAAAATGCACCTTCTAGAGATGAAATTGAAACAGCTTTAATTGAAATCATTGAAGAAAAAGAGGACACAATCGAATTATTACAAGGTGCTTTAGATGTATTAAATAATAGTGGTTTTTTCAAGCAAAAATCTCGAGGGTTCTGGACGCAAATGAACAAAGCGCCACAAATGGCGAAAGGCGAGGACAAAGAGACAACAAAAGCTGGCATCGAGTTTATGAAAGAGAATTACAAAGAAATCATGAACGTGGAACCTTACTCAACTATTCAGAAATAAGACAATTAACGAGTAGGTATATCGGTTATTTACCTGAAAATGAACTGATGATGATGTCACCTAATGAATGGAAAGACTGGATAATTGGTGGCCAAGATAAGGTTTTAGATCAGAAGGAGTTAATGATACAAGTTGCTCAAGCTAATGGCCTTGTACAAGCTGGTAAATCATTAAAACGAATGACTAGAGATGTTGAACGTCAACGATATGAAATACGCAACCCTGGTAGTTATGAACGTATTAAACGTGCAGAACTTGAACATGAAAAACGTAGACGTGAATTATTCAAATCAGGTACTAAACGTTGGCTAGAACAACAAAAACAGAAAGGAGAGTGAATAAGTGGATAAAAACTTTATGGTTCGCATCATGGCTAATATACGCGATTTTCAGAACAACGTTAGAAAAGCGCAGACTTTAGCTAAAACATCTATTCCAGATGAGATTGAAACTGATGTAAGAGCTAACATCAATCAATTCCAACGAAACCTCCAAAGAGCCAAAGCAATGGCGCAACGTTGGCGAGAACATAAGGTGGATATCGACGGGGACACCAACCCTATAAAACGTGCGATATCTTTTGCTAAAGCAGAATTGCAACGTATTCGTGATAAACGAGTAGATATTAAAGGTAATAACGACAATTTAAAGCGTTCTGTAATTGGCGCTAGAGCTATGCTAGCAATGTTGCATGATAAAGTGGTGCACGTCAAATTCGAAACTAAAGGCATGACTAGAACGCAAGTGTTAACGAGAGCATTAAATGACTCGTTAAAAGAATACGGCGATAAAATGGACGCTTTAGCTACTAAAATTAGAACGATCGGTACTGTTTTTGGTCAACATATTAAAGGTGTAATGATAGCTAGTATTCAAGGGTTAATACCTGTTATTGCTGGTTTGGTTCCAGCTATCATGGCTGTGTTAAACGCAGTTGGCGTATTAGCAGGCGGTATATTAGGCTTGGCAGGTGCGTTTAGTATCGCAGGTGCAGGCGCCTTTGCTTTTGGCGGTATGGCAATTAGTGCTTTGAAAATGCTTAAAGACGGCACACTGCAAGCTACCGCAGAAACTAGACGATATCAAGCGTCTTTAGATCAAGTTAAATCTACTTGGGAAAGTATCATCAAACAAAATCAAGCGCAGATATTTAATACTTTAGCTAACGGTTTAAACACAGTAAACGTTGCTTTAAGTCGTATGAAGCCATTCCTTGCAGGCGTTTCTAAAGGTATGGAACAAGCCTCTAAGAGCGTACTTAAATGGGCTGAGAACAGTCAAACGGCGTCTAAATTCTTTAATATGATGAATACAACGGGTGTAAAAACATTTAATACTCTATTAAGTGCTGCCGGACGTTTTGGTGACGGTTTGGTTAACGTATTTACCCAATTAGGACCGTTGTTTTTATGGACTGCTAAAGGCTTAGACAATTTAGGTAAAAAGTTCCAAAACTGGGCTAATAGCGTAGCCGGTCAAAACGCTATCAAAGCATTTATCGAGTATACAAAAACAAACTTACCTAAAATAGGGCAGATATTCGGTAATGTGTTTGCTGGTATCGGTAATTTAATGGTTGCATTCGCACAAAACAGTGCAGGCATCTTCGATTGGTTAGTTAAAATGACCGGCAAATTCAGAGAATGGTCTGAACAAGTCGGTAAATCGGAAGGCTTTAAACAATTCGTTAAATATGTACAACAAAACGGTCCAGTGATTATGCAATTAATTGGCAACATTGTACGTGCATTAGTAGCGTTTGGTAAAGCTATGGCACCTATTGCAAGTGTAATACTTAAAATGGTGACTGCCTTAGCTGGTTTCATTGCTAAGTTGTTTGAAACACATCCAGCCATTGCCAGAATGATTGGTATTGCCATGATACTAGCCGGCATTATGTGGGCATTACTAGCTCCGATTATCGCAGTAAGTACGTTTATAAGCAGTGGTTTCGTTGCTGCGTTGATACAAGCGGTAGGACACATAGGAAGATTTTTAGGTGCTGGAAGAATACTTCAAGGTATTTTAAACATCTTACGTGGTGCATTTAGCTTATTAGTTAGTCCAATAGCTAATATAGGCAGATTATTACCATTATTAGGCACTGCATTTAGTGCTTTAACTGGTCCCATCGGAATAGCAATAGGAATTATATTAGCACTTGTCGGCGTAATCGTTTATCTATGGAAAACTAACGAAGATTTCCGAAATATGATTATTGATGCGTGGAATGGAATCGTTGGTGCCATTTCTGGTGCAATCAGTTCTATCATTGGCTGGTTTACTCAATTGTGGTCATCTATCCAACAAACACTACAACCTATCATGCCGATTTTACAGCAACTAGGTCAAATGTTCATGGATGTACTAGGCGGCCTAGTCATGGGCGCTATTCAATTATTGATAGGCGGTTTTCAATCGCTATGGATGATTATATCCGTTGTGTTTACCGCAATTGGTGGAATTATTTCAGCTACTATTCAATTAATCGTTGGTTTATTTACAGTTTTTATTCAATTATTGACCGGTGATTTTTCTGGTGCATGGCTAACTTTACAAACCACGATACAAAACGTAATGACTACTATTTGGAATACGATAGTATCAATTTTTAGTCAAATTTCTCAATTTATATTCACAACACTAAATTCTATACTTGGCACTAATATTACTAGTTGGTCGCAAATTTGGTCGTCAACTACTCAATTTGTCAGCCAAATTTTCTCAAGTGTCGCACAATGGTTTGGTCAAATGGCACAAGCTGTTTGGCAAAAAATGGTGCAAGCGTATAACTACGTCGTAAGTACCGGATCTCAATGGGTTAGTTCAATTTCATCAACTGTTTCTAATTTCTTTAGCCGAGTTTCTAGTGGTTTTATGCGAGTAGTTCAATCTGTTTTCCAACATATGCAACAAGCGTATCAAAGAATTGTATCTGGTGGCTCTCAATGGATATCAGCTATCATCAGTGCAATGGCTAGATTTGTTCAAAGCGTGATTAGCGGTTTTTCTAATGTGACTTCGCAAGTCCAAGCAGGAATGCACCGCGCTTATAGCACAATCATTGGTTTTGTCGGCCAATTTGCTAGTGCCGGAATGGACTTAATGCGTGGTTTAGTTCAAGGAATCATGAACGGAATGTCATGGGTAGTCAATGCAGCCAAGAATGTAGCGCAAAATGCAGTCAATGCAGCTAAAAGTGCCCTAGGTATACACTCACCTTCTCGAGTATTTAGAGGTATAGGTCAATATGTATCTCAAGGCTTAGGAATGGGTATCTTAGCTGACCAACACAAAGCAGTGAATGCAGTACGTAGCGTAGCTAGTAATTTAACTGACGCATTTAAACCAGAATTATCAACAAACCTAACAGACGGTTTAGGTGGTTCGTTAAATGGTAGTGTGGACGCTCACATGACTAAAGATGTACAACACAGTATGCAAGAAAACAATCGACCTATCGTTAATATAACAGTTCGTAATGAGGGCGATGTAGAGTACATTAAATCTTACATCGAAGAACAAAACGGTAAAAACAATAGTATGGGCTTGTAAAGGAGTGTTATTATTGATTGCTCACGACATAGAAATAATTAAAGGTAATAAAAAGTATAAAGTCAGTAATAACACTTTTACTGGCTCAGTTTTAGAAGTAGTATCCTATGACGTTAAAGGTTCAGGATATGATCGTGAATACAGTACAGTTAATGGCGCGCAAGGTAGATTTTTCAACTCTGTCTATGAAGAAAAGAAAACAGTTAATCTTAGATTGCGATATCAAGTAGACAAAATGGCTCAAGTGGCACATCTTAAGTCAAATTTACAAGCATTATTACGTGGTCATTATTATTTACGTGAATTATCTGCACCAGACACATCTATTAAATATGAAGATATATTCAACACACAACCACAAGAATTTGAACTTGATTATGTAGACGGTAGACAAATTTTTGTTGGTCTAGTTAATGCGATTTCAATCGATACCACACAAACAGCTGGTGAGTTTGAACTTGAATTTGAAACCATTGAGCTACCTTATTTTGAAAGTATTGCTTATAGCACTGATTTAGAAAGTGAAAGTAGAAGTGTTGAAAAATGGGCAGTATCGGATAACTTACCGTTTAATGTTAACGATAATAAACGTAAATATACTTTCCACGATACAAAAATATGTAATGTTTATTATGCTGGAACTGTTGAAATCAATCAAATTAATCAAGATAGCACAGTTGAAGTGACTTTAGCAGAAAACGTATCTAAAGATGACAAAAACGGTACTACTTTTTATATGGTTGAAAGTGGTGATGTTATTAATATCAAAGGCTTAGAGTTGAAAGCAGGCGATACTATCAAATTTGACGGTATCCACACTTTCAGAAACGGTTTAAACATTGATGCCTATAATGTGAGCAGACGTAACCCTACTTTAATACCTGGTTGGAACACGTTCAGAAGTACCAAGTTGATGCAAAAAGTCGTGTTCGAACACAAAGAATATTATATGTAGGGGGTGACGATATGACGGTATTATTAAAAACATTACAAGGTTACGGTCAAAATTTACCGGTCGAAACGGAATTAAATATTAAATTATCTGACACAGATAGTACGTTAACGATTGTAATTGACGAAAATAAAGGTACGTTCGATGCTATTGGTGCGATTACAAAAATGTGGACAATAACAGGCGTTGCTGGTCCTGAAGATGAAAACGAGTATCGTATTGTAATGTTAGACAAAGAAACTCGAGGTCAAAAAAGCAGATTAACGATAAAAGCTAGACCAGTAGAAATTGATGACCTAAATAATAATCGTGTGTACGAAATTTATAACGGTAGTTTTACTGGCAAAGCGTATTTCGATTTAGTTTTTAAAGGTACAGGATACAAATATAACTTACATGCTAAAGTATCATCTTCGAAATTTGAAAATCTTGGTAATTGCGATACAAATCTTGATTTATTTAAAAAAGGTTTGGAACGATATTCACTAGAATATGAATATGACGCAAAAACTAAAACGTTCCATTTATACGATTACATCGAATACAAACCAGAGTATTGGATAAAAGCAGGTGTAAACGCTAATAATATCAAAATACAAGAAGATGCTACTAAATGTTTTACGTTTATAAAAGGTTTTGGTGGTTATACAGATCAACAAACTTACAATGAGGCAAGTTTGCAATTTGAATATACGTCACCGTTAGCTGATGTTATCGGAAAAAGACATGCACCACCTGTTCAAGATGGAAGAATTACAAAAGAAGATACTTTAAAAAAGAGTATGGAAAAGGTTATTAATGATAGTATCAAAACATCTGTAACACTCGATTTCGTTTTATTAAAAAAGTATTTTAAAAATGCTATACCTAGGGTTGGCGATGTTGTTAAAGTGATTGATGATTTAATGGGTTTGAATGTTGATTTAAGGATAATCGAAATCACAACCAAGCGTGATATAAATGGAGATATCATAAAAATGGATTTGGTACTAGGTGAGTTTAGATTGCAAGATAGATATGTAAAAGCGGTTGGTAAAGCTGCTAAATATGTTACTAACTTAAAAACAAACAACCCTGCTAAAACACAACAAGAAATGCAATCTCAGACAAACGCCAACACAAAAACCACACAAGATTTATTGGGTAAAACAGATGATTTGCAAGCAAAACTTGAAAAAGCGAATGCTAAAAGTGTAACTACTTCAAATGGAACAATTGTACACGATTTCTCAAGCAAATCTAGTATCAAGAAGGTTAAAACAATAGGCACGATTGGCGATAGCATTGCCAAAGGGTCGTTGGCTAAAAACAATTTTACTCAACAATTAGCTAAAAAGATTAAAGCAAAATATACTAATCTTGCTGAAAGTGGCGCTACCATGAGCGATATTTACCAGCAAGCTACTAAAATCAAAGGTGATTTAATCATCATACAAGGTACTGATGATGATTGGCTCAAAAACATAGATATAGGCACTGATAAAACGGATATAAAAACGTTTTACGGTGCCTTTTATAGTGCAATTGAAGTTATTAAAAAGAACAATCCTAAAGCAAAATTGTTGGTAATGACACCTGCAAGACAATGTTATATGGAAGGTTCTAAAGTTAAACGTAAAGATACTGATAAGAATGATAAAGGTAAAGCTTTGATTGATTACGTTAACGTACAAGTAGATATTTGCAATGACTTAGATATACCCGTATTCGATGCTTATCGTTATGAAGGATTTAAACCATACAGTCCGGCTTTCAGAAAATCTAGCATGCCTGACGGCCTTCATTTTAACGATAGAGGGCATGAAGTGATTATGTACGAATTAATTAAAGATTACTATCAATTTTATGATGAATAAGGAGGTTGTAAATGTTTATTACAAACGATTTAATTACAAGTTTACATTCCATTTTTGGTTCAAAGTTTAGAGAACAACTCGAAAGCAATTTCTTTAAAATAAATAATTATCTAAAAAATAATGAAGAATATAAAAATGAGCATAAATCGAAAGAAAAAAACGCTCATTTATCTGAACAGATTAAACATGACAAAACTAATGTTCACAATGAATTACTAAGATTAAATGGAAGAATAGAAAACCAAATCATCGGAAGAATAGGAGATAACGCAGAAATCAGCGATGCTAGAGTCTCGATTGATGGAACAAACTTCCCGATTCTTGAGAGTAGATTATATTACGATTTAACTAGAATTAACAAATTAGCAGAAATAGCAGATGAGCTTTCAAAAAAACATGAAGAAGCAATAAATGAGACGGCTTATTATAATGAAATCACTTATATTAGTGGTCGGAAATTTGATACGTCATACAAAATTGTACACATACCTCATAAAGATAATGAAGGTAATATTATCAAACTTAAAAGAGGAATTTTAGGAAGCGACAAGAGTCATCCGGAACATATAGTAGCTACTGAATTTTCTAAAAGAAGTGGTGCAACATATGTTTCAAACGCCTCAACTGGAAGTGGCTCTCGTTTAATGTTGCATGGTCAACAAATTTATGAAGGCGAAATATTAGATAGTGTTAAAGATTATGAACCATTAAAAACTAGATGGACATTAGCAATCGGTGATGATAATACTTTAGAAGCTTTTCAACCTTCAGTAGATGCTAAAACCATTAAAGATAAAGGATATAACAATACTGTTAGTGGTTTTGGTCCACTTATTTCTAATGGTGAAATTGTATATAAAAAAGGCGATTACAGTGATAATTCAGAAGAATCGCATCCTAGACAGGTAATCTGCCAATTATACAATAAAGATCTTTTGTTTTTTACTTGTGATGGTAGAGCAAAAGCGCAAGGTGTTTATCAAAAAGGAATGACACTCACTGAAGTAATTGAAACACTAAAATCTGAATACAATATAGGAAAAAATGGAATCACATTTTCTTATAACTTAGATGGCGGGGGCTCAAGTTCTTCAATTCTTAGAGGTAGACGATTAAATAAAGTAACAGATAACAATAATAAATCTGAACGTAAATTACTAGATTTTCTTTATATCGGCAAAGAAAAGAAACAACCAAGAGATAATGATTTACAACAAATACACGATGCTATCGGTGATATTAGACAAGATTTTCTATTTTTATACGGCCTTTATATGAATATTAATTCTATTAATAATAAAGAACTCATCCTTAGCGATGGTGATAAAGGATACGCTGGTATCGTTTTAAACGATAGTAAAGGTGAACTGATGACTAAACTGTATTTAGACACAAGGTTGGCTTTTTATAATTATAAAGATAAAAAATCTTATTTTATAGCAGATAAAGATAAAATTTGGCACAATGACAGAATGTTGGGTAGACATTATAGCAACCCTGAAGCGATTGATAATTGCAACAACATTCAATATGGTGGTGATTACCAAGTTCTTAGTAGCGCTAAAGGCTCACCATATCCCGGCATTTCATCTTCTTTAGTAACACACAAAAATATAGGTTCATTAGAATTTTCTAAAGCTACGTCAGCGTTCCAATATGCTATACCATTTTCTAGAAGTTCAGCAGTAAAATGTAAACGAAGAACTTACACTAAAAAAGATGGT
This sequence comes from Staphylococcus sp. GDY8P47P, assembly GCF_016892225.1. Taxonomy (NCBI): domain Bacteria; kingdom Bacillati; phylum Bacillota; class Bacilli; order Caryophanales; family Staphylococcaceae; genus Staphylococcus; species Staphylococcus sp. GDY8P47P. The sequence goes on along the minus strand of NZ_JAFENV010000005.1, from coordinate 171,283 downwards.
TGGTCAGAATGGTTCGATTTTTAAGAAAAAGGAGTGTTTAGATGCACAATAAAGATGGTTATATGCAATTAAAACTAACTTCAAAAAAGCAAGATCCAGTAAATACAAATGTTGTTTTTTACAATACTGACACAGGCACTGCAACTTTAAATTTTATGTTGATAGAAGATGATTTACCTTTAATGATTAGCCAAAAAAATACGCATACTTTTTTAATATTAAAAACAGCTCCGGATCATTATATTGTAGATGACGTTGAGTATACAGATCCTATCAACGGTAAAGTTTCTTATACAATTCCAAACGATTTTTTATCACTTCCTGGTAAAGTACATGGTCAGTTATATATTGGGATTCGCGGGACGGATGAAGTTTTAACTGAAGTAGATTTTTATTTTGAAATCAAAGATGCGGTAATTAACACAATACCGACCGTTGATAAAATCAAAAGCATCAGAACGTTTGCAGAATTAGAAAAAAACATTGCTTTAAAAGTAGAACAAATTGAAAGTTATTTAAAAAATAGTGATAAAAGCTACAACGATTTAAAAATGCAACTCGAGAATGGCATCAGTTTGATAAACAGAACGAAAGAGAACGCTATAAAAGATGTAGATTCTTCCAAAGCAAACGCTACATCAAGTATCATTGAATTAAAAGACAAAACGCTTAAAGAAATGGATGACTCTAAAAAAGATATAATCCAAAGTGTAAATTCGATCAATACTAAAAATACAGATGATTGGCAAAAAATATCTTTAACTCAATCGAACGGTTCAACCATTTCAATATATGACTTAGATTTTGACAATCCTACTCAAATTAACAAATCTGGTTTTTATTACTTATACAACCCAATTAACGGACCAATAGATAAAAATGGAATGCTTAGCGTAACTTATACCAACAGTAATTACATTAAATTTATATACATGCCATATTCATCAAATGATATGTTTGTTCGTAGCAAAGTTGGCGAGGGAAATTGGTTGCCGTGGCAAAAAATAGAGTCGACCGAAACATCACGAAAATGGTTAGGAACTTTAGACGGGGATATCTTCAAATTAAAAGCTGGTTTATACGAATGTTATATCTCTAACAACAAAAAAGGTACAAATTCACCTAAGACTGATAACACATTAGATTACAACGCTTATATTGATGTTTACGATACTACTAAAGGTAAGTTAGTAGAATTTTATGATTTGAAAAATAACGATAAATATAGAGGAACTTATGATAAAGGGACGAATGTTCTTAGTTGGAAAAAAGAGTATAGTCACGCCGACAATGTTCAGCCATTTTATGAAACGGAATGGATTAATTTTCAATTAGAAAACGGAGTTAAAGATCGTTCGCTTAATTCCGATGTAGAAAAGTTATATTCAAACCAATATAAAGTAGTAAAATCATTTAATGTTACACAAGTGTTTTTTAGAATAAACATTAGCAATCTAGTTAACTCTATCAGTAATGATAATACTATTGGTCGTATTCCACCAAAATTAGTAAAAGACTCTCAAAGTTTTTATATTAGAAGTAGTATCACTAGGTCGCCAGTAATTTGTACGATAAAAATCGACGGTACAATTAAAGTTTATGTAAATAGTAATGATAAATCGAATTGGACAAATGAAGATTATGCAATCGGTTCAACGTCATGGCTATTAGATAACGATGATTATTTTGCTAAAAAACCCACTTCTATTTATATAGAAGGTGAAGGACCTGACGATTTAGAAAATACTAATTTTGTACCTAATATAACAGGGATGGTTTGATATTATTTTTGAAACGGAGATGATATTTTGACTGAAATTTATTACAGTTATAATGGAACACCACACATTGTTATAGATGCATCTGATTTAAAAACTTTACCTAAAAAGGTAACACAAACACCACCACCTAACGGTATCTATTCACCATATATTTTTGATGAGGTAAAAAATGAGTGGATTGGTGGCACACTAGAAGAATACAAAAAGAATTACAAAAGCGAAAACGAAACGTCCGAACCCAAAAATGATGAAAAGGACATCGTAATATCAACTCTATTACAACAAAATTTAGAACAACAAACACAAATTGAAGAAATGAAAAAAGATATGGCTACCGTATTAGAATTATTGGTTGAAAAAGGAAGTGTTGATGATGTACAGAATAGTTGAACGATACTATAACATGGGGTTATTCCCGTTAGAAAAAGTTAAGCAATCTGTTACAGTTAAATGGATTACTAAAGAAGAATATAAAGAAATTACCGGTCAAGATTACGAGCCACTAGCTGAATAGCTGGTGGTTTTATTTTGGATAAAAGCAGGTGTTATATGAAGAACAATATGAAAGATTTAACACTGGCCGAAACTATAGCATCAATAATGGTTTTTAGCTATGGTTTTAGAGAGTTTTTAAGGGGGTTCTTTTGGTTCAAAGAACAAGATGACGTTTTAGATGATAGTTCTTTTTATCTAGCGTTACATCATATTATGCCTATTTGGAGTTGGGGAATTGTTGTGATGTTTGCAGGTTTAATCGTAATGATTTCATCTATATTCCTTGCATCAAGTGATCAAAATACTAAATTTAGCAAACTTATTACATTTGGTGGTTTTTTGTCAGCTATTCTCTATTTTTTGATGACCAGTGCAAGTATTTATCACTCAATCAACTGGCTCACCACTGTACATATGGGGCTAATGTCAGCAACAGGTTTTGTTGCGTCCTTTGTTGGAGGTGCTGACTTATATGCCAGACGAAAATAAGTATGTGCTACGTCATGAGTGGGTTAAATCAAACGGTGATATATATGAAAAAATTAATGAAAATGATAAAAAGAACATCAAAGAAATAGGCGAGTTAAAAACGAAAATTGAGACGCAAACCACATTACAACGGCAAACCTATGAGGCTCAAAAAGAGACCAATTACAACATCAAAGATTTAACCAAAGTTATGACCAACGTAGGTAATGAAATGACCGATATTAAGTACAAAGTTATGTCTCATGACGAAAAAATTGAAAATATTCAAGGGACGATAGAAACAAAACAAAAAGGTAGTGTTCAAATCATTGTAGCGCTCATAGGTTTGGCCGGTACTTTAGTGGGTGCTGCCTTTGCTTTTGCACAAGTCTTTTTTTAAGTCGACTTTAATTAGTCGGCTTTTTATTTTGGAGGTGGATAAATGGGATTACCAAACCCGAAAAAACGAAAACCTACAGCATCAGAGGTTGCAGCATGGGCGAGAAGCAGGATAGGTAAAAGGCTAGATGTCGATGGTTATTATGGCGCGCAATGTTGGGACTTACCTAACTTCATTTTCAAAAGATATTGGAATTTTTTTACAACAGGTAACGCTATCGCTATGGCATGGTATCGCTATCCTAGAGGGTTTAAATTTTACAGAAATACAGCGTCATTTGTTCCCAAGCCTGGTGATTTTGCTGTTTGGGGGACAGGTTCATTTAACAACGGTACAGGTCACACAGCTGTAGTTGTAGGACCAAGTAACCGCAATTATTTTACTAGCGTTGACCAAAATTGGCGAAATGCCAACGGCTATACAGGTTCTCCTGGTTCGTTAGAAAAACATAGTTATTACGGTATTAGCGGGTTTGTTAGACCACCATATCAAAAAGAAGTTAAAAAGAAACCTAAACCAACAACTAAGCCTACTAAACCTGTACCTAGTACATCGCCTACACCAGACAAAAATACCACTGAACAAACAAAGCCAACTACCAAAAAAGTTAAAAAAGTCCAATACACTGACTTTCTATACTCTCTAGATAAAGAATTAGAATACAACGACCATTTAATCGTAGATGACGGCAATTTGATGACTAAGCCTAAAGGTATATACATCAAAGAATGTCCTCATTTGCGTGATGTTGAAGAGTTGTATTTGCAACGTAATAGGTTTGTTAGCAAAGATGAATATCCACACGTCTATATTGATCGTGAACAAATATGGACCCCAAGACCACCTGATACAGAGGCGCCCTCACACCCAGGTTGGTTAGTGTTAGAAGTTTGTGGCGCGCAAACAGAAAGCAAACGCCAATTCATGCTAAACCAACTACAAGCGTTGATATATGGTGTGTGGTTAATGAGTTGGTCAAAAATTAAGCTATCTGAAAGCACAATTAAAGCCGACCCTAATATATGGCGTTCGATGAAAGATTTAATCAATTACGACATGATAAAAAACGGCATTCCAGACGAAAGTAAGTATAAAGAAGTCGAGAGCAAGATTATCGAGATGTATCTCAAAAAAGATAATTTACTAAAAGAGAAAATAGTGACGACTACAAGCACAAAAATAATTAAAATTAAATCTGATAAAGAGGCTAAAACAACTAAACCGACAGTTACAACACCATCTACTTCTAAATCTAAATCAAAACAAACTAAAGCTAAGGTTACAGTAGAAAAGAGTGGGTTTACATTTACTCAAGCGCTTAACTTACAGATGAGTAGAGGGTACCCACAAAAAAGTAATGGTTATAGTTGGTACTTCCCTAGCCGTTCAGCTGTTAGTGCAGCGATGAACCCTACATCTATATGGAATAGCTCATCACAACGATACCAGATGCTTAATTTAGGCAAGTATCAAGGTATTAGCGTATCAAAATTGAATGTTATCTTAAAAGGACGTGGAACGTTATCAGGTCAAGGTAAGGCGTTTGCAGACGGTTGTAAAAAATATAACATTAATGAGATATATTTGATTGCGCATGCGTTACTGGAAAGTGGTAATGGTACAAGTAACTTTGCTAGTGGGCGTTATGGTGTATATAACTACTTCGGTATAGGTGCTTATGACAACAACCCTAACAATGCTATTGCTTTTGCGCGTGGTAGAGGTTGGACGACACCGGCAAAAGCTATTATCGGTGGCGCTAAATTTGTTAGACAAGATTACATCAACAAAGGGCAAAACACATTATACCGTATGCGTTGGAACCCTAAAAACCCTGCCACACATCAATATGCAACAGACATACGTTGGTGCGAACATCAAGCAAGTACAATATACAGTTATTACAAAAAAATAGGGTTAAAAGGTCTCTACTACGTTAGGGACAAATATAAATAAGGCTATCTACTGTGAGTAGGTAGCCTTTAATTATTCAAAGAAGGTGCATATATGATAATCAAAATGACAGATGTAGAAACACATATCAACCCTAGAAATGTTGATATAGGGGATATTGGTAGTCGTTTCTACACAGAAGATGAAAACACTGCATTTATCAGAATTAGAATCAATTACGATGGACAACCAGTCAATCTAAACGATACTGATATGAAACCGAAACTAGATTTGTTCATGCAAGATGGCTCTATATTCATTGATGAGCCTACAGAAATGTTAATCGCAGAAAGTGGATTGATTCAATACAACATACCTACTAAAGTCATCAAACATGCTGGTAGAGTATCGTGTAAATTATTCATGGAAAATTCTAACAAGACTATTCACGTAGCTAATTTTACGTTTCAAATTATTGATAGTGGTATAGAAAATGCGGTTACTAAAGTTGTAGACGAAAGTATTTTACAATCATTAATCAAAAAAATTATGCAAGAACAAGGTTATCACACACCAGAAAACCCTACAGACCATAACGACAATACACCAATTAACACATCTTCAACATCGCAACTGAATGGCTTAACTGGAGTGTTTATTGGCGATAGTATTACAGAAAAGAACTTCAGAACAACTACGAATTACCATCAATTCATTGCAAATAGAACAGGACTAAAAAACGTAAATATGGGAATTAGTGGTACTGGTTATCAAGATAGAAAAAATGTGGCGTACGATATCAAAGAACAACCAGATTTTATAAGCGTGTTCTTAGGTACAAATGACTGGGGATTAGTTGGCGATAAAATTAGACCGTTAGGAGATCCAGATAATATATCTCCTAGCACTGTTGCAAGTGCAATCTACTATACTTATAAACAACTAACAGAGCAATTTCCAACAACGCCTATTGTAGTCCTAACGCCATTGCCAAGATTGGAATGTAATCCAATGAATGAACAACAAAACAAAGCGGATTACACACTAGGTGACCTTGTAAATGTAATTAAAAAGGTTGCTAGCAAATTCTCATTGCCAGTTTTAGATTTATATCACGATAGTAATTTGAAAGTATGGATTGACTATGTTAATAAAACATATTTTTCATACGAACCTGGTAAAGAAGATGGATTACATCCAAATGCAAAAGGTCATGAGTTTATATCTCATCAAATACAATCGTTTTACGAAAATTTTGCGGTAGTTTCTCCTAAGGTTGAGTATAAGAAACCTAAACGAAATGATGAAACATTAGATAATGGTGCAATAGTAAGTTATATAACACCTAAGTCGATTTATTGGAAACCAAAACAAAGTTTAATTCTAAATTTTGATAAATCTACTTTAGATTTAACAGGTCGAAAAATCATCAAAGTAGAAAGTGATAATGGTAGTTTAATCAACCAAATGGGTATGACTGCAAATTCACCTTTCTGGTATACAATCCCAGATTATCCAGATGGTTCTCAATACAACAGAACTAAAGAGGTTATAGAATTCACAAACACATTAGAAACAATGGACTATACAAGTGGTCGTGGTTATGAATATTTACCGACAGTCTTGAAAGTTACGCATGTTGACGCAAACAGTAAGGTTGTAGGTTCGTATAGTGATACTGATGGAATGTCTACGGCAACTAATAGCGAATCTCCAAAAGTTGATGTTGATAGTCCTTTATATCGCACGCCTAAATCAGATAAACCAGATGAAGATTTAGGCAACGGATTATTTGCCACTTATTTATATCCTAAAAGAATGTTTTGGATTAAAGGACAAAGTTTCGCTATCAATATAGATCCTTTCGATATGAATGTAGAAGAAATTTATATAAGTAGTATTGAAACAGCCACAAGTAAAATCGGCAAACCTAGCAGTGTATCTGTAAACACACCGGCTTATTATCAATTGAACAATTACGCAGATGGCAATGATTATAATAGATTAACTGAAATTACAAACTTCTTAAAAGATGTACCAATTGAAACGTCGACATCTAGCAGAATAGATTATAAACAGATAGAATTAAAAATCATTTATAGCAAAACACCTATAAAGACAACTGCGACCAACAATACCACTACAGTCACACCAGTAATACCAATAGCTAACAGTGACGGCACATATACTGCGACGCTCACACCTACTGGCATTTATTGGAAGAATGACCAAAGTTTTACAGTGAATGTAGATTCTAAAGCGTTAGATTTAACTAATAAAACTGTTACGAAAATAGAGTATCAAAACAAAACATTGAATAATGCTAGCGCTATATTTAGTAACTCTCCTACTTGGTACACGGTGCCTAAGTATAATGATGGAGAAATGTATAACAAAACATCTAGCGTTCAAGACTTCGTAAATGTTTTAACACAAGAAAGCGTTGATACTAACGGAAGAGTTAAATATAAAAATGTAGAGATTAAAATAACATATAAATAATTTAAAGCTAACCTTTAAGGTTGGTTTTTTATTTTGAATAAGGAGTGAAAGAAATGGAAAGTATTATCGCATTTGCAACAGTGATTTCAGTTATCACAATCGCATTAACACAATTAGTTAAGCAAGCTGGAGTACCTAAAAATATTGTACCTTTAATAGCTATTGGTATAGGTATCGTTTTAGGTGGTATTACAGCTTTTATTCCCGAAATTGTAACAGAGTTATCAATTGGTGGTCGATTGCTTGCTGGTTTAATAAGTGGGCTAATGGCTACTGGTATTTGGGAAACAGTTCGACCACGTACAGGTTCAACTAAAGATAAAAATAATAAAATTGGTGGAGGTCGTGCATAATGGCAGAAAAATGGAATGGCGTTCCCGTTAAATATGATTTTTTACCGATTGGGACACGTAGAAGTGGGCAACCCTTAACAAGTAAAAAACCATTATTTGCGGTAGCACATGATACAGGTAATCCTGAAACAACAGCACAAACAAACGTGAATTATTATAAAAATACGTATATGATTGATTGGTCGATTGTTGCTAGCGCTCATATATTCGTTGATGATAAGGAATGTATTGTCTGTATTCCAGTTACCGAAAAAGCATGGCATGTTTTATACAATACACCGACAGACAATCAATGGTATAACGCCGATGCAAATGATGTAGCGTTTGGCGTGGAAGGTAGTTACTTCCCTAGTAGTCAAAAACGTTCTCGTAAGTCATTAGATAATATGGCACGTGTATTAGCTTATTTATGTAACTATTGGGGCATTGATTACAAAACAGAAGTGCCGGGACACCAAGACATTCAAGATGATAAAATTGATCCCGGAAACTTATTAGAGGCTTGCGGATATTCACGAAACGTTAAGCATCTAGATAAACAGATTGCTAAATACATCAATGGTGTTAAGTCCTCACCAAGTAAGAAACTATCAACGAAAACAAACAAAAAGCCGACACCTTCGCCACAAAGTGTGGTTAAGTATAAACAAGCAATTGAATACATGCACAGCTTGAAAGGTCAGTTTGTAGACTTTGATAATATGTATGCTTTTCAATGTGCTGATGTCGTTGTAGACTTCATATATCATGTGACAGGTGGCGTAAGATTTTATGGTAATGCCAAAGAATTGCATACTTTAAATGCTATGCCTAAAGGTTGGAAAGTAGTTAAAAATACAAGAAATTATGTTCCTCCTATTTGCGCTATTGCAGTGTATACTGAAGGTATTTATAGAGAATGGGGACATACAGGTTTAGTTTGGGACAATTCGGGTGGTACAAATACATTCACAATCTTAGAGCAAAACTATGATGGAAATGCCAATACACCAGCTAAATTGCGTGAAGATGATTATACAGGATTAACCCACTTCATTGTTCCAGACTTTGCTGATGATAGCGTAGATTTAACAGATATTAAAGAAGTTAAAACAGCGACACGTAAATCAAATGGATCATTGACTATAAATGCAACGCCTCCTAAAAAACTTACATGGAGTAACCAACCATACTTCAAAGCTGTTGCAGATAATGCTGGTGTAAGTATTTGTAGACCAAATCATAACAATGTCATGGTTGTTACAAACGAAACATACAAACCGGGTGAGGTATTTTATGTTTATGAAATTCGTGATGGTTGGGCTAGAGTATACAGTGCTAGCAATAACGGTTTTGTATGGTATGAACGTCTTATCGTTAAAGATATTTATAAAACTTCAGGTGGAAGTAAATTAGCGAATAAACCGAACAAACAAATAGTTAATCAGAAAAACAAACTAGATAGCACTACTGGCTTAAAAGTAGGTAACATTCCTCCTAAAACGATGAAGAAATCATCTAAAGCTAAATTTAGAGCAAGAGTTGACCATTACGGAGCCACTTTAGTTAAATTTAAAGGCAAGGAATGGTATACGACAAACGACGTATATAGAGCAGGTTATAACCAATTCTATGTGTTTGAAATTAAAAACGGTTGGTGTCGTGTTTATTCTAAAAATAACAATGGTTATATTTGGCATGAACGTTTAAGAATTACAAAAGTGTATTAACATGTTATAGTAATAGTACGACATTATACAAAGATCTCCAAATTAGGGTAGTCACTAGGACTACCCTCTTTTTTATGCTATAATTAAATAGAAATTGCGGTACACATCTGCGGAGTGTACTTGAGGTTAACTGTTGCGACGGTTGCCTATTAATTATGTTATAATTAACTTACAAGGGTTTTGCGCCCAGTTAAAAATTTAATGATCTTTTGGAACAACTCGATTGAGCATGTTCCCTTCTAAGCTACCTAACATGTCACTGGGTAGCTTTTTTATGTTATAATAGATACATGCCCAATTTGTGATAGTAGAGATTTTTAAGATTTATTTATGAGGTTAAACCACGTTCTTATGAGCGTGGTTTTTTATGTGAGGGACTCGGGTCCCTAAAAAGTCCCTAAAAATTTGTATTATATGGTGTGTTATTAATAGGCAAAATAAAAAGAACCCCGTCGTTATGGGATTCTTAATTTCGAAAAGTGTTTAATTTTCGGTTAATAGCGTCCTGGGAGGGATTCGAACCCCCGACCGATGGCTTAGAAGGCCATTGCTCTATCCAGCTGAGCTACCAGGACATGATTTTTTAACACAAGAATAATTATAGCTAAAGAAACCTTATTTATCAATAGCTTTGATATAAAAAAAGTTTATATTTTTCACTAATTATGCGTATTTGTAACTCTTGCGAAACGAATTGACCAAAATTAGACGTTAAACCTTCTATAGGCTATCTGCCGATTTTGAATTTCAACGTTAGTCATCAATAGTAGTACGATGAAATGCGTGAACAGAAATGGTATTGATAAAGTAATGTCGTTTAATTAGTATTATCATTTATTAATACGCGTTTATTTACGATTATGCTTTGTTTTATGGATGAAAATAGACACAGATTAACTTAGCAAGGACTATAATTGATGAAATAAACTGTTTAAGCGAGGGTTTTATAATCTAATTTTAAGCGAATGTAAAGGTATTGTAAACGTTTGCAGAATTGTCTGATTTTGTACAACATATATGAATGCCTAAGTGTATTCTAAGAAATCAAATGCCTACAGTTTTGATGTTTAATGTTTGAGTTAAGAAAGATAGAACGCAAAACGAACAAATCGGTATATAGTATAAGTATCAAAACGATAGGTAAACAAAAACTTACCAATTCATCGTTTTTAGTTTTAAGAAATAGCTTAATGTATTTCGAACAAACGAGTGCATTAAGATTCAAATATTCTAACTAAAAAGAAATGGAGCGATTTAAATGTCAAAATTAGTACAAGCAATTTCAGATGCAGTTCAAGCAGGCCAAAACCAAGATTGGGCTAAATTAGGTACAAGCATTGTAGGTATCGTAGAAAACGGTGTTGGCATTTTAGGTAAATTATTCGGATTCTAATATTTCGACTAATAACATTTCATTAAAATATAAATCTACATTATAAAGGAGATCATTATCATGGAAAAAATCGCAAACGCAATCAAAGGCGCAATTGAAGCAGGCCAAAACCAAGACTGGACTAAATTAGGTACAAGCATTTTAGATGTAATTTCTAACGGTGTAACAGAATTAAGTAAAATCTTTGGTTTCTAATATCTTAAAACATACAGTTTAAATATATAAATAAAAGAAATGGAGCGATTTAAATGTCAAAATTAGTACAAGCAATCTCAGATGCAGTTCAAGCAGGCCAAAACCAAGATTGGGCTAAATTAGGTACAAGCATTGTAGGTATCGTAGAAAACGGTGTTGGCATTTTAGGTAAATTATTCGGATTCTAATATTTCGACTTAAACATTTCATCTAAATATAAATAAACAGTACAAAGGAGATTATAATCATGGAAAAAATCGCAAACGCAATTAAAAGTGCAATCGAAGCAGGTCAAAACCAAGACTGGACTAAATTAGGTACAAGCATTTTAGATGTAATTTCTAACGGTGTAACAGAATTAAGTAAAATCTTTGGTTTCTAATTCAACGCTTTTTTTAAACTTAGTTAATATCATAAATATACAAACAGAAATGGAGAGATAAATATGCAAAAATTAGCAGAATCTATCGCAGCAGCAATTCAAGCAGGTCAAGATAAAGACTGGGGTAAAATGGGTACTGACATCGTAGGTATCGTAGAAAACGGTATTAGTGCTTTAGGTAAAATCTTCGGTTTCTAATATACATTTTAAGTCATATGGACCAGGGCAAGCGCTCTGGTCTTTTTTTAATTTATAGATCAATTTCTGTTAAAATACATAGTAGTAAATAATGAGTAAGGATGAAACGATGAAATATAATACAATTCTATTAGACTTCGATGATACTTTAGTTGATTTTTATGATGCTGAAGATAAAGCATTTCATAATATGGCAAAGCATTATCAACATTATCCAACAGCTGAAGACTTTCAATTTTTTAAACAAATTAATCAAGCACATTGGGAGGCATTTCAAGAAAATAAACTTACTAAAGAAGAAGTTCTATCCCACCGTTTTATTGAATATTTTAATCATTATGGTATAGAGGTTGATGGCAAACAAGCGGATATTATGTTTAGAGATGAATTAGCAAAGGCACCTATTAAGCACTTTGATTCAACATTAGAAACGATAGATCGCTTAGCTCAAAATAATGAACTGTATATCGTAACGAATGGCGTTACGGATACGCAAAAAAGACGTATTGCGCAATTACAGTTTAAAGATACATTTGCGGGTGTGTTTATTTCAGAAGAGACTGGCTATCAAAAGCCTATGATAGAATTTTTTGATTATGTGTTCGATGAAATAGGTGAAGCGAAACGAGAAAGTGCCATTATCGTAGGAGATTCGTTAACTTCAGATATATTAGGAGGCAAAAATGCTAATATCGCTACATGCTGGTTTAATATAAGAAACAAGAAGAACACCTCTAACATAGAGCCGGATTATGAAATTAAATCATTAGACGAATTAGTTAAATTAATTGAAATGGATAATGAAACATAGCTGAGTGCAGGGCTTAACGTAGAAGGCTCCGAACAGAGACGTCACACATATGTTAAGTTGAGCTAGTGAGCTATTAATTCTCAGTTATTCAAAAATTGAAGCCAGTAAATGAATTAAGTCAAAACACATTTACTGGCTTTTTTCTAGTAATTGAATTTTGGTTTTATATAGAAACGATTTGAATCACTTTTTTGTTCACGTTATAAAACGATTATTTAGGAGACCAAACAAGTACATCGTGGCCTTCAGGATTTTTGGCATGAACATCCTCAAAATCTTGATTGATTAAAAAGTTTTTAGAATTTTGACGTGCAATCGCTTTGATAGGCATATTATAAGATTTGGCGTAATCAATGAGTGATTGGCCGTATCCTTTGTTTTGGTACTTCTCTAATACTTCCAATTTCCATAATAGTAAATAGTCGTCAAATTCTGGAAAATAAATTTCTTCAACATCACCTTTTTTTAACAACGCCATACGCGCAACAAGGTTTTCACCATGGAAAATGCCATAGAATGGTGAATCGGAACTAGCGTCTATCATTTGACCTTGTAGTTCTTCTACCATGTATAAATCTTTATTTCCAAACGCTCTAAAAGCTTCAAATAACTCGTCTGTTTTATAATTTATTTCAAGATGTTTAACTTCACTCATTTTCATTATCCCCCTTATTTCTTTTGTTTTATTATAACTTAAATAATATGTAAATATCATTCAATTATATTTACCTTAGCAAAGGCATCTTTTACAATACTATTTATAATTTTTTAAGCCGTAAAATTGTCATATAGTGCTATAATCTTTATACTATATGAGTAATAGCTATGTTGAAGGAGTATGGATATGGACTGTCGAGTAACTCAGTTTAAAGAAAAAGATTTATTTATTTCAAAATTAAAAGAAAGTGACAAGCGATTATTAGCGTTTTATCAGTATGATTCTGTTGCATCATCTAGCTTCACTGCTAGAATGGAACGTCCAAATAATGGTAGAGAACAACAATTAGCACAAATCATTAAAGACCATATGGCAGATTTAAAATTAACGACTTCTCAACTAGAGCACATAGAGGCGCTTGGACAAGGTGCAAAAGTAGTCATCGGTGGTCAACAAGCCGGTCTATTTGGTGGACCTTTATATACGTTCCACAAAATACTTTCAATTGTTACGTTAAGTAATCAACTAACTAAAGCATACGGTGAAACGGTTGTACCAGTATTTTGGATTGCTGGGGAAGATCATGATTTTGATGAAGTCAATCATACGTATGCATATAATGCCAATGAGGCACAATTAAAGAAAGTTAAATATCATACAATGACACCACCAGAAACTAATGTTTCAAGATATACACCTGATAAAGAAGCGCTACTTAATGCATTAAATCTTTTCTTCAAAGAATTAAAAGAAACTAAGCATTCTAAACCTTTATATAACTTATGTGTGGATATTATTAATACGTTTGATACATGGACAGATATCTTTAAAGCTTTATTACATGAAGTCTTTAAAGATTACGGTTTGTTACTCATTGATGCACAAAATAATAACCTAAGACAACTGGAGAAACCATTATTAAAAGAAATTGTAAATCAACACACTAAAATTGATCAGGCATTTAGACAAACACAAGAACAAACTATTGAGGCTGGGTTAATACAAATGATTCAGACTGACACGAATGTTCATTTATTCCTTCATGAAGATGGGATGCGACAATTAATAACAAGAGATGGTGACCATTTTAAATTAAGTAAGTCAGAGAGCACTTTCTCAGAAAAGGAACTCATGGAATTGATAGAAGCTGAGCCAGAGCGATTCTCAAACAACGTTGTCACAAGACCAGTCATGGAAGAATGGTTATTCAATACTGTAGCATTCATAGGTGGCCCAAGTGAGATTAAGTATTGGGCAGAATTAAATGGTGTGTTCCATTTACTAGATGTTGAAATGCCTATTGTTTTACCACGTATGAAAATCACTTATATGATGGAGAGAACAGAAAAGCTATTGAAGCAATATAATTTGAATGTTGAAAAAGTAATTCAAACTGGTATTGATGATGACAAAAATAAATTTGTACGAGAAAAAGCATCCAACACCTTCATTCAACAAGTAGAAGAATTGCAAGCCAAACATGACAATGTATATGAGCAATTATTAAATGAAGTTCAAGGGAACCAAGACAATTTAAATTTAGTTACTAAAAATAGAGACATTCATAATAAACAATTTGATTATTTACTTAAGCGCTATTTATTAAATATTGAACGAGAAAATGATATTAGCATGAGACAATTTAGAGAATTGGATTTCGTATTACATCCTCACCACGGACTGCAAGAAAGAATTTGGAATCCACTCCAAATTATGAATGATTTTGGGATTGATGTGTTCAGTCCCTCCACTTATCCACCACTTGAATACACATTTGACCAAATTATTGTAAAACCTTAATAAATCAGGCATTAGCCCTATTTTATCGGAATGATAAAATAGGGTTTTTTTGTATAGAAAAAAGAATTTTAAGATATTTTACAGAATTAGTGGAGGATAGTGGGGATATGTGGTAAATTATAAATAAGGTGAGGTGATAATAATGTTCATGGGAGAATACGAACATCAACTTGATGCTAAAGGACGTATGATAATTCCATCTAAGTTTAGATATGACTTAAACGAACGTTTTATTATCACACGAGGCCTTGATAAATGTTTATTCGGTTACACACTTGAAGAATGGCAACAAATAGAAGACAAAATGAAAACCTTACCTATGACAAAAAAAGACGCACGTAAGTTTATGCGTATGTTCTTCTCAGGTGCGATTGAAGTGGAATTGGATAAGCAAGGGCGTATTAATATTCCTCAAAATTTAAGGAAATACGCTAATTTAACAAAAGAATGTACAGTAATAGGCGTCTCAAATCGAATTGAAATTTGGGATAGAGAAATTTGGAAAGATTTTTATGATGAATCTGAAGAAAGTTTCGAAGATATTGCTGAAGATTTAATAGATTTTGATTTTTAATGGAGGAATAGGTCGTGTTTCATCATATTAGCGTCATGCTCAACGAAACAATAGATTATCTAGACATCAAGGAAGATGGTATTTATGTAGACTGTACGCTTGGTGGCGCGGGTCATGCTCTCTATTTATTAAATCAATTAAACGATGACGGTAGATTAATTGCGATTGATCAAGACACAACAGCATTAGATAATGCTAAAGAAGTATTGAAAGATCATCTACACAAAGTCACGTTCGTACATAGTAATTTTAGAGAATTGACTGACATTTTAAAAAATTTGAACATTGAAAAGGTAGACGGAATTTATTATGACTTAGGCGTTTCGAGTCCACAATTAGATGTTCCAGAGCGAGGATTTAGTTACCATCATGATGCCAAACTGGATATGAGAATGGACCAAACGCAGCAACTTAGCGCATATGAAGTAGTCAATCAATGGCCATATGAAGCGCTTGTTAAGATTTTTTATCGTTATGGAGAAGAAAAATTTTCTAAACAAATAGCGAGACGAATCGAAGCACATCGTGAACATCAGCCTATCGAAACTACATTAGAGCTAGTTGACATTATTAAAGAAGGCATTCCTGCTAAAGCTCGAAGAAAAGGTGGTCATCCTGCAAAACGTGTATTTCAAGCTATACGTATAGCAGTCAATGATGAGTTATCTGCATTCGAGGGTTCAATTGAACAAGCGATTGAGCTTGTGAAAGTTGGAGGCAGAATTTCAGTAATCACTTTCCACTCTTTAGAAGACAGATTATGTAAGCAAATGTTCCAAGAGTATGAAAAGGGTCCTGAAGTGCCACGAGGGTTACCAATTATTCCTGAAGCTTACACACCTAAACTTAAAAGAGTAAATCGTAAACCAATAACGGCAACTGACACAGATTTGGATGAAAATAACAGAGCGCGCAGTGCAAAATTACGTGTTGCAGAAATTTTAAAATAAGGAGTAATTGACGATGGCTGTAGAAGAAATATATGAACCATATGAAGACGTTCAGCACAATAGTATACCGAAACAACAACCTCAACCAAAACCACAAACACGAACTGTCACAAAAAAGGTTGTAGTTCAACTCACAAGGTTTGAGAAATACTTATACATAACACTTGTTACTGCAATTGCAGTTATTGCTATCTATATGCTATCTTTAAAAATGGATGCGTATGATACTAATGGAAAAATTGCAGATTTAGATTCTAAAATTGAACAACAATCAAGTGAAAATAGCGCGATTCAATCTGAAATAAAGAAAAGTTCTTCTTACCAACGCATTTACGACAAGGCTAAAGCACAAGGTATGAGCCTAAATAACGACAATGTAAAGGTAGTGCGTATAAATGGCGAAGCGAAAAATTAAAATTAGAAAAAATAAATTAGGAGCAGTCCTCCTTGTTGGTATATTCGGACTGCTCTTTTTTATATTGGTTTTAAGATATGCGTACATAATGATTACAGGTCATTCAGATGGACAGGATTTAGTTATGCGAGCAAATGAAAAGTATCTTGTTCAAACCAATGAACAGGCGGAACGAGGTAAGATCTACGATAGAAACGGTAAAATTCTCGCAGAAGATGTAGAAAGATACAAAGTTGTGGCTGTTGTTGATAAAAGTGCAGGTAAAAGTGGTGATAAACCACGCTATGTCGAAGATAAGAAAAAAACTGCTAAAGCATTATCTAAAATTATAGATATGAAACCTGAAGAAATTGAAAAAAGGCTTAATCAGAAAAAAGCATTCCAAGTAGAATTTGGGCAAAAAGGAACCAATTTAACGTATCAAGATAAACAAAAACTCGAAAAAATGGATTTACCTGGCATCACATTATATCCAGAAACTGAACGATTTTATCCAAATGGTAATTTCGCGTCTCATTTAATTGGGATGGCTCAGAAAAATCCGGATACAGGCGAATTAAAAGGTGCACTTGGTGTAGAAAAAATCTTTGACAGTTATTTAAGTGGTACTAAAGGTGCGTTGTCGTATATTCAAGATATTTGGGGATATATAGCTCCAAATACTAAAAATGAAAAATCACCTAAACGTGGCGACGATGTTCATTTAACGATTGACTCTAATATTCAAGTGTTCGTAGAGAAAGCACTGGATGATATGGTTAAGCGATATCAACCAAAGGATTTATTTGCTGTTGTGATGGATGCACAAACGGGTGAGATTTTAGCTTTTAGTCAACGACCTACGTTTAATCCAGAAACTGGCGAAAACTTTGGGAAAAAATGGGCGAACGACTTATATCAAAATACGTATGAACCTGGTTCAACGTTTAAATCATTCGGTTTAGCAGCAGCTATACAAGAAGGTAAGTTTGATCCTGATAAGAAATATGAGTCTGGACACCGTGATATTATGGGGTCTCGAATTTCTGACTGGAATAGAACTGGTTGGGGAGAAATCCCAATGTCTCTTGGATTCACTTACTCTTCAAATACATTGATGATGCATTTACAAGACCTTGTAGGTGCTGACAAAATGAAATCTTGGTATGAACGATTTGGCTTTGGTAAAAAAACAGGCGGTCTATTTGATGGTGAAGCTGAAGGTCATATTGCCTGGTCAAATGAATTACAGCAAAAAACATCAGCATTTGGACAATCTACAACTGTAACGCCAGTACAAATGATTCAGGCACAATCTGCTTTCTTTAATGATGGCAATATGTTGAAACCTTGGTTTGTTGAAAGTATTAACAATCCAGTTTCTAAGAAAACATTCTATCAAGGCAAAAAAGAATTTGCAGGCAAACCCATCACTGCTTCAACTGCAAGTAAAGTAGAAACTGAACTAGATAAAGTAGTTAATAGTAAGAAAAGTCATGCGATGAACTATAGAGTAGACGGCTATGATATTGAAGGTAAAACTGGTACCGCCCAAGTAGCAGATGAAAAAGGCGGCGGTTATGTTAAAGGTGAGAACCCTTACTTTGTAAGTTTCATAGGCGACGCACCTAAGAAAAATCCTAAGGTTATCGTTTATGCTGGAATGAGCTTAGCTCAGAAAAACGACCAAGAAGCCTATGAAATGGGTGTAAGTAAAGCATTTAAACCAATCATGGAAAATACACTTAAATATTTAAATGTAGGTTCTAAAACAGATGAAACAAAATCAGCACAATATTCAAAAGTTCCGAATGTATCAGGACAGTCTACAGATAAAGCGAAAGAAAGTCTGCAATCTGAAGATTTACAAGCAGTAGTTATTGGTAATGGAGATAATGTTAAATCGCAATCGATTAAACCAAACAAAAAACTATTGCCTAACAGTAAAGTGCTTTTATTAACTGATGGTGATATTACAATGCCAAATATGAAGGGTTGGACAAAAGACGATGTGCTTGCCTTCCAAGAATTAACGGGCATTAACGTTACAACAAAAGGTAGTGGTTACGTCACAAAACAATCGGTTACGAGTGGAACAACATTAAAAGATAATAGTAAAGTTGAAATTGAATTATCTACTGAAGACCCTGATGACACGTCGACGAATGCTAGTGCTAATGATTCAACATCAAATGATGCTTCTAATAAAGAACAATCAAGTGATGATTCGTCAGATAAAGACAAATCAAATTCGTCTTCTGACACTAGTGGGGAAGACAACAAAGAAGATTCATCTCGTTCATCTAGCCAAGACGAGTAGTCCAGTACGACACACGATGCTAATGAGTAATCAGATCTTGTCTTGAAAAGGTAGATGATGAGGTACAGGTATTGGATGAACACTGATGTTTTTATAAATTACGTATCATCAAAGTGTTTCATTCAATACTGTACTCATATTTAAATGAATTTACTTACAAATATTGATAAAATAAATAAGATATTATAACGAAGTTAACTCAGAGTACAACGTTTAAAAATTAAATATATAAAGGAGACCATTATGCTTTTTATACTCGCGTTTATCGCACTACTAATTACTTTTATTTTAGTACCAATATTAATCCCGACACTTAAGCGAATGAAATTTGGACAAAGTATTCGTGAAGAAGGTCCGCAAAGTCACATGAAGAAGACAGGAACACCTACAATGGGTGGTTTGACCTTTTTAATTAGTATTATCATCACATCAATTATTGCAATTTTCTTTGTAGATAATTCAAATCCAATCATATTATTATTATTTGTAACAATTGGTTTTGGTTTGATTGGCTTTATCGATGATTACATCATCGTAGTTAAGAAAAACAATCAAGGTTTAACAAGCAAACAGAAATTTTTAGCACAAATCGCTATTGCAATAGTATTCTTTGTACTTAGTGACGTATTTCATCTTATAGCGTTTTCAACTGATTTAAATATACCTTTTACAAATATTAGCATTCCATTATCATTTGCTTATGTTATTTTTATCGTATTTTGGCAAGTTGGATTCTCAAATGCTGTGAATTTAACAGATGGTTTAGATGGCTTAGCAACAGGACTATCAATCATTGGCTTTACAATGTATGCCATTATGAGCTTTGTTTTAGATTCACCAGCAATTGGTGCATTTTGTATCATAATGATTTTTGCTTTATTAGGATTTCTTCCATATAACCTTAATCCTGCAAAAGTATTTATGGGTGATACAGGTAGTTTAGCTTTGGGTGGTATTTTTGCTACAATCTCAATTATGTTAAATCAAGAATTATCATTATTACTAGTTGGATTAGTATTTGTAATCGAAACAGCTTCAGTTATGTTACAAGTTGCTTCTTACAAACTTACAAAAAAACGTATCTTTAAAATGAGCCCAATCCATCATCACTTTGAATTAAGTGGTTGGGGAGAATGGAAAGTTGTAACAGTATTTTGGACAGTTGGTTTAATTTCAGGATTAATCGGATTATGGATAGGAGTGCATTAGCATGCTCGATTATAAAGGATTAGAAAATAAAGATGTCCTTGTGGTAGGATTAGCAAAAAGCGGATATGAAGCGGCTAAGTTACTAATTAAACTAGGTGCAAATGTAACAGTCAATGATGGCAAAGATTTATCTCAAGATCCACATGCCAAGGATTTAGAAGCATTAGGTGTTAAAATTGTTGATGGTGGGCATCCTTTATCGTTACTTGATAATAATCCTATTATTGTCAAGAACCCTGGTATCCCATACACCGTTTCTATTATTAAAGAGGCTTATCAACGTCATTTAAAGATTTTAACTGAGGTCGAATTAAGCTATTTAATATCTGAAGCACCTATTATTGCAGTTACTGGTACCAATGGTAAAACAACTACCACTTCTTTAATAGGGGATATGTTCAAGAAAAGTAGATTGACTGGTCGTTTATCTGGAAATATAGGTTATGTGGCATCTAAAGTAGCACAAGAAACGTCACCAGATGAATTTCTCATAACTGAATTGTCATCTTTTCAATTATTAGGTGTAGAACAATATCGTCCTCATATTGCAATTATTACAAACATATATTCAGCGCATCTTGATTATCACGAAACGCTTGAAAATTATCAAAATGCTAAGAAACAAATCTATAAAAATCAAACTGAAGATGATTATTTAATATGTAATTATCATCAAAGACAATTAATTGAGTCAGAGAGTTTAAAAGCTAAGACACTGTATTTCTCTACACATCAGGAAGTTGACGGTATTTACATTAAAGATGGCTTTATTATCTATAAGGGCATAAGAATCATCAATATTGATGATTTAGTTCTACCAGGTGAGCACAATTTAGAGAATATTCTCGCTGCAGTATTGGCCTCTATTCTAGCTGGTGTCCCAATAAAGGCCATCGTTGATAGTTTAACGACATTCTCCGGTATAGATCATAGATTGCAATATATTGGCGCCAATCGCACGAATAAATATTATAATGATTCTAAAGCTACGAATACATTAGCAACACAGTTTGCATTAAATTCCTTTAAACAACCTATAGTATGGTTATGTGGTGGTTTAGATCGTGGGAATGAATTTGATGAATTAATCCCTTATATGAAAAATGTTCGTGTTATGGTTGTTTTTGGTCAAACGCAAGAAAAATTTGCTAAACTTGGCAATAGTCAAGGCAAAATCGTCGTCAAAGCTACAGATATTGAAGATGCAGTCAAAAAAGTACAAGATGTAGTTGAACCGAATGATGTTGTCTTATTATCTCCAGCTTGTGCAAGTTGGGATCAATATAATACATTTGAAGAACGTGGAGAAAGATTTATAGAGAGCTTCCGTGCCCACTTACCATCTTATTAAAGGTTGTGAAATCAAGTGAAAGATAAACGACGTAAACATAATAAGGTGAGCTCGATTCAAAGTCTTATCGAAAAGAGAAATCGAGAACTAAATAATGAAGACCACCTTTCAAATCATGTAAATAATAATGACTTACCCACTGATGATGACCAATTGTACAAAATAAAAAAGCAAACCGTTGAATCAAATCAAGAACAAGACAATGAGAACAATTCAGCAGACAAACAGAAAACGGAAAGCCAAATCAAGGACTCTGAATCATTAGAACAAAATGCATTTAGTGATCCATCGCATAAAAACATAGGAAAAAAAGCAAAGAATGATCATCGTCATGATAGTGAAAAACTAGAAAAAAGGCGTACGCTTTCTACTCAGTCAGAAGAACCTACGCACAAATTTACAGTCAAAGATAGGTTGAAAGAATTTAACGATAATCGTAAGAGACGAAAGCGTGAAAAGGATGCTCGATTCGATCATTTATCACCTCAAGAAAGAAAAGAACAACTAAGAATTCAGCGAAGGAAACGTCAAAAAAGAGTTCAGTATATTATCCTAACCGTTTTAATACTGTTAATTATCTTATTTTTACTTTATATGTTTACACCACTAAGTAGAATTTCAAATATTAAAATTAGTGGAAATAACAACGTAACCGATAGTCAAGTTAAAAAAGCTTTAGATGTTAAAGACAATTCAAGAATGTATACGTATAGTAAACGTAAAGGGATTCAAAATCTGAAGAAAAACGATTTAATCAAAGACGTTAAAATTAAAAAACAATTACCTAATACATTGAAAGTACAAATAACTGAAAATCAAGTTGTGGGTGTTGTCAAAGAGAAAAATAAATATGTGCCAATCATTGAAGGCAACGAAGAATTGAAAAATTTTGATGGTAATATTGCAGGCAGCGGTCCAATTATAGATGGATTTAAAGGTAAAGAAAAAGATAACATGATTAAAGCGTTGTCTAAGATGTCTCCAGAAGTTAGAAATATGATTTCAGAAGTGAGTTACGCACCCAAACAAAATAGTCCTAATCGAATTCTTTTATATATGCAAGATGATATGCAAGTAGTAGGTAATATCAAAACAATTGCTAATAAAATTAAATATTACCCTCAAATGTCTCAATCTTTAGCGAAAGATGATTCAGGAAATCTAAAAACACAAGGATATATAGATTTATCTGTAGGTGCATCATTTATCCCGTATAATGAAAATAGTAGCGGAGATTCTAAATCTGATCAAAATGTTCGTCAAAAATCACAACAAGAAACAGATGCAAAAGATGAGTTACAAAGTGCTTTAAATAAAATTAACGAACAATCAGATTCAAATAATTAAAAAATTTCGATATTAATATGTGTTTATAGTTCACAAGCCTTTCGACGTATTGTAAACTAAACATAGTGTATTTTAATAGTAATTTGTCAGGAGGTGCCTATCTATGGAGGAACATTACTATGTAAGCATAGATATTGGTTCATCAAGTGTAAAAACAATAGTAGGCGAGAAATTTCACAATGGTATCAATGTGATAGGTACAGGACAAACCTACACTAGCGGTATTAAGAATGGATTAATTGATGATTTTGACATTGCTAAACAAGCAGTTAAAGATACAATTAAAAAAGCTTCTATCGCATCAGGTGTAGACATTAAAGAAGTTTTCTTAAAATTACCTATCATAGGTACAGAAGTATATGATGAAGCAAATGAAATTGATTTTTATGAAGATACTGAAATAAACGGCACACATATTGAAGAAGTGCTAGAAGGTATTCGTCAAAAAAATGATGTAGCGGATACTGATGTCATTGATGTTTTCCCGATTCGTTTTATAGTAGATGGGGATAACGAAGTATCAGACCCTAAAGAATTAATTGCTAGACACTCATTAAGAGTTGAAGCTGGGGTTATTGCAATTCACAAATCTATTTTAATCAACATGATTAAATGTGTAGAATCATGTGGTGTAGACGTTTTAGATGTTTATTCAGATGCATATAACTATGGTTCAATTCTTACTGCCACTGAAAAAGAATTAGGCGCGTGTGTTATTGACATTGGTGAAGATTTAACACAAATAGCCTTTTATGAACGTGGCGAATTAGTAGATGCTGATTCAATTGAATTAGCAGGGCGCGATATTACTGATGATATTGCTGAAGAATTAAATACTACATATGAAACAGCTGAAAAGATTAAACATCAGTATGGTCATGCTTTTGCTAATTCAGCATCAGAACAAGATGTATTCAGCGTTGACCAAGTAGATAGTGATGAATTAGTAGAATATACTC
Organism: Staphylococcus sp. GDY8P47P; assembly: GCF_016892225.1. Taxonomy (NCBI): domain Bacteria; kingdom Bacillati; phylum Bacillota; class Bacilli; order Caryophanales; family Staphylococcaceae; genus Staphylococcus; species Staphylococcus sp. GDY8P47P. The sequence continues at coordinate 147,141 of NZ_JAFENV010000005.1, read as the reverse complement.
AAAAAGACTTAAGTGCAGTAATTGAGAGAACAATGCAAGATATCTTTAATGAGGTATTTGATGTATTAGTCGACTTAGGTTTAACACGAGTAAACGGTGGTTTCATTGTAACAGGTGGTTCTTCAAACTTATTAGGCGTTAAAGAATTACTCAATACGATGGTAAATGAAAAAATCAGAATTCATACACCATCACAAATGGGTATTAGAAAACCAGAATTCACATCAGCGATTTCTACTATATCTAGTAGCATCACTTTTGATGAACTGCTAGATTATGTTACAATGAGTTATCAAGATAATGATGAATTTGAAGAAGAAGTTATTGAAGATAACGAAAAAGAACATACTTCTAAATCTGGTGGATTTGACTGGTTTAAACGTAAGTCAAATAAAAATGAAGATACTTATGAAGAAGACTACAACGAACCACATGAAAGAGCAGAAAAAGTAGACAATGATGATAAGTATGAAAGCCATGAAACTCATCACGATACGACAGAACATTATGATGATGATCAAGAAAAACCTCAAAAAGAAGAGGGTAAATTTAAAAAACTTATGAAATCTCTATTTGAATGATGGGCCATTAAGACTAGGAGGAAATATAAATGTTAGAATTTGAACAAGGATTTAATCATTTAGCGACATTAAAAGTCATCGGTGTAGGTGGTGGCGGTAACAACGCTGTTAACCGTATGATCGACCATGGTATGAATAATGTGGAATTTATTGCAATTAACACAGATGGACAAGCTTTAAACTTATCTAAAGCAGAATCTAAAATCCAAATTGGTGAGAAATTAACACGTGGACTTGGTGCAGGTGCTAACCCAGAAATTGGTAAAAAAGCAGCTGAAGAATCTCGTGAACAAATTGAAGATGCTATCCAAGGTGCAGATATGGTATTCGTAACTGCTGGTATGGGTGGCGGTACTGGTACAGGTGCTGCACCAGTAGTAGCTAAGATTGCTAAAGAAATGGGAGCATTAACTGTAGGTGTTGTAACGCGTCCATTCGGATTTGAAGGACGTAAACGTTCAACACAAGCAGCTGCTGGTGTTGAAGCTATGAAAGCAGCTGTAGATACATTAATCGTTATCCCTAACGACCGTTTATTAGACATCGTTGACAAATCAACACCTATGATGGAAGCATTTAAAGAAGCAGATAACGTATTACGCCAAGGTGTTCAAGGTATCTCTGACTTAATTGCTGTATCAGGTGAAGTAAACTTAGACTTTGCTGACGTTAAGACAATCATGTCTAACCAAGGTTCAGCATTAATGGGTATTGGTGTATCTTCTGGTGAAAACAGAGCAGTTGAAGCAGCTAAAAAAGCTATTTCATCACCATTACTTGAAACTTCAATCGTTGGTGCTCAAGGTGTGTTAATGAACATCACTGGTGGAGAATCACTTTCATTATTCGAAGCGCAAGAAGCAGCTGACATCGTACAAGATGCAGCAGATGAAGATGTGAATATGATCTTTGGTACAGTTATCAATCCTGAATTACAAGATGAAATCGTAGTTACTGTAATTGCAACAGGCTTTGAAGATAAACCAACTTCACAAGGACGTAAAGCTTCAAGCACAGGTTTCGGATCAAGTGCAACTTCAGGTACGTCATCTCAAGCAAGTACACCTAGAGAAGAATCATTCTCTCAAAGTTCATCAAGCACGCGTTCTTCTGAAAGCGTATCTGAAAGAAGTCATACTACTAAAGATGACGACATTCCTAGCTTCATCAGAAATAGAGAAGAAAGACGTTCTAGAAGAACTAGACGTTAATTCAAATAAGTTTAGACTATATTTCGTTGTATGATTAAGTGTTTTTATCGTCTTAATCATTCCTAAAAGGGAGTAGAACGACGAATTCACTTGTGGATTCATGTTCGCTCCCTTTTTATTTACTTTCAAGTAAAGTGAAGATTGTTATATAATATAATTATATTCAATTTTAGAGTAAGGCTTTTTAAATCGATAAATATAAAACATTAAATTAAGGTGGTTTGATTTCGTGTCAGAGAAGTTTGTGAAGTATCCCCATTACTTAAATTATGAATCTAAAGACTTGATGCGTGTAAATTTGGGATTCACTACAAGAGAGGGTGGCTATAGCCTATATCCTGAAGCGTCATTTAATATGGCTAGATATGTGGATGATGAACCTGAAAATATTACGAAACATCAAGAAATATTGGCGGATGCAATTGGATTTGAAAGCGCGCATTGGGTATTCCCGATTCAAACACATGAAAATCGTGTGATTGAGATTACACAAAGTCATCGTGGGACTAACATTGATAGTTTAACAGATGAACTATATGGTATTGACGGGATGTATACATATGAATCTGATACGTTATTAACTATGTGTTATGCAGACTGTGTACCCGTTTACTTTTACAGTGAGAAACACCACTATATAGGTTTAGCACATGCAGGATGGCGAGGTACTTATGGCCAAATCGTTAATGAAATGTTAAAACAAATTGATTTTGATCTAAAAGATTTAAATATAGTGATAGGACCATCGACATCAACGACGTATGAAATTAATGATGATATTAAATCGAAGTTTGAAACGTTACCAATTAATGTAGAGTCATATATTGAGACACGTGGAGAAAATCGACATGGCATTGACTTAAAGCGTGCTAATGCATTATTACTTCATCATTATGGTGTGCCAATGGACAATATATATATTACTGACTATGCTACATCAGAAGATTTGTCTCTTTTCTTTTCATATCGTATTGAAAAGGGCCAAACAGGAAGAATGTTGGCATTTATAGGACAAAAATAAGCTATTTAAAGTATTGATTGTCGTAATACAATAGATATGTGAAAGTCAATATTAATAATCATTGTACTTAACAAATGTTGAAGAGGTTGGGTAGAATATGGACGTAAAAGATAATTTAAAAAATATTGAAAGTGAAATTCAAGCACACTATGAAAATAGTGAAGCAAGTTCCTTGCCAAACGTGATTGCAGTGACAAAATATGTTACAATAGACCGTGCTAAAGAAGCTTATGATGCTGGGCTAAGACATTTTGGTGAAAACAGATTAGAAGGCTTTTTACAGAAGAAATCTGCGTTACCTGACGATGTTACGATGCATTTTATAGGTTCTTTACAATCTAGAAAAGTAAAAGAAGTAATTAACGACATTGATTACCTGCATGCATTAGATCGACTTAGTCTAGCTAAGGAAATTAATAAACGAGCTGATCATGAGATTGCCTGCTTCGTACAAGTTAATGTCTCAGGTGAAGAATCTAAACATGGTATTGCTTTGAATGAAGTTAATCACTTCATAGAACAAATGAAACAATATGACAACATTAAAATTGTCGGATTAATGACTATGGCACCCTATACAGATGATACAGCTTATATTCGTCAGTTATTTAAACAATTACGATTAAAACGAGATGAAATTAAAAACCTTAAATTAGATTATGCACCATGTGATTATTTATCTATGGGAATGAGTAATGACTATGCAATTGCTGTAGAAGAAGGTGCTTCATTTATAAGAATAGGGACTAAACTTGTTGGAGAATAGGAGTGAGCCCCGTGGCTATTAAAGATTTATTTAATAATTTTTTTCTAATGGATGATGAAGAGGAAGTAGAAAGCCCTGAAGAGCGACAACGTCGTGTAGTTCAGAATGAAGAAACAGAAACAAATCATGTTCAGCAGAATCAACCACAACAATCTGAACGTTCATATAGCAATCAAAGTAAATTAAAGAGCGTACCGCAAAAGAAAACATCAAGAAATTATAACTCAGAAGAAAGGAATGTGCGTATGAATCAACCACCATCAAAGTCAAACAGTAAAAATGTTGTGACGATGAATCAATCGTCACAAAGCTATAGTGGCAATGAAAGTTCAAAAATGTGCTTATTTGAGCCACGTGTATTTTCTGATACGCAAGATATCGCAGATGAATTAAAAAACCGTCGCGCTACATTAGTTAATTTACAACGCATTGACAAAATTTCAGCTAAACGTATTATTGATTTCTTAAGTGGTACAGTTTATGCGATTGGTGGGGATATTCAACGTGTAGGTACTGACATATTCCTTTGTACACCTGATAACGTGGAAGTTGCGGGAAGTATCACAGACCACATTGAACAAATGGAAACGCAGCACTACGAATAAGGAGACATTATATGGATGTAGGTTTATTAGCTACTATTTTTAATTTTATAATATTTCTAGTACAAATATATTATTTTGGAATGATTATATATTTCTTTACATCTTGGGTACCAAGTGTTAGAGAATCTAAATTAGGCCAAATACTAGGTAAATTATATGAACCATTTTTAGAACCATTTAGAAAGATTATCCCACCAATTGGAATGATTGACATTTCTTCACTTGTAGCTTTGTTTGTACTTGTATTATTCCAAGCTGGGTTAAGAAGTATTTTTAATATGATACTTATTTATTTAGTGTAATAATTAACGAAGTTAAAGAGGCTGAGACAATACAAATGTTTGTTTCAACCTCTTTTATCATTTGAATTAGATATAAGAGAGGTGTAACAGTAATCGATATTTATCAACATTTTAGAGATGAGGAGCAAGTGCTAATCGATCAATTAATAGATAAGTGTGATCAGGTCGAACAGCAGTATGCACCTATTTTGACAAACTTTCTTGATCCGAGAGGGCAATATATTCTTGAAATTATCACAGGCAGTTATGAAGATATGCATGTGACATTTTTTGGTGGAAATCACGCTGAAAGAAGAAGAGGAATAATAGCACCGAGTTACTTTGATCCGGAGGAAGACGATTTTGAAGAAGTATTAATTCAGATTAATTACCCTGAAAAGTTTGTTCATCTTCAACACCAGCATGTGTTAGGCACACTCATGTCATTAGGAATTGAAAGAGAACAAGTCGGAGATATCATTGTAGGAGAACGTATTCAATTTGTTTTGACAAAGCAACTAGAATCATATATTATGTTGGAATTAACAAAGATAAAAGGTGCTACAGTTAAACTTAATTCTATTCCATTTAAAGATATGATACAATCAGTAGAGAATTGGAAAATTCAAGGAAGTACTGTAAGCGCATTGAGATTAGATGTCGTCGTAAAAGAAATGATTCACAAATCTAGATCAATTGCGAAACAATTAATTGAAAAGAAACGTGTCAAAGTAAATCATACTATTATTGATTCACCAGATTTTCAAATACAAACCAATGATTTATTATCTATTCAAGGATTTGGAAGAGCCCAAATTACTGATATAGGTGGTAGAACTAAAAAAGACAAAATACACATTAATTATCGAACATTGTTTAAGTAATAAATAGAAGTCAATTTAAAATTGATTTAAGGAGGATGTAGGATGCCTTTTACACCTAGTGAAATAAAAAATAAAGAATTTACAAAAGTGAAAAATGGTCTTGAACCAGCTGAAGTAAGTGATTATTTAAATCAATTAAGTCATGAAATTGAACGATTAAAAGATGAAAAAAAACAACTTGAAAAAGTAATTGAAGAGAGAGATACTAATATTAAATCTTACCAACAAGTACATCAATCAGTTAGCGATGCACTTGTTCAAGCACAACAAGCTGGTGAAGAAACAAAACAAGCAGCAAATAAAGAAGCGGAAGCTGTGATTAGTAAAGCACAGGCACAAGCAGATTTAATCGTAAATGATGCTATTGAGAAAGCGCGTCATTTATCATTCCAAACGGAAGATATGAAACGTCAATCTAAAATCTTTAGATCTCGTTTCCGTATGTTAGTGGAAGCTCAATTAGACTTATTAAAAAATGACGATTGGGATTATTTACTAAACTACGATATCGATGCAGAACAAGTTACGCAAGAAAATTTTCAACATTTAAATAGTCAAGATATTACACCTGAGGAACAACTTAACGCTCAGGCTCAGCAATCTGAAAGTACGGTTACGAGCGAAAGTGATAGCCAATCAACCGATTCACTAAGTACAAGTGACGCTACTAGTACAAGTGAACCTGTTGCTTCAGAGGCAAGTGTGAGTCAAAGCGAATCAACATCAAATACAAATAAATAAATGTTATCAAATAAGACAGACACGTAGGAGATAATCAACTTTTTACAGCGAATTAGGGTCGGTGAAAGCCTAATAAAAGTCTATCTCTTATATCACTGACTTAGACAAAGTAATACGATATATATGAGAGAACTCTAAGTTGAGTTAACAAGGGTGGTACCGCGGTCATTCCGTCCCTTTTTAATTGAACTTAGAGTTTTTTTTTACATTTAAGGAGTGAAAACAATTATGAACTATAAAGATACTTTATTAATGCCAAAGACTGACTTTCCAATGCGTGGTGGATTGCCAAATAAAGAACCTCAAATCCAAGAACAATGGGAAGCTAACAACCAATACCAAAAAGCACTAGAAAAAAATAAAGGTAACCAATCTTATATCCTACATGATGGTCCACCGTATGCAAATGGTAATTTACACATGGGACATGCATTAAATAAAATCATTAAAGATATCATCGTCCGCTATAAAACGATGCAAGGATTTTATGCACCATACGTTCCAGGTTGGGATACGCACGGTTTACCAATTGAACAAGCTTTAACTAAAAAAGGCGTTGATCGTAAAAAAATGTCAATTGCCGAATTTAGAGAAAAATGTAAAGAATTTGCATTAGAACAAATTGAATTACAAAAGAAAGATTTTAAACGTCTTGGTGTGCGTGGTGACTTCAATGATCCATACATCACTTTGAAACCAGAATATGAAGCGGCACAAATTCGTTTATTCGGTGAAATGGCTGATAAAGGATTAATTTATAAAGGTAAAAAACCTGTTTATTGGTCACCTTCAAGTGAATCATCTTTAGCTGAAGCGGAAATTGAATACCATGATAAACGTTCAGCATCAATTTATGTTGCGTTTGATGTAAAAGATTCAAAAGGTATTGTAGATGAAGATGCACAATTTATTATTTGGACAACTACACCATGGACTATTCCATCAAACGTTGCGATTACTGTTCACCCTGAACTTAAATATGGTCAATATAACGTGAATGGTAAGAAATATATCATTGCACAAGCTTTATCTGAAAATGTAGCAGAAGCATTAGAATGGGATAAAGAAGCAATTCAATTAGAAAAAGAATTTACAGGTAAAGAATTAGAGTACGTTGAAGCCCAACACCCATTCTTAGATCGTGTATCACTTGTAATTAACGGTAACCATGTTACAACTGATGCAGGTACAGGTTGTGTTCATACCGCTCCTGGTCACGGGGAAGATGACTATATCGTTGGACAAAAATATGATTTACCAGTAATTAGTCCTTTAAATGATAAAGGTGTGTTCACTGAAGAAGGCGGACAATTTGAAGGTATGTTTTACGATAAAGCTAACAAAGCAGTTACTGATTTATTAACTGAAAAAGATGCTTTATTAAAACTTAACTTTATTACACATAGTTATCCTCATGATTGGCGTACTAAGAAACCAGTTATTTTCCGTGCAACACCACAATGGTTTGCTTCAATCAATAAGGTAAGACAAGATATCTTAGATGCAATTGAAGATACAGAATTCAAAGTAGATTGGGGTAAAACACGTATCTATAATATGATTCGTGATCGCGGAGAATGGGTTATTTCTCGTCAACGTGTATGGGGTGTACCATTACCAGTATTTTATGCTGAAAACGGCGATATTATCATGACTAAAGAAACGGTTAACCATGTAGCAGATTTATTTGAAGAACATGGCTCAAATATTTGGTTTGAAAAAGAAGCGAAAGACTTATTACCTGAAGGATTTACACATCCTGGTAGTCCAAATGGTACGTTTACAAAAGAAATGGATATCATGGATGTTTGGTTTGACTCAGGTTCATCACACCGTGGTGTATTAGAAAATCGTCCAGAATTAAGTTTCCCTGCAGATTTATACTTTGAAGGTAGTGACCAATATCGTGGTTGGTTTAACTCTTCAATTACTACTGCTGTGGCAACAAGAGGACAAGCACCATATAAATTCTTATTATCTCACGGTTTTGTAATGGACGGTGAAGGTAAGAAAATGAGTAAATCACTTGGTAATGTTATTGTTCCAGACCAAGTTGTAAAACAAAAAGGTGCTGATATCGCACGATTATGGGTTAGTAGTACGGATTACTTAGCTGACGTTCGTATTTCTGATGAAATCTTAAAACAAACATCTGATGTTTATCGTAAAATAAGAAATACATTAAGATTCATGTTAGGTAATATTAACGATTTCAATCCGGAAACAGATGCAATTCCTGAATCTGAATTATTAGAAGTAGACCGTTACTTATTAAACCGTTTACGTGAATTCACTGCAAGCACAATTAACCATTATGATAACTTTGATTATTTAAATATTTATCAAGAAGTTCAAAACTTTATTAATGTTGAATTAAGTAACTTCTATTTAGATTATGGTAAAGATATCCTTTATATCGAAGAGAAAAATGCGCATAAACGTCGCAGTATGCAAACAGTGTTATACCAAATCTTAGTTGATATGACGAAATTATTAGCACCTATTTTAGTCCATACAGCTGAAGAAGTTTGGACACACACACCACATGTGAAAGAAGAAAGTGTTCATTTAGCTGATATGCCTAAAGTAGTTGAAGTTGATCAAGCATTACTTGATAAATGGAATCAATTAATGGCATTACGTGATGATGTTAACCGAGCATTAGAAGTAGCACGTAACAATAAAGTAATCGGTAAATCACTCGAAGCAAAAGTTGTTATTGGTAATAACGACAACTTTAACGCTGCAGAGTTCTTACAACAATTTGATGATTTACAACAATTATTCATAGTTTCACAAGTTGAAGTTACAGATGCTGTGGACAATGCAGAGACTTACAAACATGGTGATATCAGAATTGACCACGCTGAAGGCGAAAAATGTGAAAGATGTTGGAACTACACTGAAGCATTAGGCGCAGTAGGTGAATTAGAACACTTATGCCCACGATGCCAACAAGTAGTTAAAACGTTAATTTAATAGTATGTGAGCAAAAAGGAGCTGGACAGAAATATTTTTTCTAAAATTTATTTCATTGTCCTGCTCCTTTTTAATAATTACAATATAATTTATACATAAAAAGAATATTAATATACAATGTTTCACTTTATGATTTAAGGTTATTTAGAAAGATATATTCATAGTTAAATGACAGAGCGAATTTCTAATAAACAGAGGTGGAACGATGAGTAAAATTTTATTAACAGGTGCATCTGGCTATATTGGTGGACACTTGCAAGCGCAATTAAAAGAGAATTACGAAATTATCGCAATTTCACGAAATATTAAAAATAAAGAAAATGAACAGAATGTCACTTGGAAAGCTGCTGATTTATTTGATTTAGATGAAATCACAGAGGTAATGGAAGGGGTAGATACTGCAATTTACCTTGTTCATTCTATGATGCCTAATGCAAAATTGACGCAAGCAAATTTTGAAGATATGGATGCCTTATTAGCGGATAATTTTGCGAGAGCTGCTAAAAAACAAGGCGTAAAACATATTGTTTTTATGAGTGGTTTAATTCCCAATGAAGACAAGCTGTCGGCGCATTTACGTAGTCGTTTAGAATGTGAGAAAATTCTTGGGTCTTATGGCATACCGGTTAGCACATTGCGAGCAGGTTTAATTATTGGGGCAAAGGGAAGTTCTTACCCGATTTTAAAACGTTTGGTTGAACGTTTACCCGGAATGGTCTTACCTAGTTGGGCATATAATATGATTGCGCCCGTTTCAATCAACGATGTTATTGATAAACTCGCACTATTAGTCGAACGTACACCACAACATAATGAGGCTTTTGATATTACAGGTCCAGAAATTATGAATTATAAGGAATTAATACAACGCACGGCAGTAGTGTTAAATAAACGTTTACCAATCGTTGACTTACCAATTATCCCTATTTGGGTTAGTCGATATTGGGTACAACTTATTTCACAGGTGCCTAAAGAGATGGTTTACCCACTTATGAATAGTTTAGTTCATGATATGATTCCACAACCAGAACGCACACATCCTGATATATCTATTGGTAAGATGTCATATGAGGAAAGTGTAGAACAAGCGCTAAATGAAGAAAATAAAATGAATCAAAAACAAAATAAAAACAAAAAATCATCAAGTAAAAGTAAAAAAGAAAGCATCAAAGATGTAAGAGCAATATCACGTTTTAGTATTCCGGCCAATTATTCAATGGAAGATGTGGCTAAAACATATGCAACGTTTATTAACAATATTACGTTACATTTGATCAATGGCACTATAAATGAAAATAAATTTGATATTACACTGCCGTTTATGAATCAATTTATCTTAAAAATGGAACGTGATATGGAAGATTCTTCTGAGGATATGATTGTTTACAAAATCGTAGGTGGTAATTTAGCATTATCCAACAATGGTGGAAATGCTCGATTTGAATTTAGACGTATTTTAGATACGAATGAAGCAATCGTTGCGTTACAAGAATATGAGCCGACATTGCCTTGGGTAGTTTATAAATATACACAAGCCAATATTCATAAAACAGTTATGGAATTATTTGTTAATCATATGAATAAACTTGCTGAAGAAGATAAACAAGCGTCATCACACAATAATCAGCTATTCAGTACTATTGCGATGACTACAGGTGCGATTGTGGGTGCTTATGTTGGATCAAAAATATATCATCTGATTAAAGCATAAATCATCCATAATGATATAATGCATACGTTAATTTATTTTAAAAGAACGTCCGAGTTATAGTGTTGATATAGTTGAAAAGGGAGTGGAACAGAATTCTTTTAAATTCGTCGTCCGCTCCCAGCTTCTTTGCTTGTGGAATTTCTTAATGAAATTCTCTCTGCTGGGCACCGACCCCAACTTGCTTAGCTTGTAAAATCACTTTCGTGATTTTTTGTGTTGGGGCCCCGCTCACCTCCGCAAGGATGACTGGAATTGAGAAAAGCTTGATTTAAGTGCCTTCTCAGTTCAGTCCGCTACTGCGAATTCGCAAAATAGCTTCATTATATTATTTATGTCCTAGCCTCTTTTTAATTCATTAGCATAATTTAAAAAAGTAAACTAAGTAAAATGTAAATACTTTATCTTGAAGTCCATATTTAGAAGGGCGAACTAAAAAACATAAATTGTAATATACATACAAAGACTGATAAAATTTGATAGATTTTAAGGTAAAATAAAAAGTATTATTTTCATCAAAGTGTTTAATGCATCCGATAAAAATGATGCAGTTGATTTACAGTCATATTAGGAGGCCACAATGTTTCATTCCAAGCATGCACATTTCGTAAATGGTATAACATTAAATGTGAGAAATTTAGCTAATTTAAGACCATTTTATGAAACGGTATTAGGATTTGAAGTGATTACCGAAACACACCAATCTGTCCAATATGAGATTGGTCAATCTAATCATTTTATAACTTTAAAAGAAATTGTAAATGGTAGGGAACCGCTATTATCTGAAGCCGGATTATTTTATATAGGTATTTTGCTTCCTAATATAGAAGATTTAGCAGATTTACTTGTACAAATGACAGATTTTGAAATTCCAGTAAATGGTGGAGAACAAAGTGTCTGTACCTCTCTTTTTATTGAAGATCCAGAGGGAAATGCATTTAAGTTTTATGTCAATCACGATATAGATGACTGGGTGTACGATAATAAATATGTGAAATTGGATGTTGAAGCAATTAATGTTCCACGATTATTAACGCATGTAACAGATCAAACTTGGCAAGGCATTCCTAAAGGAACTAAAATTGGAAATGTATCTCTTAAATCGATACGTATGTCTGAAGTCAAATCATATTATTTAAACTATTTTGGACTTGAAACATCTGCATATTTAGATAAATTTTCACTCTATATGTCTTCAAATCAATATCATCATCATTTAGCAATTAATCAATGGTTATCAAGTACGAAGCGCGTTATGAATCCTATCACATATGGTCTCGCATTAATTGATTATTATTATCCTGAAACAACGCATATCGATGTAAATGGTCCAGACGGACTTCAATTTAGATTTAATTTTATAGAAGTAGTGTGATTAAATGAAGAAATTTATAGCTATAATGTTATTAGGTAGTGCACTTTTCACTGTTGGAGCAATATATGATGGTATTGATAATCAAGATATGACACAACCTACAATTCATTTTTGGGAAAAGAATCCAATGAAATTCAATTTATATGCTAAGGGGCAGTGTACGTATTACGTGTTTGACAGAATACGACAAGATGGTAATATGATTAGCAATAAATGGGGCGATGCTAAGTATTGGGCTGCAAAAGCTGATGAAGAAGGATATACAGTAAATAATGAACCTAGTGTTGGCGCAATTTTGCAATATCCTAAAGGTCAATATGGTCATGTAGCATATATAGATAAAGTTCACCAGGATGGGTCGCTAACAGTATTTGATATGAACTATAATAAACCGTATGAAGTGACTAAAAGAACAGTTCATGACAATCAAGTAGACGAATTTAATTATATTCACCCAAAGGAAAATAAAAATGAAACAGCATAGTGAACTACAGTTACACCTCTCATGAGTTATTTGTAACTGTAGCTTTTTTTATGTATGGGAGTAAGCTATAATGTAGAGTGTTGTCAAAGTGTAGTGTGTGAATGGAGGCACGTGAATGAAAAAGAAATATTATATAACGATATCTTTAATCGTAGCAATTACAATATTAATCATTGATCAAGTAACTAAACGCATAATAGCTACAACAATGAATATTGGTGATTCGTATGAAGTTATTCCCAATTTTTTAAATATAACATCACATAGAAATGACGGTGCGGCGTGGGGAATATTAAGTGGTAAAATGGGATTCTTTTATATTATTACGCTTATAATTCTCGTCGTACTTGTATTATTTTATATTAAAGAAGCAAAGTATAATCTGTTTATGCAAGTTGCAATTAGTTTATTATTTGCAGGCGCATTAGGTAACTTTATTGATCGATTAGTAAATGGTGAAGTAGTTGATTTTGTTGATACGACTATTTTCGGATATGATTTTCCAATATTTAATGTTGCGGATTCTAGTCTAACAATAGGTGTATTATTCATCATCATTGCCTTACTTAAAGATGCAAATTCGAAAGAATAGGAGGCTGTAATTTGAAAACACATGAATTTAAAATAGAAGACCAAGCTTATGTTGGACAGCGTATTGATAAATTATTACCCGAATACAACAATGATTGGTCAAGAAGTCAAATACAAGATTGGATTAAAGAAGATTTAGTAACAGTAAATGACAAAGTGATTAAATCTAATTATAAAGTTAAATTAAATGACAGTATTATTGTTACTGAAAAGGAAGTCGTTGAAGCTGATATTCAGCCTGAAAATTTAAACTTAGATATTTATTATGAAGATGAAGATGTTGCGATTGTATATAAACCTAAAGGTATGGTAGTTCACCCTTCACCAGGTCATTATTCAGGTACACTGGTTAATGGATTAATGTATCAAATTAAAGATTTATCTGGTATTAATGGTGAGATTCGTCCTGGTATCGTACATCGTATTGATAAAGATACATCAGGGTTATTAATGGTTGCGAAAAATGATATCGCGCATCGTGGTTTAGTTGAACAGTTAATGGATAAATCTGTTAAGCGAAAATATACTGCATTAGTACATGGAAACATTCCACATGATTACGGTACAATCGATGCGCCAATAGGAAGAAATGAGAAAGATAGACAATCCATGGATGTTGTTGATAATGGTAAAGAAGCCGTGACGCATTTCAATGTGTTGGAACATTTTAAAGATTATACATTAATTGAGTGTCAATTAGAGACAGGGCGTACACACCAAATCCGTGTGCATATGAAATATATAGGATTTCCTCTTGTTGGAGACCCTAAATATGGTCCGAGAAAGACACTTGATATTGGTGGTCAAGCTTTACACGCAGGGGTTATTGGGTTTGAACATCCAGTCACACATGAATACATTGAACGACAAGCGGAGTTACCTGAAGCATTTGAAACATTATTAGAAGATATCCGTTTAAGAGAAGCATAAGTTAATCATTCAATGGTCTAAATGGAATTTAATCTAATAAAAAAGGATTATTTAACACAGAGAATTTTAAAATTTGCATTGACTTATAAGTCAAAAAGCATTAAGCTAATAACAGTTCAAAAAGAAAACGATGTCTTTAAACGAAAGTCCAGAGAGGCTTCAAAGACAATGAGTATAATTCTATACACTTTCTTAAAATCATTCATTGAGCACATTGATGAATTGTTTAATGAGAATGACTTTATCATGTATCGTATAAACATACATGTCCGTATATAAATTAAACCTCATGTCTTTGATTAAAGACATGAGGTTTTTTAATATTAAGAGGTGAGATAATGTCTGAGCGTATCATCATGGATGAAGCTGCAATACAACGTACTGTAACGCGTATGGCGCACGAAATTCTAGAATACAATAAAGGTACAGAAAATCTTGTGTTACTCGGTATCAAAACGAGAGGCGAATACTTAGCACGACGTATTCAAGACAAAATCAATCAAATTGAACAAAAAGCAGTTCCGACAGGCACAATTGATATTACGCATTTTAGAGATGATATTGAAATTACTAACAAGAAAATCACTCAAGACGCAATAGATATTGATGCTGATATTAATAACAAGGTCGTCATCATTATTGATGATGTGCTTTACACTGGTAGAACTGTTAGAGCTTCACTAGATGCGATTCTATTACATTCTCGACCAATTAAAATTGGATTGGCTGCACTTGTAGATCGAGGACATCGTGAGTTGCCTATCAGAGCAGATTTTGTAGGAAAAAATATTCCAACTGCTAAAGAAGAATCCGTTTCTGTGTTCTTAAATGAAAAGGATTCACAGAACGCAGTTATAATTGAATAAAGGCCTTTTAAATCAGTACGAGAGACTGAAAAAGGTAAAGTATTCAATAGTGAGTGTCAGTATTAAAGTTTCAATATAAGTAATAATGCGCTCACTAAAACAGAATACTTTGTCACGTATGTACAGATTGCGTTGGATATGAAAACGTATCTGCTTACTAAATACGATTTTTTAGTCTCTTTACATTTATATGTTAAAGAGACTTTTTTTATGAAAGGAAGAAAAAAATGGAAAATGAACAAATGTTTGAACGCACCGTTAAGCCGGTGTTAGACGTACAGGATAAACCGCAACCGGCACAGTGGGCATTACTGAGTTTGCAACATTTATTTGCAATGTTTGGTTCTACTGTATTAGTACCTTTCCTTACTGGTTTACCTATATCAGCAGCTTTACTTGCATCAGGAATAGGAACATTGCTTTACATCCTAATTACTAAAGCAAAGATTCCAGCATATTTAGGCTCAAGCTTCGCATTCATCACACCGATTATTACTGGCTTGAGCACACACAGTCTAGGTGATATGTTGGTCGCATTATTCGCTAGTGGCGTCATGTACGTCATCATCGGTATTCTAATCAAAATAAGTGGTACTGGATGGTTAATGCATTTACTTCCACCAGTAGTAGTGGGGCCAGTAATCATGGTGATTGGTTTAAGCCTAGCACCAACAGCAGTCAATATGGCAATGTTTGAGAATTCAGGTGATATGAAAGGGTACAACTTAAGCTATTTAGTTGTAGCACTTATCACATTACTTGTAACCATTATTGTCCAAGGGTTCTTCAAAGGATTCTTATCACTGATACCGGTACTTATTGGTATCATCGTCGGCTACATTGTTTCAATCTTTATGGGATTAGTAAACTTTTCAAATATTGCGAAAGCAAATTGGATTGACTTCCCTCACATCTATTTACCGTTTAAAGATTATGTACCGTCGATACACCTTGGTTTAATACTCGTCATGTTACCAATTGTGTTCGTAACAGTGAGTGAGCATATCGGTCACCAAATGGTAATCAATAAAATTGTAGGTAGAAACTTCTTCGAGGATCCAGGTTTACATCGCTCAATTATCGGTGACGGTGTGTCAACCATGTTCGCAAGTATTATTGGTGGTCCACCAAGTACAACATACGGCGAAAACATCGGTGTTCTAGCAATAACAAAAATTTATAGTATTTATGTTATTGGTGGCGCAGCGGTTATCGCGATTGTCTTATCATTCATTGGAAAGTTCTCAGCGTTGATTTCATCAATACCTACCCCGGTAATGGGCGGCGTATCCATCTTGCTCTTCGGTATTATTGCAGCAAGCGGACTCAGAATGTTAGTTGAGAGCAATATCGATTTCGCAAGCAACCGTAACCTAGTCATTGCTTCAGTCATCTTAGTTGTAGGTATTGGTAACTTACTTATCAATTTAAAAGGTTTAGGTGTAAACCTTCAAATCGAAGGTATGGCACTCGCAGCACTTTCAGGTATTATCTTAAATTTAATTTTGCCAAAAGAAAAACAGGAATCAAAAAACTAATTTAACAAGGATTATTTATCAGGAGGCGCTTTATGAATAACTTATTATCTATGGAACATTTATCTAACGAGGACATTTACGATTTAATTCAAACAGCTTGTGATTACAAATCAGGAAAACAACCATTACCACAATTCGAAGGAAAGTTTGTTTCAAATTTATTCTTCGAAAACTCAACACGTACTAAATGTAGCTTTGAAGTAGCAGAGCAAAAATTAGGTCTTAAAGAAGTTAACTTTGAAACAAGTACATCATCAGTACAAAAAGGAGAATCACTGTACGACACATGTAAAACGCTTGAGAGCATCGGCGTTGATTTACTTGTCATAAGACATTCTCAAAATGCATATTATGAAGAACTAGAAAATCTTAATATCCCAATTGCAAATGCTGGTGATGGTAGTGGTCAACACCCTACACAAAGTTTATTAGATATCATGACAATTTATGAAGAGTATGGGTCATTTGAAGGATTAAATATCTTGATCTGTGGTGATATTAAAAATTCACGTGTAGCAAGAAGTAATTTCATAAGCTTAACATCACTAGGTGCAAATGTGATGTTCTCAAGTCCAGATGAATGGGTTGATGAATCTTTAGATGCACCATATGTGCAAATTGATGATGTTATCGACCAAGTAGACATTGTTATGTTATTACGTGTTCAACATGAACGTCATGGTATAACGGGTGAAGCTAACTTCGAGGCAAATGATTACCATGAACAATACGGTTTAACAATGGATAGATATAATAAGTTGAAAGATAAAGCAATTGTTATGCACCCTGCACCAGTTAATAGAGGTGTTGAAATTGATTCTGAATTAGTGGAAGCGCCTAAGGCACGAATTTTCAAACAAATGACAAATGGCATGTATTTAAGAATGTCAGTAATCAATAAACTATTATCAGGAAAAGAGGCGTAAACGTTGAAATTAATCAAAAATGCTCAAATTTTAGATAACGGTGAACTTAAGCAAACATCTATTTTAATTGACGGTCAACATATTAAAGAAATAAGCAATAATATTGAAGTTGATGAAAGTGTTGAAGTAATTGATGCACAAGGACATTTTGTAGCACCTGGTTTAATTGATGTTCACGTTCATTTACGTGAACCAGGTGGAGAACATAAAGAAACGATTGAGACAGGTACGAAAGCTGCAGCTCGTGGTGGGTTTACAACTGTATGTCCAATGCCAAATACACGTCCAGTACCGGACACTGTGGAACATATGGAGCGTTTACAACAATTAATTCAAGAGAACGCACAAGTACGTGTATTACCATATGCATCTATAACCGTACGCCAAGCTGGAAAAGAACATGTTGATTTTGAAGCACTAGCTAAGCAAGGTGCTTTTGCGTTCACAGACGATGGCGTAGGTGTTCAAGAATCAGCAATGATGTATGAAGCAATGCAACAAGCAGCTAAAGTTAATAAAGCTGTGGTAGCACACTGCGAAGATAATAGTTTAATTTATGGTGGTGCAATGCACCAAGGTAAACGAAGCGAAGCGTTAGGTATACCTGGCATTCCGAATATTTGTGAAGCGGTACAAATCGCGAGAGATGTGCTACTAGCTGAAGCAGCAAATTGTCATTATCATGTATGTCATGTTTCAACGAAAGAAAGTGTTAGAGCTATTCGTGATGCTAAAGCAGCTGGTATTCATGTGACAGCCGAAGTTACACCACATCACTTATTACTAACTGAAGATGATGTACCAGGTGATAATGCAATTTATAAAATGAATCCACCTTTAAGAAGTAAAGAAGATAGAGAGGCCTTATTAGAGGGGTTATTAGATGGAACGATAGATTGTATTGCAACTGACCATGCACCACATGCGAAAGAAGAGAAAGCACAACCGATGACTAAAGCGCCTTTCGGTATTGTAGGAAGTGAAACTGCATTCCCATTACTATATACGCATTTTGTAAAAAATGGAGATTGGTCATTGCAACAATTAGTGGATTACTTAACTGTTAAACCAGCACAAGTATTTGATTTACCATATGGCAAATTGGAAGAAGGACACTTAGCTGATTTAACAATGATTAATCTGGAAGAAGAGCGCGAAATCAAAGGTGAAGATTTCTTATCTAAAGCAGATAATACACCATTTATTGGTTACAAAGTTTATGGTAACCCAATTTTAACTATGGTAGAAGGCGAAGTTAAATATAAGGAGGATAAATAAATGCTTGAGCGACGCTATCTTGTATTAGAAGATGGGACTTATTATGAAGGATATCAATTGGGATCTAACAACTTATCAGTTGGAGAAATCGTATTCAACACAGCGATGACAGGATACCAAGAAACAATCTCAGACCCTTCATATACTGGTCAAATCATTACATTCACATACCCATTAATTGGTAATTACGGTATTAACCGAGACGACTTTGAAGCACTAACACCAACATTAAATGGTGTAGTAGTGAAAGAAGCAAGCACTCATCCAAGTAACTTTAGAAATCAAAAAACGTTACACGATGTGCTTGTACAATACAAGATACCTGGTATCTCAGGCGTAGATACACGTAGTATTACTCGTAAGATTAGACAGCATGGTGTACTTAAGGCAGGGTTCACTGATAATCGAGAGGACATTGACACACTAATCAGTACATTACAAGGTACAACGTTACCTCGAAATGAAGTGGAAACAATATCTACTAAAACACCATACGTCTCTACAGGATCTGATTTGAGTGTCGTCTTGTTAGACTTTGGTAAAAAGCAAAACATTGTAAGAGAATTAAATTTGCGTGGGTGCAATGTGACAGTAGTACCTTATGACACATCGGCTGAAGAGATATTAGCTATGTCACCTGATGGCGTGATGTTATCTAATGGCCCTGGTGACCCAGATGTGGTAGAAGTTGCATTGGATATGATTAACGGTATTTTAGGCAAAATTCCATTCTTCGGTATATGCCTAGGACATCAATTATTCGCGCTATCTCAAGGTGCGACGTCATTTAAAATGAAGTTCGGTCATCGTGGTGCAAATCACCCTGTAAAAGATTTACGAACTGGAAAAGTAGATATCACAAGTCAAAACCATGGTTACGCTATTGATAAAGATTCATTGGCACATACTGACTTAGAAGTGACACATATTGCGTTAAATGATGGTACGGTTGAAGGATTAAGACATAAGACATTACCAGCATTTTCGGTGCAATATCATCCTGAAGCACGACCAGGCCCAAGCGATTCAAATTATTTATTCGATGAATTTATGGCTATGATGAAAGAATTTAAAGAAAAGGAGCAAACAGCAAATGCCTAAACGTGACGATATACAAACGATTCTAGTTATTGGATCAGGTCCAATTATCATTGGACAAGCTGCAGAATTTGATTACGCAGGTACTCAAGCGTGCCTTGCTTTAAAAGAAGAAGGCTACCGTGTCATATTAGTCAACTCTAACCCAGCAACGATTATGACAGATAAAGAAATTGCAGATAAAGTTTATATCGAACCGTTAACACATGACTTTATTGCACGTATTATTCGTAAAGAACAGCCTGATGCACTGTTACCAACATTAGGTGGTCAAACAGGTTTGAATATGGCAATTCAATTACATGATAGTGGTGTACTTGAAGCAAATAATGTGAAATTACTAGGTACGGAATTAAAGTCAATTCAACAAGCAGAAGATAGAGAATTATTTAGATCATTAATGAATGATTTAAATGTACCTGTCCCTGAAAGTGATATTGTAAATACTGTTGAACAAGCATTTGCGTTTAAAGACGAAGTAGGCTATCCACTCATTGTTCGTCCTGCCTTTACAATGGGAGGTACTGGTGGTGGTATTTGCTACAATGATGATGAATTAAAAGAAGTAGTGAGCAATGGGCTACATTACAGTCCAGCGACACAATGTTTAATTGAAAAATCTATTGCGGGCTACAAAGAAATTGAATATGAAGTCATGCGAGATAAAAATGACAATGCAATTGTTGTTTGTAATATGGAAAATATTGACCCAGTTGGTATTCATACTGGAGACTCTATCGTAGTAGCGCCGAGTCAAACGTTATCAGATGTTGAATATCAAATGTTACGTGATGTATCTTTAAAAGTAATTCGAGCATTAGGTATTGAAGGTGGATGTAACGTCCAACTTGCATTAGACCCACACTCATTCAATTACTATATTATAGAAGTAAATCCACGTGTATCACGATCATCAGCGCTTGCATCTAAAGCAACTGGCTACCCAATTGCAAAATTAGCAGCAAAAATAGCAGTAGGATTAACATTAGATGAGATGCTTAACCCTGTCACAGGCACATCATATGCTGCCTTTGAACCAACGTTAGATTATGTTATTTCAAAGATACCGAGATTCCCATTTGATAAATTTGAAAAAGGCGAACGTGAATTAGGTACTCAAATGAAAGCCACTGGTGAAGTAATGGCTATCGGTCGTACATATGAAGAATCATTATTGAAAGCAATACGTTCACTTGAATATGGTGTACACCATTTAGGCTTACCAAATGGAGAAAGTTTTGATTTAGATTATATTAAGGAACGCATCAGTCATCAAGATGATGAAAGACTCTTCTTTATAGGTGAAGCAATTAGACGTGGTACGACGCTTGAAGAAATACATAATATGACGCAAATTGATTATTTCTTCTTAAATAAATTCCAAAATATTATTAATATCGAACATGAGTTGAAAGCACACCCTGGAGATTTAGACTACCTTAAATATGCTAAAGACTATGGCTTTAGTGACAGAGTGATTGCACATCGATTCGGTATGACTGAAGCAGAAGTTTATCAATTGCGCCAAGAAAATGGCATTAAACCTGTATACAAAATGGTTGACACTTGTGCTGCTGAATTTGAGTCAACAACACCCTATTACTATGGCACCTATGAGACTGAGAATGAATCCATCGTGACAGATAAAGAAAAAATCTTGGTACTTGGATCAGGTCCAATTCGAATTGGGCAAGGGGTGGAATTTGACTATGCTACTGTACATGCAGTATGGGCAATTCAAAATGCCGGATACGAAGCAATTATCGTGAATAATAATCCTGAAACAGTATCGACTGACTTTTCAATATCAGATAAATTATACTTCGAACCATTAACTGAAGAAGATGTAATGAATATCATCAATTTAGAACAACCTAAAGGCGTAGTCGTGCAATTTGGAGGTCAGACGGCTATTAACTTAGCGGATAAATTAGCTAAACATGGGTTTCAAATATTAGGAACGTCTTTAGACGATTTAAATCGTGCCGAAGATAGAAAAGAATTCGAAGCCTTACTGCATACCATTAATGTACCTCAACCTAAAGGTAAAACTGCGACTTCTCCAAAAGAAGCACTTGAAAATGCCCGTGAAATTGGCTACCCGGTTGTGGTGAGACCATCATATGTACTCGGTGGTCGTGCTATGGAAATAGTGAATAGCGACGCTGAATTAGAAAACTACATGGAACAAGCTGTTAAAGCGAGCCCAGAACATCCAGTATTGGTAGATAGATATTTAACTGGTAAGGAGATAGAGGTTGATGCGATATCAGACGGTGAAACAGTCATCATTCCTGGTATCATGGAGCACATCGAACGTGCAGGTGTTCATAGTGGTGACTCAATCGCTGTTTATCCACCACAAACTTTAAGCCAGGAAGATATTAATACGTTAGAAGACTACACAATTAAATTAGCTAAAGGGCTTAATATCGTAGGCTTGATTAATATCCAATTTGTGATCGCACATGATGGTGTTTACGTACTAGAAGTAAACCCTCGTGCAAGTCGAACTGTACCATTCTTAAGTAAAATCACAGACATTCAAATGGCACAACTTGCGATGCAAGCTATAATGGGAACGCAGCTTAAAGCGTTAGGCTATAAGCAAGGCATCCAACCATATTCAGAAGGTGTCTATGTAAAAGCACCTGTCTTCAGTTTTAATAAATTGAAAAATGTCGATGTGACTTTAGGACCAGAAATGAAATCTACCGGTGAAGTGATGGGTAAAGATCTAACTTTAGAAAAAGCACTTTACAAAGGATTAACGGGTAGTGGTGTAGAAGTTAAAGATCATGGTACTGTACTTATGACAGTAAGTGATAAAGATAAAGACGAAATTGTAAAAATTGCTCACCGTTTAAATGAGGTAGGGTATAAGATTCTAGCTACTCAAGGAACGGCACAAAAATTAGAAGAACATCATATTCCAGTTGAAGTTGTAGGCAAAATTGGTGGCGATGATGATTTATTAACACGTATCCAAAATGGTGAAGTACAAATTGTCATTAATACCATGACTAAGGGTAAAGAAGTAGAGAGAGACGGTTTCCAAATTCGTCGCACAACAGTTGAAAATGGTGTGCCATGTTTAACATCATTAGATACTGCGAATGCTTTAACAAATGTGATTGAAAGTATGACATTTTCAATGAGAACGATGTAATATGACAATTCAAGAACGACAAGGTTGTATTGAGTCAGGATTTTCTTAGTCAGACGACTGCGACCGCGTCGTTCATTTTCAAAGGAGTTATAATATGAAAGATTTACCTATCATAGCACTAGATTTCGAATCCGCAGAAAAAGTGAATACATTTTTAGATAAATTTGATGAACCACTTTTCGTGAAAATCGGAATGGAACTCTTCTATCAAGCAGGGCCAGAGTTCATTAAATCTATTAAATCACGTGGTCATGATATTTTCTTAGATTTGAAGCTACATGATATTCCAAACACAGTTGAAAAAGCAATGGAAGGCTTAGGAAAGTTAGATGTCGATTTAGTTAATGTGCATGCAGCTGGAGGTACAGCCATGATGAAAGCTGCAGTAAGGGGATTGCACAAATTTAGTAATGATACAAAGATTATTGCTGTTACACAATTAACATCTACAACTGAAGAAATGTTGCGTAATGAGCAAAACATTCAAACAACAATCGAGGAAGCCGTATTAAACTATGCGACATTAACGCAACAAGCAGGTTTAGATGGTGTTGTATGCTCTCCATTAGAAGCAGAATTATTAACAAATGAATTAGGTTCAGACTTTTTAAAAGTAACACCTGGAATTAGACCAAAAGGGGCAGCTGTAGATGATCAAAAGCGAATCACTACACCTGAAGACGCTAAACAATTAGGGGCAACACATATTGTAGTTGGACGACCAATCACGCAAAGTGAGAATCCTGTAGAAAGTTATCACACTATTAAAGAAAGTTGGTTAAGTTAATATGGCAAAAGAAATAGCAAAATCTTTATTAGATATCGAAGCAGTAACATTATCTCCAAACGACCTATATACATGGAGTTCAGGAATTAAATCTCCGATATACTGTGATAATCGTGTAACATTAGGCTATCCAGAAGTACGAAGTGCCATCCGTGATGGATTGAGCCAGTTGATTATTGAACAATTCGGTGATGTAGATATTATATCTGGTACAGCAACAGCAGGTATTCCGCATGCAGCGTATATCTCTGAGAAATTAAATTTACCAATGAATTATGTTCGTTCGAAAAGTAAAAGCCATGGCAAACAAAACCAAATTGAAGGCGCTTTAAGCAAAGGCAAGAATGTCGTCGTTGTCGAAGATTTAATCTCAACAGGTGGATCTTCAATTACTGCAGTTGAAGCATTAAAAGAAGCGGGGGCCAATGTCGTAGGCGTAGTAGCCATTTTCACTTATGGCTTAAAGAAAGCAGATGACATGTTTAATGATATCAATGTCCCTTACTACACATTAAGTAACTATAATGAGTTAATTGAAGTTGCACGTGAAGAAGGTAAAATTTCTGAGCATGATATACAAACTTTAGTTGAATGGAGAGACAACTTGTAATATGCTATGTCAAAAGGGGGATTGATTAATATGACAGATAGTGAAGCGAATCGTTTCTATAATAATATGAAGCACGTTAATGAATTCTTATATAGAGATGAAGACTTCAAATCCCCAGACAACGCAATGTCGATTGATAATAGCATTAAAGAAATAAGTAAAAATCAATCTAAAGTAAACATGGACTCATTTGTACATACAAGTGACCTCTTTAAAAAGGCTAAGCAATCGCTTAGACAAAAGGGTAAAATCGATTAAAAAAAACGTGGTATAGGCGCACACAATCATCTAAAGTAATAGATGACATGTTGTCATATCTATACCACGTTTTATATGTTTAGAAATATAATACATAACGCTTAGCGAATAAAAATTTTAATAAGTACCCATCCGATAAGTAAAACAATAAGCATACATAAAATAGGTATAACAAGATGCATCATAATTGAAAGCCTCCAATTGAACTTTATTCTAATTTTAACTTGAAAATAGAATAAGTCAAAAATTTAGATTAACGAAATTATATAGTTAAATTTTTTTAAAATGATATAGATTAGTTTAAAATAAGTATTAAAGATAAAGAGAGGGGAATCAATGTGGAAATACCTAAAATAACAACATTTCTAATGTTTAATAATCAAGCAGAAGAAGCAGTTAATTTATATACGAGTCTGTTCGATAATAGTGAAATTTTAACTATGGTTAAATATGGAGAGGATGGACCGGGTGTGCCAGGCACAGTACAACATTCTATATTTACGCTAAATGGGCAAGTATTTATGGCAATTGATGCGGATAATGGTGAGAATTTGCCCATGAATCCGTCAATTTCTTTATATATTACGGTTGATAATGCGATGGAAATGGAACGACTATTCAGTGGTTTGAAGAAAGAAGGCGCAATATTAATGCCTAAAACTGCGATGCCGCCATTCCGTGAATTTGCATGGGTACAAGATAAATTTGGTGTTAGTTTTCAACTGGCATTACCTGAAAAATAAAACATGGGATTAGAACTGGATGTAGTTGTGCGTTCGGTTCTAATCCCTTTTTAAATATACTTTCATCATTTTAGTGTCTGTGCGATGCAGCTTATTTAACTTTCATACTTTGAATTTTGTCATAATCTGGCGTTGCGAATAATGTTTTTTGATTATCATACGTTACAAATCCTGGTTTAGCACCAGATGGTTTGTGAACATTTCTAATTTCTGTATAGTCTACAGGAATTTGTCCAGAATTTCCGGCTTTTGAGAAATAACCAGCTAACATAGCAGCTTCTTTAATCGTTTGTTCACTTGGTGCATCATTAAGAATAACGACATGAGAACCTGGAATATCTTTTGTATGGAACCAAATATGTGACTTTTGAGCTTTACGATTTGTTAAATAATCATTTTGTTTATTATTTTTGCCTACTAGTATCGTATCCCCATCTGTAGAAAGATAGGTTTGAAGTTGAAGTGTATCATTCTTTTTCTTTTTAACGTTTTTACGTTGTTTCATAAATCCTTGTTCTGCTAGTTCATCACGAATATCATCTATCTCATCAACCGTAATATGGTCGAGTTGCTGTTCAATATTTGCAAAGTAATCGATGTTCTCGCGCGTTAATTGAATTTGATGATCTAATTCGCGTTCACGTGTTTTCATTCGATTATATTGCTTGTAATAATATTGTGCATTAACTGACGGTGATTTAGTAGGGTTTAATGGAATCGTAATGTCTTCATTCGTATAGTAATTGAGAACAGTTACAGCATCATCGCCTTGCTTAATGCGGTAAATATTAGCAGTAATGAGTTCACCGTATAGTTGCTGTTTATCTTTATCTTTAGCACTTTCATACTCCGTAATCAGTTTGCTCAATTTATGTTGATATTTTTGAGATTGCTGTTGAACAAAGCGTACTAAATCATTTGCGCGTTGTTTGACACGTTCGCGTTCTCCACGGGCATCATAATACCGGTCTAGTAATTCATGTAAGGATGCATATTCAACCATATCATCATGAAACTGTTCTAATTTCATGAAATAAAAATCTTCTTTTCCAGTTTCATGATTTTTATGGAAAACAGGTACAGGTGTTTGTAACGTTTGAGCGATAACCTCATCATAAGCTTTAGGTAGAGTGTCTGTTGTCATAAATTGATAGCGATTGACTATTTCATTAGTAATCAGTGGACTAAAACCTTCAAACGTGTTCAATAACTGCTTTGCAAGTTTACCACTATTAAAATCTACATATTTTAAAGCTTCGTCCCCAGAAACGTCAAATGGATTTAATTTATTTTGTGTTGGTGGTGCTTCATATTTAAAACCCGGCATAACCGTACGATACTGATTTGTATTCGGGGTTAAATGTTTAAATCCTTCAATAATTTTATAATTTTCATCAACAAGTAATAAATTGCTATGTTTACCCATAATTTCTAAAATAACGGTGCGATAAATGGTATCCCCAATTTCATCTTTACTTTCAACATCGATTTCAATACGGCGGTCATTACCGATTTGACGTACTGATTTAATAATGCCACCTTCTAAATGTTTCCTAAATACGCGTGCGAACATTGGTGGTTCAAATGGGTTATCATACTTCTTCGTTGTGATATGCATTCTTGAAAAACTAGGGTGTATGGATAGTAATAGTTGATGATTTTTGCGATTTTGGCGTACAACCATAAGAATCGTATCATTTTCTGGTTGATTAATCTTATGGATTCGTCCAGATACTAAAAACTGTAGTGATTCAACTATTTTTCTAGTGAATAAGCCATCATATGCCATAAATAATTTCCACCTTCAATTTAATCATTCAGTATATTGTAACATGGTAAAAAGAAAGCGTCATGATTTAAGTTTATGTTACATACTCTATACAATTTTCACTACAATATGATATTATATTTAAATAATAGAAGAATAGCTTAGAGAGGTCGTAAGGCATGGATAATGAAAAAGGATTACTAATTGTTCTTTCAGGTCCTTCAGGAGTAGGTAAAGGAACTGTACGCAAAGAGATATTTGATGATCCAACTACATCATATAAGTACTCTATTTCAATGACGACACGTAATATGCGTGAAGGTGAAGTTGATGGTGTAGATTACTTTTTTAAGACGAAAGAAGAATTTGAAGCTTTAATTCAGGAAGATCAATTTATTGAATATGCTGAATACGTTGGAAATTACTATGGTACGCCTGTTCAATATGTTAAAGATACTATGGCTGCTGGACATGATGTATTTTTAGAAATTGAAGTAGAAGGTGCTAAACAAGTAAGAAAGAAATTTCCAGATGCATTATTTATCTTCCTTGCACCACCTAGCTTAGACCATTTGAAAGAACGATTAGTTGGACGTGGCACTGAGTCAGATGAGAAGATTCAAAGTAGAGTAAATGAAGCACGTAAAGAAGTAGAGATGATGAATCTTTATGATTACGTTGTAGTCAACGATGAAGTCCATTTAGCGAAAGATCGTATTCAATCAATTGTTGAAGCAGAACACTTAAAACGCGAACGTGTTGAAGCTATATATAGAAAAATGTTATTGGAGGCCAAAAAATAATGTTAAACCCACCATTAAACCAGTTACAATCGAAAATCAATTCTAAGTATTTAATTGCTACGACTGCAGCTAAGCGTGCACGTGAATTAGATGAAAGACCTGAAACAGCTTTATTAAGTGGATATCATTCAGCTAAACCAGTTGGTGAAGCATTAGAAGAAATTGCTAGCGGTAAAATCACACCAGTCGTTTCTGACGAATTCACTATGTAAAACCAAATGAAATTAATTTATCCATATGCACATCTTATTGATTTGAGTATTACGCTTCTTCAATAAGATGTGTCTTTTTAATTACACCTTTAATTTGTGTATAATAAATTTAATATAAATTATGATTAATAATCGATATAGTAAAAGGGAGAAATACGATTATGAAACACATTTTGCTAGCTGTTACAGGTGGTATTGCAGCATATAAAGCTATAGATTTAACGAGTAAATTAACACAAGCTGGTTACGATGTACGCGTAATGTTATCTGAACATGCGCAAGAATTTGTTACACCACTTGCTTTTCAAGCAATTAGTAGAAACCCAGTCTATACCAATACATTTAAAGAAGAGAACCCGCAAGAAATTCAACATGTCGCATTGGGTGATTGGGCAGATGCGATTATCATTGCGCCTGCAACTGCAAATGTGATTGCGAAATTGAGTGTGGGTATTGCAGATGATATGCTGACATCTACGTTGTTAGCAACTGAGACACCTACCTTTATTGCTCCGGCAATGAATGTACATATGTATGAGAATAAGCGTACACAGCACAATATTAACGTATTAGCACAAGATGGCTATCGCTTTATTGAACCTGGGGATGGTTATTTAGCGTGTGGTTATGTAGCAAAAGGAAGAATGGAAGAACCATTACAAATTGTTAAAGTCATCAACGACTTTTTCAAATCACAAAAGGTAAAGGCGCATAGTTCATTTAAAGGTAAACATGCATTAGTTACAGCTGGGCCAACTGTAGAAGTGATTGATCCTGTTCGTTATGTATCCAATCGTTCTTCAGGGAAAATGGGTTACGCTCTAGCTGAAGCGCTACAAAAAAGAGGCGCACACGTTACGTTAGTGACAGGGCCAACGCAATTAGTAGATCCTATTGGTATGGACATTGTACATATTGAAAGTGCGGAAGACATGTTTGAGGCAGTAACGACACGTTTTGATCAGCAAGACATTGTATTTAAAGCGGCAGCTGTATCTGATTATACGCCGATGGAAGTATTAGATCATAAAATGAAGAAACAAGATGGCGACTTAGCCGTTACCTTTAAACGAACTAAAGATATTCTAAAATATTTAGGTGAACATAAAGCACATCAATATTTAGTAGGTTTCGCTGCTGAAACGCAAAATATCGAAGCCTATGCGCAAGATAAATTAAAACGAAAAAATGCTGATGTGATTATTTCGAATAATGTAGGTGACAAAACGATTGGTTTTAAATCAGATGATAATGAATTAACCATGCATTTTAAAACTAATGAAATGATTAATATTAAGAGAGGCAAAAAGGTTCAATTAGCTGAACAAATTTTAGATGAATTAGAAACTAGGTGGCAATAATGATTGCGAAGGTAATCGTAGATATTCCTTCTAAGAGTGTGGACTTTAAATTTGATTATTTGATACCAGAGCATTTAGAGGCTTTTATTCAGGTAGGGGTTAGGGTGGTTGTTCCATTCGGTCCGCGTACAATTCAAGGATATGTCATGGCTATTGAAAATGAACCAAGTGATGATATTAATATTGAGAAATTGAAAGTAATCAAAGAAATTCAAGATATGAAACCTGAATTAACCTCTGAATTGATTCAATTGAGTGAATGGATTAGCCACTATCATGTATCTAAGCGCATTTCAGTACTTGAAGTAATGTTGCCCAGTGCAATTAAAGCAAAGTATACGAAAGTCTTTGAAGTTGTGAAATATAATGATATCGATGACCAATTGATTGAATACTTTGATGCTACGGGGCAATATAAATATAAAGAAGCGCAAAAGAATAATCATCTTCCTGTTTTAAATAAATTGTTAAAAACAGGCGCAGTGAAAGAAGTTACAATATTATCTCAAAATGTAAAAAAGAAAACACAGAGAGCGGTACGTATCGTAGAAGGTTATCATCCAGATGAGGTCTTAGCTAAACTTGAGAAGAAAATAAAGCAGTATGACGTGTATGCTTATCTATTAGATGAACAACATAATACAGTATTTCTGAAAGATATGGAAGAGATGGGATTCTCAAAATCAAGTATAGATGGGTTAGTTAAGAAGGGTTATATTGAGAAATATGATGCCGAAGTAGAACGTGATCCGTTTGCACATCGTATATTTGAACGTGAAGAGAAGCGGGAACTTACTTCAGAACAGCGTGTTGCTTTTCAACAGATTAAAGACAAAATCGATAATAAAGCGCAACGTACATTCTTATTACATGGTGTGACAGGTTCAGGTAAAACAGAAGTTTACTTACAGACAATCGAAGAAGTACTCAATGAAGGTAAAGAAGCAATGATGTTAGTGCCTGAAATTGCTTTAACTCCACAAATGGTCTTACGATTTAAACGCCGATTTGGTGATGACGTAGCGGTGCTACACTCTGGTCTATCTAATGGAGAACGCTACGATGAATGGCAAAAGATTAGAGACGGTAGAGCACGTGTCAGTGTTGGTGCACGATCAAGTATCTTCGCACCATTCAAAAATTTAGGCATAATTATTATTGACGAGGAACATGAATCAACATACAAGCAAGAAGATTATCCACGGTATCATGCTAGAGATATCGCTGAATGGAGAAGTCAATATCATCAATGTCCTTTAGTATTAGGAAGTGCAACACCAAGCCTTGAATCATACGCACGAGCTGAAAAAGGCGTGTATCAGTTACTATCATTACCTACCAGAGTGAATCAACAAGCATTACCTTCGATAGATATCGTTGATATGCGCGAAGAATTGAGTGCAGGAAATCGATCAATGTTTTCTAACGAATTAAGAGAAGCAATTGAAGAGCGCTTACGTAAAAATGAACAAATCGTTTTATTTCTTAATCGTCGTGGCTATGCATCATTTATGTTATGCCGAGATTGCGGTTATGTGCCTCAATGCCCACATTGTGATATTTCATTAACGTACCACAAGTCAACAGATCAATTGAAGTGTCATTATTGCGGTTACCATGAAGTACCTCCAAATAAATGTCCTAATTGTGAAAGTTCTCATATTCGCCAAGTAGGTACAGGTACACAACGTGTGGAAGAAATATTACAACAAGAATTTGAAGGTGCACGTATTATACGAATGGATGTAGATACTACTTCTAGAAAAGGCGCGCATGAAAAATTACTATCCGAATTTGAACAAGGTAAAGGCGATATTTTATTAGGCACACAAATGATTGCAAAAGGGTTAGATTATCCAAATATCACCTTAGTAGGCGTTTTAAATGCTGATACTATGTTGAATCTACCTGATTTTCGTGCGAGTGAGCGGACATATCAACTGTTAACACAAGTGGCTGGAAGAGCAGGACGACATGAAAAGCCGGGTAACGTCATTATTCAAACTTATAATCCTGACCATTATGCAATCGAAGATGTTCAAAAAAATGATTATTTAACTTTCTATCATAAAGAAATGGAATACAGAAAAATGGGCAAGTATCCACCTTATTATTTTCTAATCAATTTTACGATTTCGCATAAAAATATGAAGAAAGTGATGGAAGCATCCAAACATATACATCAAATCTTACTGCAGCATCTCACAGATCGTGCGTTAGTGTTAGGACCATCACCAGCTGCAATTGCTCGTATTAACAACGAACATCGATTCCAAATCTTAGTGAAATATAAGCGTGAACCGGAATTGTTAAAAGCACTTCAATATTTAGATGATTATTATCATGAGGCATATCTTAAAGACAAACTTGCATTAAAAATAGATATCAATCCGCAAGTATTAATGTAAACAAAAAGAGTTACGTAGTTATTAGGTTTAAAGACCTAACTTACGTAACTCTTTCTTTCGTAAATATTAGTTTTTACATGACAACATTACCGTTTTCATCGGCTGGTCTAAATAATGTAAGAATAGCACTAATGATTGCAATGATATGTGGAATACCTGTCCAACAGAATAATAAGTGTAAAAGACCAGACATTGTTTTACCGGCATAGAATTTATGAACACCGAAACCACCTAAAAATATAGCTAAAACAATATAAATAATTTTATTTACTTCCATTTTGGCACCTCCTTTAATTGTGCAAGTGATGATAAGTTAAGTTACTTTTATTTTAATAGACTGAAAAATAAAAGCAATTAATAGTAGCTAGAATGGATAAATTTCAGACTAAGGTCGCAATTCAAAGTGAATTAAGTTATAATTGTATGATGAATTTTTTCAGGAGGAGCAAAATAAATGGCGATACAAAAATTAGTCCAGTCAACGCATCCTGTATTAACGAAACAAGCGGAACGCATAACAACATTTGATGCTACATTAAAAGATTTATTATTAGATATAGAAGATACATTATATGCTAATGAGGCATCAGCGCTTTGCGCACCTCAAATTGGTATTAGTAAGCAAGTAGCTATCATTGATATGGAACTTGAAGGATTGCTACAACTAATCAATCCTATAATTAAAACGGAGTCTAAAGATAAAGTCACAGACCTTGAAGGTTCAGTAAACACACCAGGTATCTACGGGGAAGTCGAACGAAGTAAAATGATAACTGTAGAAGCCAATGATTTAGAAGGTAATACGATAGAATTAACCGCTTATGATGATATAGCGAGAATGATGTTACACATCGTTGACCAATTAAACGGTATATCATTTACTAAGCGTGCACAGCATTTATTAACTGATGAAGAAGTGGAGGCGTATTTTGAAAATGACTAAAGTGATATTTATGGGAACACCTGATTTTTCAACTAAGGTATTGGAAATGTTAATAGAAGAACACGACGTTATCGCAGTCGTAACGCAACCTGATAGACCAGTGGGACGTAAACGTGTATTAACACCACCACCTGTTAAACGAGTGGCTGAAGAACACAATTTACCTGTTTATCAACCAGAAAAATTAGCGCAATCTGACGAATTGGCACAACTGTTACAATTAGAACCTGATTTAATTGTTACTGCTGCATTTGGTCAATTATTGCCTGAGACATTACTACAATTACCTAAATTAGGTGCAATTAATGTCCATGCATCATTGTTACCTAAATACCGTGGTGGTGCGCCCATACATCAAGCAATTATTGATGGTGAGGCACAAACTGGTATAACAATTATGTATATGGTTAAAAAGTTAGATGCTGGCAATATTATTTCACAAAAAGCAATTGATATAGAAAATGATGATAATGTAGGTACGATGCATGATAAGCTTAGTATATTAGGCGCAGATTTATTGAAAGAAACATTACCAGCAATTATCGATGGTACAAATGATAGTACGCCTCAAGATGATACGCAAGCCACATTCGCTTCAAATATTAGTAGAGAAGATGAACGTATTGATTGGACGATGACCGCTGAAGATATTCATAATCATATACGTGGATTATCACCATGGCCTGTTGGCTATACTACGATGGATGATACAAACTTGAAATTGTATGCTGCACATATCGTGCATAACAAAAAAGGGCAACCAGGGGAGATCGTCGAAACGACTAAAAAAGCAATTATAGTTGCTACAGGCTCTGATGATGCAATTGCCTTAACTGATATTCAATTAGCTGGTAAAAAACGTATGCTAGCAGCAAATTATTTAAGCGGTGTTCAAGAATCGCTAGTTGGGAAATTATTAAAATGACACAAACAGTAAGAGAATTAGCATTTCAAACAATTCAAGAAATCTTTAATGATTATGCTTACAGTAACTTAAGAATCAATGAGGTACTTTCTACCGGGGACGTATCTAGTATTGATAAACCTTTGTACACTGAACTCGTGTATGGAACTGTAAAACGGAAAATGACGCTGGATTTTTATCTTAGACCTTTTGTAAAAACGAAAATTAAAAGTTGGGTCAGACAATTATTATGGATGAGTTTGTATCAGTATATTTATTTAGATAAAGTTCCTAATCACGCCATTATAAATGAGGCAGTTAATATTGCGAAACGTCGTGGTGGTCCTCATAATGGTAATGTTGTTAACGCTATATTGAGAACAATCTTTAGAAGTGAATTGCCAAGCTTAGATTCAATTAAAAATGATAAACAACGTATGGCTATTGAGTATAGTATTCCAAAGTGGATTATAGAGCATTGGATTACGCATTATGGTGTTGAGACTACACGTGAAATAGCATATTCATTTATGGAACAAACTGCAAGTACTGTGCGTGTTAACACAAGTAAAAATAAAGTTGAAGATGTCGTAGCAGGGTTACAAGCAGAGGGATATGACGTTGAAGTGGATGAACTGATTCCTTATTGTTTACATTTAAAAGGACGTCCAATAATTGAATCCGACAATTTTAAAAATGGAAATATTTCAATTCAAGATAAGAGTTCAATGTTTGTAGGATATTTAATGGGTGTCGAAGACAATGATGTTATTTTGGATGCATGTAGTGCACCAGGTGGCAAAGCGTGTCATATTGCAGAATTATTAGCATCAAGTGGTCATGTGGATGCGACAGATATTCATAAGCATAAAATTGGTTTAATTAAAGAAAATATTGGAAAATTACAACTTAAGAACATTAAAGCATTTGATCATGATGCAACACAACCATACAAAGATGTATATGACAAAATACTTGTTGATGCACCATGTAGTGGTTTAGGCGTATTACGACATAAGCCAGAAATTAAATATGTTCAAACAAAGCAAGATATTCAAGACTTGGTTGAATTACAG
The DNA here is from genome assembly GCF_016892225.1 of Staphylococcus sp. GDY8P47P. Lineage (NCBI taxonomy): Bacteria > Bacillati > Bacillota > Bacilli > Caryophanales > Staphylococcaceae > Staphylococcus > Staphylococcus sp. GDY8P47P. The sequence continues at coordinate 112,236 of NZ_JAFENV010000005.1, read as the reverse complement.
TTACAGATATTAGACAATGTTAAAGAAAACTTGAAACCTGGTGGAACTCTAGTCTATTCAACGTGTACGATTGAACAACTCGAAAATGAAAATGTGATTTATACCTTCTTAAAAAATAATAAAGACTTTGAATTTGAATTAATGACACATCCTGTTAGCGGTGAACAAGTAAAAACAATACAGATTTTACCCCAAGATTTTAATTCAGATGGCTTTTTCATCACAAAAATAAAAAGAAAGGAAAGTTAAGATGATAACTACTGAAAAAAAGAAGAAAAATAAATTCTTGCCTGACTTTGATAAACAGTCGATTTATTCACTTAGATATGATGAAATGCAAGAATGGTTAGTAGACCATGGCCAACAAAAATTTAGAGCTAAGCAAATATTTGAATGGCTATATCAAAAACGTGTAGATAGTATTGATGAAATGACGAATTTATCCAAAGATCTTCGTCAAGTGCTAAAAGATAACTTTGCTATGACCACTTTAACGACTGTTGTAAAACAAGAAAGTAAAGATGGGACCATAAAATTCCTATTTGAATTACAAGATGGTTATACAATTGAAACCGTATTAATGCGCCATGACTATGGTAATTCAGTTTGCGTAACGACTCAGGTTGGATGTCGTATCGGTTGTACGTTCTGTGCTTCTACATTAGGTGGCTTAAAACGTAACTTAGAAGCAGGAGAAATTGTTTCACAAGTTTTAACAGTTCAAAAAGCATTAGATGCGACAGATGAACGTGTATCTCAAATTGTAATTATGGGAATTGGTGAACCTTTTGAGAATTATGATGAAATGATGGATTTCTTACGTATCGTTAATGATGACAATAGTTTAAATATCGGTGCACGTCATATAACAGTGTCAACATCAGGTATTATTCCACGTATTTATGATTTTGCTGAAGAAGATATTCAAATTAACTTTGCCGTAAGTTTGCATGCAGCCAAAGATGACATTCGTTCTAAATTAATGCCAATTAACAGAGCTTACCACGTAGATAAATTAATGGAAGCAATTCAATATTATCAAGAAAAAACAAATCGTCGTGTGACATTTGAATATGGATTATTTGGTGGCGTCAATGATCAATTAGAGCATGCACGTGATTTAGCGCATCTTATTAAAGATCTAAACTGTCATGTTAATTTAATACCAGTAAACCATGTTCCAGAACGTAATTACGTTAAAACACCTAAAGATGATATTTTCAAATTTGAAAAAGAATTAAAACGATTGGGCATAAATGCTACAATTAGAAGAGAACAAGGATCAGATATTGACGCGGCATGTGGACAATTAAGAGCGAAGGAACGACAAGTAGAAACGAGGTAATCACAATGCTAAACGCACAATTTTTCACAGATACTGGACAACATAGAAATAAAAATGAAGATGCAGGAGGTATTTTTTATAACCAAACTCACCAACAATTATTAGTACTATGCGATGGTATGGGTGGTCATAAAGCGGGGGAAATTGCAAGTCAGTTTGTTACGTATGAGCTTCAAAAACGTTTTGAAGCTGAAAATTTTATTGAGTATGAACAAGCCGAAACTTGGTTGCGTTTCAATTTAAAAGAGATTAATCGTGAGCTATTTGAATACGCTCAAACAAATGAATCGTATAAAGGTATGGGTACAACATGTGTTTGTGCCCTTGTATTCGATAAGCACTTGGTTGTGGCAAATATAGGGGACTCTAGAGCATATCTTATTAATTCTAGAGAAATCGAACAAATTACGTATGATCATTCATTTGTTAACCATTTAGTTATGTCAGGTCAAATTACTGAAGAGGAAGCATTCACACACCCACAACGTAATATTATTACTAAAGTGATGGGAACAGATAAACGTGTAAGTCCAGATATATTTACGAAACGATTTAATTATTATGACTTTTTAATGTTGAATTCTGATGGTTTAACAGATTATGTCAGAAGTGAACGTATTCTTGAAGCGTTTAATACGTCGTTATCATTAGAAGAACATGGTGAACAGCTTATTCAATTAGCACTAAACCATGATTCTAAAGACAATATTAGTGTTTTAATAGCAGCTATTGAAGGTGATCATCTATGATTGGAAAGTTAGTTAGTGAACGATATAAGATAGTGGATAAGCTTGGTGGCGGAGGAATGAGTACCGTTTACTTAGCAGAAGATACCATTTTAAATCGTGAAGTGGCGATTAAAGCAATCTCAATTCCTCAGAATGAAAAAGAAGAAACAATGAAACGTTTCGAGCGAGAAGTCAATAATGCAACGCAACTCTCACATGAAAACATTGTTGAAGTGTATGATGTTCAAGAAGATGAAGAGTGCTTCTTTTTAATTATGGAATATATAGATGGACCTACTTTATCTGAATACATACATAGTCATGGTCCTTTAAGTATTGATACAGCAATTGACTTTACCAATCAAATTTTAAAAGGTGTGGCGCAAGCGCATGACAAACTTATCATACATAGAGATATTAAACCTCAAAATATCTTAATTGATAAGAATAAGACACTTAAAATTTTCGATTTTGGAATTGCCAAAGCTTTAAGTGAAACATCTATGACGCAAACAAACCACGTGCTCGGTACTGTACAATACCTTTCACCAGAACAAGCTAAAGGTGAAACTACGAATGAAGCGACAGATATTTATTCCATAGGTATTGTACTTTTTGAAATGTTAGTTGGGGAACCACCTTTTAATGGCGAAACAGCTGTTAGTATAGCGATAAAACATATTCAGGATTCCATACCTAATGTAACCGAGATAAGATCTGATATACCTCAATCCTTAAGTAACGTTGTCCTTAGAGCAACAGAAAAGAAAGCAACGGATCGTTATCAAAGTGTCAATGATATGAAAGAAGACTTAAGTAGTGTACTTGTATCTAGTCGTGCTAATGAAAAAAAGCATTCAATTGAAGAAGATGATACAAATACCGTTGCCATTGATAGACAAGATATCAGAAGTAAAATAAAGGAAGAAAATGAGCAAAAACAAATCGCTCAAACCATGCAAATACCTATTGTCAATGAGCACCATTTCCAAACTAACGAGGCGCAAATTTACGAGCCACCAAAGAAAAAGCGTTCTAAAAAGAAAAAATTTGCCATTGCGTTGATTTTACTGTTATTAGTCGTAAGTTTATTTGGGTTTATTGCGATGGGCATGTTTGGCAGTAAGTATTCAGAAATGCCAGATCTTAAGGGTAAAACTGAAAAAGAAGCAGAAAAAATATTACGTCAATCTCATTTAGAAATTGGCAATATTTCTAGAGACTATAGTGATGACTATCCAGAAAATAAAATCATCGAGACAAAACCGAAACAAGGTGAAAGAGTGAATCAACATGAAAAAGTTGATATCGTGCTTTCAAAAGGACCAGAACGTGCTAAAATGCCGAATGTTATAGGAATGAAAAAAGCTGATGCACTTGATAAATTAAAACAATTTAAACTTGATCATGTAACAGTGAATCAAGAATACAATAATCAAATACCTAAAGGTGCTATCGCCAAACAAAGTGTTAATCCGGATAGTTATGTACGTGTGAATGATCACCAAATCACGTTAACTGAGTCGTTAGGTGTTAAAAAAGTATACGTAAAAAATTATGAACATAAAAATTATAAAACTGCTCAGAAAGAACTTGAAAAAAATGGTCTAAAAGTACAAATAACGACTGAATCAAGTAATAATGAAAAAAAAGATAATATTATTTCACAAAGTCCGAAAAATTCAGAAATTGATGAAGGAAGCACAGTTCAACTGATTGTTTCGAAAGGAAAAGCAACTTCTAAAGACGAAGATAAAGAAGACGAGAAGTCTAATGATTCTAGTAAAGATAAGGACGACGACGCAAAGAAAGTTAAAAATTACACCGAAACATATCATATCCCATATACGGGAGACGATGAAAGTCAAAAAGTTCAAGTTTATATAAGAGATAAAGACAATAGTGGCGCATCTGCGAGTCAAACGTTTAGTATAAAAGGTGATAGAACGATCACGATTCCGCTTAAAATTGAAGAAGGATCTGACGCAGGCTACACCATTAGAGTAGATGGCGATATTATTGCAGATAAAGATATAGATTATTAAAATTCAACCTTTTAGTGAATGAAAGCAATCAAACATTCACTAAAAGGTTTTTTAAATCTTTATAAAAACTATAAAAATATTATGTAAACTTTAAACGTACTCCGCTTTGATAACTTTGACTTTAAACAAATATGTTCTGGATATAATATTCTCTAAGGTTTTGCTATAATAATGAAATATAAATAATGATTAAGAGGTGTCATTTTGGAAACTGGACGTATTATTAAATTAATTAGTGGTGTATATCAAGTAGATGTAGATGGAACTTTATATGATACTAAACCACGTGGTCTTTTCAGAAAAAAGAAGTTTTCACCAATTGTAGGGGACATTGTTGATTTTGAAATTCAAAATACCAATGAAGGTTATATTCATCATGTTCACGATCGTCATAATGCATTGAAACGACCACCAGTTAGTAATATTGACGGCTTAATCATCGTGATGAGCGCTGTAGAACCAGATTTCTCAACACAATTGTTAGATCGTTTTCTAGTTATTGCGCATTCATATGATTTAGAACCGAGTATACTAGTGACTAAAAAGGATTTAGCGTCTGATGATGACATTAAAAAAATTAATGAATGGTTAAATATTTATGAAACTATTGGCTACAATACTCAATTTGTTGGCAAAGATACGTCTAAACAGGAAGTAGTCGCTTCTTGGCCGAAAGGACTTATTGTACTAAGTGGTCAATCAGGTGTTGGTAAGTCGACATTTATAAATGCTTTTAAACCAGAATTAAATTTAGAAACCAATGATATATCAAAATCCCTTAACCGTGGTAAACATACGACGAGACATGTAGAATTATTCGAAAGGGAATCTGGTTTTATTGCAGATACACCAGGCTTTAGTGCATTAGATTTTGATCATATTGAAAAAGATGAATTGAAACACTATTTTATAGATATTCATCACTATGGCGAGGCATGCAAATTTAGAAACTGTAATCATATTAAAGAACCTCATTGTCATGTTAAGCAACAATTGGAGAGTGGTCATTTAGCACAATTTCGCTATGATCATTACATTCAATTATTTAATGAAATTTCAAATAGAAAGGTAAGATATTAATGAAAAAAATCTATCCATCACTTTTATCCGCTGATTTTTTAAATTTAGAAGATGAAATTAAAGCTTTAGAAAAAGCACAAGTTGATGGTTTACACTTTGATGTGATGGACGGTCAATTTGTACCAAATATATCGATTGGTTTGCCGATTCTTGATTCAATTCGAACTGCTACACAATTACCAATTGATGTTCACTTAATGATTGAGCAACCTGAGCAGTATATTAACACCTTTGCTGAACACGGTGCTGACATGATATCGGTGCACGTCGAGTCTACGCAACATATTCATAGAGCGCTTCAAATGATTAAGAATGCTGGTAAAAAAGCAGGCGTTGTCATTAATCCTGGTACACCAGTTGAAGTATTATTACCAGTTCTTGAGATTGTAGATTATGTATTAGTGATGACAGTCAATCCAGGTTTCGGTGGTCAATCATTTATTGAAGCATGCGCATCAAAAGTGAAGTCACTTAGAGATCTAAGACAATCTTTAAATTTAAATTTTGATATTGAAGTTGATGGTGGCATCAATGATGAAACTATCCAATTGTGTGCTGATAATGGAGCAACTATGTTTGTTACAGGTTCTTATTTCTTTAATCAAAAGGATTATAACAAGGTGACACAATTACTGAAAGGCTGATTTTAATATGCGAATCAATTTATTATGTAGTGACCGACATTTACCACCACAAGTATTGAGCACTCAAAAGCATGAACATTGGGGTGGCATTGATAGAGGAACACTGATTCTAGTTAACCATGCCATCACACCGACGTTCTCAATTGGTGACTTTGATTCTGTTTCAGAAGAAGAACGTCAACAACTCAAACATCAGTTGAATATTAAGCCGGTCAAAGCTGAAAAAGATGATACGGATTTAGCATTAGGTGTAGAAGAAGCTGTTCATAGAGGCTTTACGCAAATACATATTTATGGCGCAACTGGTGGTAGATTAGATCATTTTATGGGTGTCATGCAAATATTGCAAAAACCAAAGTATATAGAACGAAATATATCAATTATTGTGGAAGATGATCAAAATGAAATTAAATTATTGAAACAAGGTACCCATAAAATTCAAAAATCACTTCATTTCCCATATGTATCATTTATTCCAGTTACTGAAAATGTTGTTTTATCATTAAAGGGCTTTAAATATAATTTGAATAAGCAACTTCTAGAAAAAGGATCGACACTTACTTTATCTAATGAAGTAAAAGAAGCTGTCGCGGAAATCATTTTACATGACGGACAAGTACTTCAAATGAGAAGTAAGGATGCAAGTTAAAAAAGAACATAAAAAAATGCCTTCACCACATATGAAGGCATTTTTTAGTGCATTATATTTATTAAACTCTAGTAACTTTACCAGATTTTAAAGCACGAGCAGAAACCCAAACTTTTTTAGGTTTTCCGTCAACTAAAATTCTAACTTTTTGAAGGTTAGCATTAAATCTGCGTTTATTCGCATTTAAAGCGTGTGAACGATTATTACCAGTCGATGCTTTACGACCTGTTACGTAACATTGTTTACCCATCAAAGTACCTCCTTTAATAAATATAAATACACTTGACTACTTATATACTTAAATAAGATACCATATATGAATTTTTAAAGCAATGAAATTAAAAGGTATTTCTCTAAAAATGTTTTGAATTTTATAATTTATGGTATAATTGTAAGCTGAGGAGTTATGTAGTACATTTAATTAGGTTATAAAGACTTATTTATGGAAGAATCGGTTAATTTCTACAATGAATTTAATTGTAAATGTTTATAGTTTCGTCATTTTTAAACAAAATTCAGGAGGAATATAAAGATGACAATAGAAATCTCAAATGATTATGGTAAAATCGATATCTCAAATGAAGTCATTGCTTCAGTAGTAGGCAGTAAAGCTGTTGAAAGTTATGGTATTGTTGGTATGGCATCTAGACAACAAGTGCGAGATGGTATTGCCGAAATTTTAGGACATGAAAATTATGCTAGAGGCATTGAAGTCAAAGAAAACAATGGTGTCATTGATATAGATATGTATATTATCGTTAGCTACGGTGTTAAAATCTCAGAGGTAGCTAATAATGTACAATCATCAGTAAAATACACACTAGAAAACTCACTCAATGTAAAAGTGAATTCAATTAATATATTTGTACAAGGTGTAAGACTTAATAATAAGGGCAAGTAGGTATAGGAGGACTTAGCAGGATGATTAGCAAAATTAATGGTAAATTATTTGCCGATATGATAATACAAGGGGCACAAAATTTATCTAATAATGCAGATTTAGTAGATTCTTTAAATGTATACCCTGTGCCAGATGGTGATACAGGTACTAATATGAATCTTACAATTACTTCTGGACGTGAGGAAGTTGAAAATAATTTATCTCAAAGTATTGGTGAATTAGGGAAGACATTCTCTAAAGGATTACTTATGGGTGCACGAGGTAACTCAGGTGTAATTCTTTCTCAATTATTTAGAGGATTCTGTAAAAATATTGAAACTGAAAATGAAATTAATGCACAACAACTTGCTAGTAGTTTCCAAGCAGGTGTTGATACTGCTTATAAAGCTGTAATGAAACCAGTCGAAGGGACAATCTTAACTGTTGCTAAAGATGCAGCCAAGGCAGCGGTTAATAAAGCTGAAGAAACAGATGACTGTGTTGAAGTTATGGAATATACAATTGCAGAAGCTGAAAAGTCATTAAATAATACACCCAATTTACTTGCTGTATTAAAAGAAGTTGGCGTAGTTGATAGTGGTGGTAAAGGGCTATTATGTGTTTATGAAGGTTTCTTAAAAGGTTTAACAGGCCAAACGATTGAAGTGAAAAAAGAAAAATTAAACACAGAAGAGTTAGTGCATGAAGAGCATGACTTTCATGGCGTAATTAACACTGAAGACATTAAGTATGGCTATTGTACTGAAATGATGGTACGTTTTGGAAAAGATAAAAGAGAATTTGATGAGCAAACATTTAGAACAGATATGAGTCATTTTGGTGATTCATTACTCGTTATTAATGACGATGAAATTGTAAAAGTCCATGTACATACTGAAACACCAGGTGATGTGTTTAACTATGGTCAAGAGTATGGTGAGCTTATTAAATTAAAAGTTGAAAATATGCGTGAACAACATCGTGAAGTCATTAGAAAAGAAAAGCAAAATCATCAATCAGACCAACAAGAAGAATCAAAAACAGTTGAAACAGCAATTATTGCTATTTCTATGGGTGATGGTATTTCAGAATTATTTACATCTATGGGTGCGACACATATTATAAGCGGTGGACAAACAATGAATCCATCTACTGAAGACATTGTAAAGGTCATTGAACAATCTCAATGTAAACGTGCCATTATTTTACCAAATAATAAAAATATAAGAATGTCGAGTGATCAAGCTGCAACTTTAGTTGAAGCAGATACAGTTGTAATTCCTACAACATCTATTCCACAAGGTATTGCGGCCTTGTTCCAATACGATCCATCATCATCACTTGAAGATAATCAATCTCACATGACAACAGCTTTAGATAGTGTGAAATCAGGCTCAGTAACATTTGCTGTTCGTGACACTAAAATTGATGGCGTAGAGATTAAAAAAGGCGAATTCATGGGATTATCTGAAAGTAAAATTGTGACAAGTAATGATGATGAATTTGCGACAATCACAGGTTTACTTAAAGCGATGCTAAATGAAGATAGTGAAATCTTAACTATTATCGCTGGTGAGGATGCAAATACTGAAACCTCAGATAAATTAGTAGAGTGGGTTGAAAGCGAATATCCAGACGTTGAAGTAGAAGAACATAACGGTGGCCAACCTATCTATCAATATTTATTCTCAGTCGAATAAATATCAATTGAAAAGCTATGAAGGGTCGTGGACATAAAGTTCCTGGATGAGTAAATTAAGACAATTTCTATTGAAATAATATAGAAATTGTCTTTTTTTATATTTTTTTGATTATTTTCAGCTCGTTGAGTTGTTACTTTTATTATATTAAGCGTTATTCATATAAAACCAAGTTCTCTTTTGACTTTATTTATCCCTTGGACAGACATCTGAGTGAAACTTAAGATCGCCTTCATAAATCCAAAAGTCAGCACCACATCAATTTTGCTTTGACTGTAGATGATTATCGTTTCTAGTTCTGAAAGCTTTTTGTTAATTTGGGATTTAAAATACTCCCAGTTATAATTCTTCATTATTTTTATTTGTTTTTGAATTGAAGTTTATACATTGATTTTTCTGAGAACATTCTAAACAAACATCACATTCATATAATTTTAAGTCACATTTAAAACCATACTTATCATAGCGATAGGGATACCGTTTAAAACATAAAATAGTTCATATATACATGTGTTTAATGATTACAAAAAATATAAATATTAAAATATTAAAATTTTAATAGTATTTTTAATGTGTATTAGTATAAAATATATGTATATTAAACAATAGGAGTATGCACATGGGAAATATACTTTTAGTAGTTATTGGTCTTAGTATCATATGTTTTATATTAATGCTTTTTAAAAAGAAACCAATTGCTGTTACAGCTTTGGCGGTTTTAATCACAACATCATCTACACTTATAGCAATGCCACTCAATAGAGTTAATGCACAAAGTAGTGCACTTACTAAAGAGAAAGTTAAATTTGTTAAAGGTATTGATGGAGACACTGTTCAATTACTTTATAAAGGGAAGAAATCAACCTTTAGATTATTGTTGATTGATACACCTGAAACTAAGGATCCACGAAAGCCTGTTCAAAAATATGGTCCGGAAGCTAGTCAATTTACAACACGAATGTTGGCTAATGCGCGTACGGTACAAGTTCAATTTGATCGTGGTCAACGAACAGATAAATATGGTCGTTATTTAGCATACGTTTATGCAGATGGTAGAATGGTTAATGAAGCGGTTGTTAGACAAGGATTAGCTAGAGTGACTTATATCTATCCGCCGAACAATACATTTGAACAAATGTTAAAGGTAAGACAATCCAAAGCACAAGCTGAAAAGCTAAATATATGGTCTACAACCACGTCGAACACGAAAGCTAAGACGGGTCAAACATCATCTACAAAAGCATCTGTAAAATCATCAACTAAACCGAAAACATCAACCTCGTCAACTTCAAAGACAACGAAAAAGCAATCAACAGAAAATTATAAAAATTGTACTTTATTGAGAAAGAAATATCCAAATGGTGTGAAAAAGGGTCATCCTGCTTATCAAACAAAGTTTGACCGCGATAAAGATGGATGGGCATGTGAACGTTAAACATGTATCGTTCAGTGAATTAGAGTGAGGCTTGGACATAAATAATATAATAAATCTATTTTGCAAATTCGCAGTAGCTGACTGTACTGAGAAGACGCTTAAAGCAAGCTGGGGGTGGGACGACGAATTCAAAAAGAATTCTGTCCCACTCCCGCCTTTTTAAATATCAAAGGTTTAACAATCAATTATTCTGCTTAATCATGATAAAATAAATATTAATATTATAAATACTAGGTGAGAAGTTATGTCTAAAGTCAATTTAATAGAAAGTCCATATCCGCTTCAAAAGATTAAAGGGCTAGGACCAAAACGAATTGCTTTATTGCAAGAACTCAATATTAATACGGTAGAAGACTTGGTGCTTTATTTACCGAGTCGCTATGAAGATAATACAGTTGTAGACTTAAATATGGCTGAAGATCAATCTACAGTGACAGTTGTTGGAGAAGTTTATTCTATGCCGACGGTTGCTTTTTTCGGAAGAAATAAATCGAAGTTAACAGTCCATTTAATGGTGGACAATATCGCAGTTAAATGTGTCTTCTTTAATCAACCATACTTAAAAAAGAAAATTGAACTTCATGGTACGGTAACTGTTAAAGGAAAATGGAATAGTGCGAAACAAGAAATTAACGGAAATCGTATGTTCTTTAATGCACAGTCTCAAGATGCATCTGAAGTTAAATTAGAACCTGTGTATCGTATCAAAGAGGGCATTAAACAAAAGCAAATGCGAGATATGATTTATCAAACGTTAGATGATGTTACGATACATGAATGGTTGACAGATGAATTAAGACAGAAGTATAAATTAGAATCTTTATCTGATACCATACATGCACTGCACCATCCTAAAGATCGCCATGACTTATTACGTGCTAGACGGACGTATGCCTTTACCGAATTATTCATGTTTGAATTACGAATGCAATGGTTGAATCGTCTAGAGAAGACATCGGACAAAGCCATTGAAATCAACTATGACATCCAAAAGGTAAAAGCGTTTATAGAAACATTACCTTTTGAGTTAACGGATGCGCAAAAAAAGAGTGTGAACGAAATCTTTAGAGATTTGAAAGCACCGATTCGCATGCATCGATTATTGCAAGGTGATGTAGGTTCAGGGAAGACAGTTGTTGCAGCTATTTGTATGTATGCGTTAAAAACAGCTGGATATCAGTCTGCGCTAATGGTTCCTACTGAAATTCTAGCGGAGCAACACGCAAATAGTTTAACTGAGTTATTTGGAGACTATATGAACGTCGCATTATTAACTGGATCCGTTAAAGGTAAAAAAAGAAAAGTCCTCTTAGAACAATTAGAGAATGGCACCATTGATTGTCTAATAGGTACACATGCGCTTATACAAGATGATGTAGCATTTCAAAATGTAGGACTGGTTATTACCGATGAACAACACCGTTTTGGGGTCAATCAACGTCAACTGTTAAGAGAAAAAGGAGCGATGACGAACGTCCTCTTCATGACAGCGACACCGATTCCTAGAACCCTAGCTATTTCAGTATTTGGTGAAATGGATGTTTCATCTATTAAACAGTTACCCAAAGGGCGTAAACCGATTATTACGAACTGGGCAAAACACGAGCAATACGAACAAGTGCTGTCTCAAATGACAACGGAACTTAAAAAAGGTCGTCAAGCTTATGTGATTTGTCCGCTCATTGAAAGTTCGGAACATTTAGATGATGTACAAAACGTAGTTGAGTTGTACGACTCACTTCAAGCCTATTATGGAGAGGGGAGTGTCGGTTTATTACATGGCAAAATGTCGGCTGAAGAGAAAGATGAAGTTATGACGCGTTTTAGTCAACATGATATAGACATTCTTGTCTCTACAACTGTAGTAGAAGTTGGTGTCAATGTACCGAACGCAACGTTTATGATGATTTATGATGCAGATCGATTTGGACTATCTACTTTACATCAGCTAAGAGGTCGTGTTGGACGAAGCGAACATCAAAGTTATTGCGTACTTATTGCGTCACCTAAGACGGAAACAGGAATAGAACGAATGACTATAATGACGCAAACAACGGATGGTTTTGAGTTGAGTGAACGTGATTTAGAAATGCGTGGACCCGGAGATTTCTTTGGCGTTAAACAAAGTGGTTTACCGGATTTCATGGTAGCGAATATTGTGGAAGATTATCGAATGCTTGAAGTCGCTCGAGATGAAGCGGCAGAGTTGATTCAATCGGGAGAATTCTTTACAGAAACATATCAACATTTACGTGATTTTATTGATCAGAATTTACTACATATGAGTTTTGATTAGTGTTTAAAGGTAATTATTTTTAAAAAGTAAAATATAGCACTATGATATTTGTTGAGCTTATTAAACGGAAAGTGTTATGATATGTGAGGAATGTTTAAGACTTGGTACTAATTTCGCATTTAAAGGGGGATATGTATGAAATTAAAAAAAGCAGAACGTCGTGAGGCGATTCAAAAAGCAATTGAGCAAAACCCCTTTATTACGGATAGTGAATTATGTGAACAGTTTGAAGTAAGTATTCAAACGATACGTTTAGATAGAACAAATCTAAATATTCCAGAACTACGTAAGCGTATTAAAATAGTAGCTGAGCAAAACTATGAACAAATTCGTGCGCTTGAAGCAAATGAAGTGGTTGGAGATTTAATTCAAGTTGAACCAGACATAACTGCACAATCACTCATTGAAATCACTGAAGAATCAGTCTTTGCAAAGACACAGATTGCACGAGGTCATGTTTTATTTGCTCAAGCGAATTCGCTTTGTGTCGCTCTAATACATAAATCAACCGTATTAACACAAGAAAGTAATGTCGCTTTTATCGAGAAAGTAAAACTGGATGACACTGTAAGAGCTGAAGCACGCGTTGTTAATAAAACAGCGCAGCATTATATTATTGAAGTGAATTCATATGTAAGAGATACATTGGTGTTTAAAGGAACGTTTAAAATGTTTTATATAAGCGAGGATGAATAACATGGTTAAGATTGCTATTGATATGATGGGCGGAGATGACGCGCCTGGTATCGTGTTAGAGGCTGTTGAAAAAGCAGTAAATGATTTTAAAGATTTAGAAATAATTTTATTTGGAGATAAAAACCAATATACACTCAATCATGAACGAATTGAATTTAGACATTGTTCTGAAAAAATAGAGATGGAAGACGAACCAGTGAGAGCGATTAAACGTAAAAAAGATAGCTCAATGGTCAGAATGGCGGAAGCAGTGAAAAATGGCGAAGCGGACGGATGTGTTTCTGCAGGTAATACAGGCGCACTTATGTCAGCTGGATTGTTTATTGTCGGACGTATTAAAGGTGTTGCCAGACCAGCCCTTGTAGTAACATTACCAACAATTGATGGTAAAGGTTTTGTATTTTTAGATGTTGGTGCCAATGCTGATGCAAAACCTGAACATTTATTACAGTATGCGCAACTTGGTAATATCTACGCTAAAAAAATTCGAGGCATTCAAAACCCTAAGGTCTCATTATTAAACATCGGTACAGAACCAGCTAAAGGTAATACATTGACTAAAAAAGCATATCAATTACTAAAAGATGATCAAAGCTTTAATTTTGATGGTAACATTGAAGCTAAAACATTAATGGAAGGTAACACTGACGTTGTTGTAACTGATGGCTACACTGGGAATATGGTGCTAAAAAATATCGAAGGTACTGCAAAATCCATTGGTAAAATGTTGAAAGAAACATTTTTAGGAAGTTTAAAAAACAAACTTGCTGCATTAGTGTTAAAAAAGGACTTAGACACATTTACTAAAAAAATGGATTATGCAGAATACGGTGGTTCGGTATTATTAGGTCTAGATGGTACAGTTGTTAAAGCACATGGTGGTTCTAATGCTCGCGCGTTTTATTCTGCAATCCGACAAGCTAAAATTGCCGGTGATGAGAAAATTGTCGAAATTATGAGAGAGACGGTAGGTGAAAAGGATGAGTAAAGTAGCAATTATTTTCCCGGGTCAAGGTGCACAAAAAGTTGGTATGGCTAGCGATTTATATAATGAAGATACAAAAGCAACAGAGATTCTAAACATAGCACAAGAAGCCGTAGACTTCGATTTATTAGAAACAATGTTTACGGATAGTGACAACAAATTAGGCGAAACTGAACATACACAACCAGCTTTATTAACACATAGCATCGCCTTATATCGTGCCTTAAATTCTATTAATGCTGACTACACGATGGGACATAGTCTAGGTGAATACTCTAGTTTAGTCGCTGCAGGCGTATTAAAGTTTGAGGATGCAGTTAAGATTGTTCGTAAACGTGGTCAACTCATGGCTCAAGCTTTTCCAAATGGTGTAGGTAGTATGGCAGCTGTATTAGGTTTAAGCTATGAAGAAGTAGATAAAATTTGCAAAGACTTATCAACATCTGAAGAACTGATTGAACCTGCGAATATTAACTGCCCTGGACAAATTGTAGTGTCAGGTCATAAATCACTCATTGATAAATTAGTTGAAGAAGGTAAATCATTAGGCGCTAAACGTGTCTTGCCTTTAGCAGTTTCTGGCCCATTCCATTCGTCAATGATGCAAGTGATTGAAAAAGACTTCGAGTCGTATATTAATCAATTTGAGTGGCATGATGCAGCATTCCCTATTGTGCAAAATGTCAATGCGCAAGGTGAAACGGACGCAACAACTATTAAGCAAAATATGATTAAGCAATTATATTCACCAGTTGAATTTATCAATTCTGCAGAATGGTTAATTGAACAAGGCGTCGATCATTTTATAGAAATTGGTCCAGGCAAAGTGTTATCCGGTTTAATTAAGAAAATCAATCGTGATGTTAAATTAACATCAATTCAAACATTAGAAGATGTGAAAGGTTGGAATAATCATGACGAATAAAAATGCATTAGTAACTGGTGCTTCAAGAGGTATAGGTCGTAGTATCGCATTACAATTAGCTGAAGATGGTTTCAATGTAGCTGTTAACTATGCTGGTAATAAAGAAAAGGCTGAAGCGGTTGTGTCTGAAATTAAAGCAAAAGGCGTTGAAAGTTTTGCAATTCAAGCTAATGTAGCTGAAGGCGACGAAGTTAAAGCGATGATTAAAGAAGTCGTTAGTCAATTTGGTTCATTAGATGTACTTGTAAATAATGCTGGTATCACGCGTGATAATTTGTTAATGCGTATGAAAGAGCATGAATGGGATGATGTAATTAATACAAACTTAAAAGGCACTTTCAATTGCATTCAAAAGGCGACGCCACAAATGCTTCGTCAACGTGGTGGTGCAATTATTAACTTATCAAGTATAGTTGGTGCAATGGGTAATCCAGGTCAAGCAAACTATGTCGCTACGAAAGCAGGTATAGAAGGATTAACTAAATCAAGTGCACGTGAACTTGCATCACGTGGTATTACTGTAAATGCTGTAGCACCAGGATTTATCGTTTCAGATATGACAGATGCACTTAGTGATGAATTAAAAGCACAAATGTTAGAACAAATTCCATTATCTCGATTTGGTCAAGATACAGATATAGCGAATACAGTTGCATTTTTAGCATCTGATAGAGCAAAATACATTACTGGCCAAACCATTCATGTTAATGGTGGTATGTACATGTAATCATCTAAAGTTAGTTAGTTGAAATAAGTTTTATTTCGATAACACTTTGATGAGAAATCGCTTTGTTAAACAAAATACTATTTATAATGAGTATTTAAGAAATGCTTGTATTTTACCCATTAAAATGGGAAAATATAATAGTCTATGGATAGACACTTTCAAAGGAGGTGAATCGACGTGGAAAACTTCGATAAAGTAAAAGATATCATCGTTGACCGTTTAGGTGTAGATGCTGACAAAGTAACTGAAGACGCATCATTCAAAGATGATTTAGGCGCTGACTCACTTGATATCGCTGAATTAGTGATGGAATTAGAAGATGAATTTGGTACTGAAATTCCTGATGAAGAAGCTGAAAAAATCAACACTGTTGGTGATGCAGTTAAATACATCAATAGTCTTGAAAAATAAAAAACTTACATCTGAGTCGTCTACAAGATGGCTCAGATTTTTTTCTTAAGAATCAAACAAAGCATAAATATATGGGAGGTTCTAATGTGACTAATCCAAAAAAAATAGAAATGGTTAATGATTTTCAACAACAGTTTGCGAAGAAAATGAATGAATTAGGATTTACATATTCAAATATCGAGTTATATCAACAAGCATTTTCTCATTCAAGTTTTATCAATGACTTTAATATGGATCGTTTAGCGCATAATGAGCGACTCGAATTTTTAGGCGATGCGGTATTAGAATTGACGGTATCACGCTACCTTTTTGATAAACATCCAGATCTTCCTGAAGGTAACTTAACAAAAATGCGTGCAACAATTGTATGTGAGCCCTCACTTGTAATATTTGCTAATAAAATCGAGCTAAATCAACTCATCCTATTAGGTAAAGGTGAAGAAAAAACGGGTGGAAGAACGCGCCCTTCACTTGTGTCTGACGCATTTGAAGCCTTTGTTGGGGCTTTATATCTCGATCAAGGATTAGATGTCGTATGGCAATTTGCTGAGAAAGTCATTTTCCCATATGTAGAAGATGATGAATTAGTTGGTGTTGTCGACTTTAAAACACAATTTCAAGAGTATGTTCACAGTCAAAATCGTGGAGATGTAACTTATCGATTAATTAAGGAAGAAGGCCCAGCGCATCATCGTTTATTTACATCGGAAGTTATTTTGGAAAATAATGCAGTTGCAACAGGTCAAGGTAAAACTAAAAAAGAATCTGAACAAAAAGCAGCAGAGCGTGCTTACTCAGAACTTAAGAATAATAGCAGTGTTTAAGATGACCAATCATCTTTAAAATATTGTCCTCCTCTCAACTAGAATGAGTGGAATGATTAGCAAGGAGAATAGTATGGTGTATTTAAAATCAATTGATGCCATAGGTTTTAAATCATTTGCAGATCACACAGATGTCCAATTTGATAAAGGTGTGACAGCAATAGTTGGGCCTAATGGTAGCGGCAAGAGTAACATTACCGATGCTATCAAATGGGTATTAGGTGAACAGTCCGCAAAATCATTACGTGGCTCTAAAATGGAAGATATTATCTTTTCAGGAGCTGAACATCGAAATGCTCAGAATTATGCAGAAGTACAATTGAAACTTGATAATAAAGCCAGAAAATTACAAGTTGATTCAGATGATATTGTCGTGACGCGTCGCTTGTACCGCAGTGGTGAGAGTGAATATTATCTTAATAATGATAAAGCACGCTTAAGAGATATTACTGAATTGTTTTTGGATTCTGGTTTGGGAAAAGAAGCATTTAGCATTATATCTCAAGGTAGAGTTGATGAAATTTTAAACGCTAAACCGATTGATCGTCGTCAAATTCTTGAAGAATCTGCTGGCGTATTAAAATACAAAAAACGAAAAGCTGAATCACTACAAAAATTAGACCAAACAGAAGACAATCTTACACGAGTTGAAGATATCTTATATGACTTGGAAGGGCGCGTAGAACCATTAAAAGCAGAAGCGTCTAGCGCAAAAGAATATTTGAAACTCTCTGAAGAAATGAAACAAAGCGATGTCATTGTTACTGTACATGATATCGATCAGTATTCGGAAGATAATCGTGAATTAGACGTCAAACTTAATGACCTAAAAAGCCAACAAGCAGATAAAGAGGCGAAACAAGCACAAATAAATCAATATATTCAAAAGCAAAAGTCTCAACGTCAACATATTGATAATGATATTGAACAATTGAATTATGATTTAATTAAAGCTACAGAAGCATATGAGAAGTTTACAGGTCAATTAAATGTCTTAGAAGAAAGAAAACGTAATCAATCAGAAACGAATGCGCGCTTTGAAGAAGAATTAGATAATTTAAATCACGAATTTAAGAACGCTCAAGATGAAAAAAATGAGATTACGCAACAAATTGAGACGTTAAAAGAAAAACAGAAAACGTTAAATAATGATATTCATGAACTAGAATCACAACTTTACGTTTCTGATGAACAACATGATGAAAAACTCGAATCTATTAAAAATGAATACTATGAATTAATGTCTGAACAATCAGATGTCAATAATGACATTCGTTTCTTAGAGCATACCATTAAAGAAAATGAAGCTAAGAAATCACGCTTAGATTCACGTTTAGTTGAAGCATTTAATCAACTCAAGGCGTTACAAAGCGAAATTGCCTCTACAGAACAACATCATCAAGCTACAATTAAACAATTGAGCAATATTGAAGACCAAATAAGTCGAATAGAGCAACAATTATCAAAAGCGAAACAAATTCAAACTGAATACGAAGATAAATTGTATCAAGCATATCGTTATACGGATAAAATGAGAGCTCGAATTGAAAGTTTGGAAACACAAGAGGAAGACTATACGTACTTCTTTAATGGCGTTAAGCATGTGTTAAAAGCTAAAAACGATAGCTTACAAGGTATTCATGGTGCAGTTGCAGAAGTGATTTCTGTACCATCAGAATTGACACAGGCAATTGAGACCGCATTAGGCGCTTCATTGCAACATATCATCGTTGACGACGAAAAAGATGGTCGCCAAGCAATCCAATTCTTAAAGCAAAAAGGACTTGGTAGAGCAACATTTTTACCATTAAATGTTATTAAATCAAGACAGCTATCTCATCATATTCGTCAAATTGCTGAAAGTACAGCAGGTTATATTAATGTTGCTTCTGATGCAATTACAGTGAATGCGCAATATCAAGCCGTAGTTGAAAATTTAATTGGTACGACGATTATTGTAGATAATCTAAAGCATGCGAATGAACTGGCGAGAGCGATTCAATATAAAACACGTATCGTTACTTTAGAAGGCGATATTGTTAATCCAGGTGGTTCTATGACTGGTGGTGGTGCGCGTAAGACGAAGAGCATTTTATCACAAAAAGATGAACTGACTACAATGCGTGACCAATTAAAAAATTATGAATCGCAAACTAAAGATTTTGAAAAACAATTGCAAAATCAAAAAGATGACGTCGAGCAATTAAGTGAAACGTATTTTAATTTGAGTCAACAATATAATGAAGTGAAAGAACAATCACATAACGAAGCGTTAGCATTAGACCGTCTTAAAACACAAGAAGCACATATTAAAGATGAGCATGAAGAATTTGAGTTTGAAAAGAATGACGGATACCAAAGTGAAAATAGTCGTGTTACTTTAAATGAAAAACAAGCACGTTTATCTATTATTCAAGGTAAGTTAAAACAACTTGAAACGGACATTGAACGTTATACGCAATTATCTAAGGAAGGTAAAGAGACGACTACGCAAGTACAACAGCAATTAAACCAAAAACGCTCTGATTTAGCAGTTATTAAAGAACGAATACATGCACAAAAAGGGGCATTAACCCGTACAGATAAACAGATTGCAACGATTCATCAACAGTTAACGAACGTTGAAGACAAGATTAAACTCTTTAATTCTGATGAAATGATGGGTGATCAAGCATTTGATAAATTACAACAAGAGATTAAATCTAAGGAAAATTCACGACAATCAATTACTAATCAATTAAAAGATTTGAAAAAGCAACGTGTAGATGTCAATGAAGATGTGGAAATACATGAAGCACAGTTACAAGAATGCCATCAAGATTTATTATCGATAGAAAGTTTCTATCAAGATATCAAAGCGCAACAATCTAAATTAGATGTATTAATTCATCATGCCATTGATCATTTAAATGATGAATATCAATTAACAGTCGAACGTGCCAGAGATGAATTCTTCTCGGAAACACCAATTGAGTCGCTAAGAAAGAAAGTTAAATTAACTAAAATGTCAATCGATGAATTAGGCCCTGTTAATATTAATGCGATTGAACAATTTGAAGAGTTAAATGAGCGCTATACTTTCTTAGATGAACAACGCACAGACTTGCGTGAAGCGAAACAGACACTTGAGCAAATTATTAATGAGATGGATCAAGAAGTGAAGGGTCGTTTTAAAGAGACATTTTTACAGGTTCAATCTCATTTTACGACAGTATTTCAGTCGTTATTTGGTGGAGGACATGCTAAATTAGAATTAACAGATGATGATTATTTATCAGCTGGTGTCGATATTATTGTTCAACCGCCAGGCAAAAAATTACAACACTTGTCGTTGTTAAGTGGTGGTGAACGTGCCTTATGTGCAATTGCATTGCTATTTGCTATCTTGAAAGTACGATCTGCACCATTTGTTATACTGGATGAAGTAGAAGCGGCACTTGATGAAGCAAATGTCATTCGATACGCACAATTTCTAAAAGAGTTATCAATGCAAACTCAATTTATTGTGATTACGCATCGAAAAGGGACAATGGAATATTCAGATCGTTTGTATGGTGTGACAATGCAAGAATCAGGGGTTTCAAAATTAGTAAGTGTTAACTTAAATACTATTGATGAGGTCATGAAGGAGGAACAAGCATGAGTTTCTTTAAACGTTTAAAAGATAAATTTTCTACGAAATCAACGGAAGATATAGAACAAGAATTATCACAAGATGAAAGTGAGCAGAGTAGCACACCACGTGATGATAATGAAGAAGTATCACAACCGGCACCTAAGAAGAAACCACGTAAGTTAAGTGAAGCAGATTTTGATGATGATGGTTTAATCTCGATTGAAGATTTTGAAGAAATTGAAGCACAAAAAATGGGTGCTAAGTTTAAAGCAGGTCTTGAAAAATCACGTCAGAACTTCCAAGAACAACTTAATAATTTAATTGCGCGTTATAGAACGGTTGATGAAGATTTCTTCGAAGCACTTGAAGAAATGTTAATTACTGCCGACGTTGGTTTCAACACAGTGATGCAATTAACAGAAGAATTACGTACGGAGGCACAACGTCGTAATATTAAGGAAACGGAAGATTTACGTGAAGTCATTGTCGAAAAGATTGTTGAAATATACCATCAAGAAGACGACCAATCTGAAGCTATGAATCTTGAAGATGGCCGATTAAACGTCATTTTAATGGTTGGTGTAAACGGCGTAGGTAAAACAACTACTATCGGTAAACTTGCACATAGATATAAAATGGAAGGCAAAAAAGTAATGCTTGCAGCTGGAGATACATTCAGAGCTGGTGCTATTGATCAATTACAAGTGTGGGGTGACCGAGTAGGTGTTGAAGTTATACGCCAAAGTGAGGGATCTGACCCTGCAGCAGTTGTTTATGATGCAATTAATGCGGCTAAAAATAAAGGCGTCGATATTTTAATTTGTGATACTGCAGGACGTTTACAAAATAAATCAAACCTAATGCAAGAATTAGATAAAATGAAACGTGTTATTAGCAGAGCTGTACCAGATGCACCTCATGAAGCTTTATTGTGTTTAGATGCAACAACAGGCCAAAACGCCTTATCTCAAGCACGTTCATTTAAAGAAGTTACAAACGTATCAGGTATCGTATTAACTAAAT
This sequence comes from Staphylococcus sp. GDY8P47P, assembly GCF_016892225.1. NCBI lineage: Bacteria > Bacillati > Bacillota > Bacilli > Caryophanales > Staphylococcaceae > Staphylococcus > Staphylococcus sp. GDY8P47P. The sequence goes on along the minus strand of NZ_JAFENV010000005.1, from coordinate 90,227 downwards.
TGGATGGTACGGCTAAAGGTGGTATTGTGCTTGCAATTAGAAATGAACTTCATATCCCAGTTAAATATGTAGGCTTAGGTGAAAAACTTGACGACTTGCAACCATTTAACCCAGAAAGCTACGTTTATGGATTATTTGCAGATATGATAGAACAAAATGAAGATATTCCAGATGAAGTTGCTGAATTAGATTTTAATAACGAGGATCATCCACATGGGGAAAAATGATTTAGTTAAAACATTACGAATGAATTATTTGTTTGATTTCTATCAAACGTTATTAACTGATAAGCAAAGAAATTATTTAGAGCTATTCTATTTAAAAGACTATTCATTAAGTGAAATTGCAGAGACATTTGATGTGAGTAGACAAGCAGTTTATGATAATATAAGAAGAACTGGCGATTTAGTTGAAGATTATGAATCTAAGTTGAATTTATATGAAAAATTCGAACAACGTCGTAACATTTATGAAGCAATGAAACAATCTTTAAATGATGCTACAGCGTTAGAACAATATATTAATCAATTAGAAGAATTAGAATAAACAGATATATAAAGGAGGGCATTTGGTATGGCATTTGAAGGATTATCCGATCGCTTACAAGCTACGATGCAAAGAATGCGTGGTAAGGGTAAAGTCACAGAAGCTGATATTAAAGCTATGATGAGAGAAGTACGATTAGCATTATTAGAAGCCGATGTAAACTTTAAAGTAGTTAAAGAATTTGTGAAAACTGTGTCAGAACGTGCCTTAGGATCAGATGTAATGCAATCATTAACACCTGGTCAACAAGTCATTAAAATTGTACAAGACGAATTAACACAATTAATGGGTGGCGAAAACGCAACGATTAAAATGGCGAACAAGCCACCAACTGTTGTGATGATGGTTGGTTTACAAGGTGCAGGTAAAACGACTACTGCCGGTAAATTAGCATTATTAATGCGTAAAAAATACAATAAAAAACCTATGTTAGTAGCTGCAGATATTTATCGTCCAGCTGCAATTAATCAATTACAAACTGTAGGTAAACAACTTGATGTTCCTGTGTATAGTGAAGGTGATCAAGTCAAACCACAACAAATCGTGGAAAACGCATTAAAGCACGCTAAAGAAGAACATTTAGATTTTGTAATCATTGATACAGCAGGTCGTTTGCATATTGATGAAGCATTGATGAATGAATTACAAGAAGTTAAAGAAATTTCTAAACCAAATGAAATTATGTTGGTTGTGGATGCAATGACTGGTCAAGACGCAGTTAATGTTGCACAATCATTCGATGATCAATTAGATGTGACTGCCGTTACATTGACTAAATTAGATGGCGATACGCGTGGTGGTGCAGCGTTATCAATTCGTTCAGTAACACAAAAGCCAATTAAGTTTGTTGGTATGAGTGAGAAGATGGATGGACTTGAACTCTTCCACCCAGAGCGAATGGCTTCTCGTATACTTGGTATGGGCGATGTACTAAGTCTTATCGAAAAGGCACAACAAGATGTTGACCAAGAAAAAGCTAAAGACTTAGAACAAAAAATGCGTAATTCAACATTTACATTGGATGATTTTCTTGAACAATTGGATCAAGTTAAAAACCTTGGCCCACTGGATGATATTATGAAAATGATTCCTGGAATGAACAAAATGAAAGGCATGGATAAGCTTAATATGGATGAAAAACAAATTGACCATATTAAGGCGATTATCCAGTCTATGACACCAAGTGAAAGAGAAAATCCAGCAGTCTTAAATGTTTCTAGAAAAAAACGTATTGCTAAAGGTTCAGGTCGTTCATTACAAGAAGTGAATCGCTTAATGAAGCAATTTAATGATATGAAGAAAATGATGAAACAATTTAGTGGTGTTGGTCGTAAAGGTAAAAAAGGTAAACGAAGTCAAATGGAAAATATGTTAAAAGGCATGAACTTACCATTTTAATGATTTAAAAATATCGGACGCTTTTTGATAAGCGCTCGATATTTTTATGTCGGTTTATTTCATAAACCCAGATAAAGGAACACCATAGCTAAAGTTAGTGCGTAAGTCCCACTAACTAAATAAATTTAGAAGTGGGGCTTTAGGTAAAGAAAAAAGTCTTTACAAATAATCAAGTTACTGTTAATATTATTTCTTGTAGAAAATAAAAAGTAAAAGATTTAAAGGAGAGTTTTATATATGGCAGTTAAAATTCGTTTAACTCGTTTAGGTTCAAAAAGAAATCCATTCTATCGTATCGTAGTTGCAGACGCACGTTCACCACGTGATGGTCGTATTATCGAACAAATCGGTACTTACAACCCAGCTAGTGTTAATGCTCCAGAAGTTAAAATTGACGAAGAATTAGCATTAAAATGGTTAAAAGACGGTGCTAAACCAACTGATACAGTTCATAATATCTTATCTAAACAAGGTATTTTAAAAACTTTTGATGAACAAAAACACGCTAAATAATTTAGCTTAAACTTTAATATAAAGTTTCTTAAGGCGCCATTACGTGGCGCCTTTTTCAATACTGAAATATTCATGTTAATATGAAAGAAATAAATTAATGTATTAAGAGAGGTGCGACTATGCAAGTTGAAGTGGGTCAAATTGTAAACACTCACGGTATTAAAGGTGAAGTCAAAGTCAAATCGAATTCTGACTTTACAGAAACGCGTTTTCAACCTGGTGAAGTATTAACCGTAAAACATAATAACAATGAAATTCAATTAACTGTCACATCGTATCGTGTACACAAAGGATTTCATATGCTTAAATTTAAAGACATTAATAACATTAATGAAGTTGAACAGTATAAAGGTGACTTCTTATATCAAGAACGCGATCACGAAGATATTGAATTAGCAGAGAATGAGTTTTACTATTCAGATATTATAGGATGCACCGTGTTTGATGATGAAGAGACGCCTATTGGGCGAGTCATCAATATTTTTGAAACTGGCGCAAATGATGTTTGGGTCGTTAAAGGTGATAAAGAATACCTAATTCCTTATATAGCTGATGTTGTTAAGGCCATTGACATTGAAAATAAAACAATCCACATAACACCTATGGAAGGGTTGTTAGACTAATGAAAATTGACTATTTAACTTTATTTCCAGAGATGTTTGATGGCGTACTCAATTACTCCATTTTAAAACGAGCACAAGATAAAGAAATTATTAGTGTAAATACAATTAATTTCAGAGATTACGCTATCAATAAACATAATCAAGTAGATGATTATCCATTTGGTGGTGGGCAAGGTATGGTATTAAAGCCAGAGCCGGTTTTCAATGCTATGAAAGACTTGCAACGCACTGAAGAGACGCGTGTGATTTTAATGTGTCCTCAAGGTAGACCATTCTCTCAAAGTATTGCACAAGAGCTAAGTGAAGCAGAACATATTGTATTTATTTGCGGACATTATGAAGGTTATGATGAACGTATCAGAGAACATCTTGTGACAGATGAAATTTCAATGGGAGATTATGTGTTAACTGGAGGCGAATTGCCTGCCATGACGATGACAGATGCAATTGTACGATTAATTCCTGGCGTATTAGGTAATCAACAGTCGCACCAAGATGATTCTTTTTCAGATGGACTTCTAGAGTTTCCACAATATACACGCCCTAGAGTATTTGAGGATATGACTGTTCCAGATGTATTGTTGTCAGGTAATCATGCAAATATCGAACAATGGCGACATGAACAAAAATTAATTCGGACGTTTAATAAGCGACCGGACTTACTTGATCATTATCCTCTAACAGAAGAAGATAAAAAAATAATAGAAAGCTATAAAAAGCAATTGAAAAACTAGTAGTATTATGCTAATATATATCAAGTGTGAAAAGACACTAAATATCACTATGGTCCGCTGCTATATGAATGTCTAGGCAAGAACATAGGTTGAAGGAGAGTATATCAATGAGTAATCATAAGTTAATCGAAGCAGTTACTAAATCACAATTACGTACAGACTTACCAACATTCCGTACTGGTGACACTTTACGTGTACACGTACGTATCGTTGAGGGTTCACGTGAACGTATCCAAGTATTCGAAGGTGTTGTAATCAAACGCCGTGGTGGAGGAATTTCTGAAACTTTCACAGTTCGTAAAATTTCTTCAGGTGTAGGTGTGGAACGTACATTCCCATTACACACTCCAAAAATCGAAAAAATCGAAGTTAAACGTCGTGGTAAAGTACGTCGTGCTAAATTATACTACTTACGTAGTTTACGTGGTAAAGCTGCTAGAATCCAAGAAATTCGTTAATCAGCAAATTGAGTATATGAATAAGATAAAGGTTAGTTACAACGTTTGTCTTACTAACAAAGCTTCCAATCATCTTCTTTTTCAAGTTGAGATTGGAAGCTTTTATTTATTGTATTTAAAATTTTGAAGTCTGACCTTAGACGTAGTTGTTTATTTCAGTTTATTGTTTTCTTTTTACCCATAAGCTAAATAGTACGCTACCTATAACGCCGATGATACTTAAAATGATAAGTAGATAGAAATGCGGCGGGGTATAAGAGACTTTAATCACCTTATCACCTTTATTTACCGGTATTGCCGTCATAATACCATTTGCTTGTTGTACAGGTACATCTTTACCATCGACGTATGCATGCATGCCTTTTGCATATACAGTTGGTAGTACAACATAGCCTGATGCATTCTTGGGTTTATGAACAATATAACCATTTCTCATGCTTTTAACCTTCACAGGTGTAACGTCTTTAGACGCTTTTTGTAAAGTACTGTAATCTTCACCATAGATGCCTTTAACAGATAAACGATAATTACCTTTCGATAGTTGAATATTAAGTTTATTAGATGCTTTTACGCGCATTGTAACAGGAGTGACAAAACGTCGATATTTATAACTTAGATTATTTCGGCTTTGTGAATATTCGTTAACACCGACTGAATGCGCTTTGTCAGGCGACAGCAATTCGACATCCATTTCCACATACATATCTTTATATTGATTAGCGACTGATTTAGGTAAAGATAACGTAACACCACCATTATCCTTTTGCACAGTAAGATGGTTGTGATTGTGCCATGTTGAATCATTTGTCGACATGTTCGCTTTGTCTAACAAGTTTTGATTTGATTTAAATGAAGTATTCGCTTTCTCTGGCTGACCATTTAAGACGATGCCTTTTAACATTGCTTGCTCACGATCTAATGGTGACTTTAAGTCATTAGAATTATAAATTCGATTCGTCACATGAGCTGCTGGGTAGTCAATCGTATTTTCGGAGTGAATGAGCGTATCTTTACCATTCAAAATGGTATCTTTCTTTTTAAATCCGTAAGGCATATTTTGATCTTCAGGATGACGTAAACGATCTTGAACATTCCATAGCGCAGCTAAGTTCGCACGATTTCCTAAAAAGCGATACGTGCTATTTTTATCCACAGGCATATTGATTTGCATTAATTTATCATAATATTTCAATATATCGCCATCAAAAATGCTAGAATATAGCGATATACCATTATAGTGATAAATAAATGGTGAATTTAGTGCGTATGCTGACATATAATCGATACGGTGAAATGGGTCATTTTGATGCTGTTTGATCGTATCGATTTTTTTGGCAATTGTGTCATCAAAGTATGATGGATCATTTAAAGTATGGATTGTCGTTGCATATGGATCTATTGTTCTTTGTCTTGAATCATGTGTCATTACAATTTGCTGGCCGAAAAAGAGCACAATCAACGATAACATGATTATTGGTTGCTTAAGTAGAGATTTACGATAAATGAATAAACCTAATACAATGATGATAAATAATGCTATAGGCATCCAATCCACAAAATCATCGGCAATGATGTATCGGCACAATCCTGCAATAAATACAGGTATAGCAGCAACTAAATACTGTTTCATTGTTATTTCAGATAAGTGATGAATATATAACGCAATAAGTCCACTTGTAGATAACACTAAGAAATAAACCCAGCGACGTTGCGGTAAAGAGAATCCGTTAAAAGCACTATCAAAGTATTGTGATAATGAACCAATAAGTAAGAACCAAGTTATAATCGCAAAAACTTTATAGTAGTAGTGTTTATATAATTTAGGCGTTAACAATGCCACGAGTGCGACAAGTGAAATTGTGACATAGAAACCATTTGAAAATATGTAATAATTATTTTTTGTTAAATCAGTAAACAAAGAAATATTAAATTCTGAATTTTGTTGACGATCATTAGTTAAGAATGATGATACACCAGTGTAAAATCCTAATATACTTGATAAAAGCGCAAACATAGCACCAATAATTAATAAGTAACATTTCTGCCAGCGTGATACGATATCATAGCGATATTGAAACACAACTCGCAAAATGAAATAAATACCTAACACAATGGCTTGATAATAAGTAAAATAGAAATTTGAAAAGAGTGTAATCGCTACTGCAAAAATAAACAAACCAATCTTCTTACGTTGGAAAAAGCGTTCCATTCCCCATAAAGATAATGGTAATACAATTAATAGGTCACCATAAAATGACCATGTGAAATTGTAATATAATACGACTGTTGATGCACCATATAGTAGTGTTGCTATTAATAGAGGTACAGATTTTAATCTTAAATATCTAAAATAATAAAATGCACAAATAAAAGTGATTATCGTACGGACATAAGCTACAATGAGTTGGTTTGTTGGCCAAAAGCGGATATTGTGCGGTTGCCAATGAAATAATTGCTCGCCAATCCATACAAAAATAAAATTGACCCACATGATGGGGGATAGGGAATAATAGTATGCTAAACCTTTTACATAATCCCCACCCAGTCCAAATGAGTGATCGTAAAATCCTTTTAAGTGTGTGTAATGTTCATATAAATATAATTGAAATGGCATCATTTGTCTAAAGCCATCGCCAGATCCACTAAACACTACACCATCTTTAAGATAATCACGTATAAATGGATAATAAATCGTTAGTGTTACGACATTAGCTATGATAAAAATAAAACCAAATCTCCATAAAGGTTTCGACCATATTTTTTTAATCAATTTACTTCCTCATCTTTCGTTTTTTTAAATTATAATTTTTAATAAATATAGCACTTAAAAGCATGCTTATGAGTGATGTGATAATCATAGTATTCCAGTAAGGTGGTTGATATTTGATGACAATCTGCTTAGCATTTTTATTGACTGAAACACCAGTCATCATATAATTAACTTTCTGAACTTTGGCAGGTGCACCATCTACGTACGCATGCATACCTTTACGGTAAGGAATATTAATGGCAGCAATACCACCATCATGATGATTGAGATTGACTTGAACACCATTTTTAATATCCTTATAACCAGCACTAAAATGAGCATCCCTATGTGCCTTTTTAAGCGTATCATAATTCTCGCCATTTAATTGTTGTAATTCGATATAAAATTCGCCATCAGGTGAAAGGGTTATCGTAATATCACCATTTTTATCTGATTGCGCTCGATAAAGTTGCGTATCTACCCCTGTACGATAAGTAGAGTTGTTAAACAAGCGATGATTTGCATAATTATTAATCGCAACTGTGTAATTACTATCAGGATTGCCTCGCTTAATCTTCATAGTTAAATAAAAGTCATCGTATTTATCACGTAAATGTTTCGGTAAATGTAGTTTTATTGTGCCACCTTGTTCACCGGTAACTTTATAGCGATGTTTACCATTAAGTTTAATATTCTGATGTTGCATATCGACTTTCGATAATAAATTTGGCGACGATGATTTATAAGACGTACCTTTATTATCCATTACGACACCGTTCAACATTGCATGTTCTCGATCGATAGCTGTGTTTAAAGATTTAGAATCATAGATGTTATTTGTTACTTTTACGCTTGGTAAGTTAAGTGAATTTTCATATATAGTGTATTGTCCACTTGTTTTAATTTTTTTAAAATAAGCAGGCAAATTGCCTTGGTAATCTTTCAACATCATATAGCGTACCGAGAAAAGGCTTGCGATATTTTGTCGACCATTCGTTGATTGATAGCGACTTAACGACTCTTCGGCAAGATTGATTTTAAGGGCATCATAATAGTAATCCAGAATATGATGATGGAAGATGCTAGAATACAAACTCAATCCCTTAAAGTGTTGATACATCGGTGTATTATCCTGTTCATTTACACGCCAATCAATACGTTCATCTTCCCGTTTACTGTTATTCATTATATTGACTAAAGAACGTTGTAAATCTGAACTATATAAACTTGAGTTAATATAAAACGTATTCGCACGTTCTTCATGATCTTTAAAATAAATTTGATTTTTAATAAAGACGAAAGAAACCATTATATTAAGTAAGAGAATAGATATTCCAAAAATATAACTTAAATTAATACGGTAATGTCTGTCTTTTAAAATTAAAATAAGTAAACCTATAATTGAAACGATTGGCACAAGGATAAGCCAAGCTACAAATTTATGATACGTAATCGCACTGGCGAAAATGATGAGTTCAGCAATAATATTACTAAATACGTAAGTTTTAATTTTTAATGTTCTAAAATATTTAATGAATAACCCAATTAACATTGCTGAATTGAATGAAAGTATAAAATGCCAGCGTTTTTGTGGTGCGGAAAATCCATTAAACACCTGATCAATAAATGGCACAAAGCTGAGTAAGATAAACACTAGTGTTAACATGGCGAATAAGCGATAGTAGTAATGTTTATAAAGCTTAAAGCACAATAGCGCTTGAATTGTTAAGAAGAGTAACACAATTAAATAGTTATCAAAGAAGATATTTGTGTTAATATTCAGCTTTTCAAAGGTATCCACCGTTCCAGAGAAGGGGACACGACGATTGTTTAGGAAGCTTTGAACACCATGGAAAAACATAAATAAACTGTTACCTAATCCTAAAATAGCACTAATTACAAATAATATTATCGCTTTACCGCGTGAAATAATATCTTTTGAATGTCTAAAGATGATACGAATAAGTATGTAACCTGCACCTATTAGACAAAGGTAATATGCAAAATAGAAATTATTTATCATGATCAGTGTGACTGTAACAATGAAAAGACCCAATTTCTGTTTTTGAAGCACGCGTTCAATCGAGAGCAAGAGTAACGGCAACCAAATGAAGACATCACTAAAGAATGGCCAATACACTGTAAAGCGATAATATAGTGGCGACATGACAAATAAAAACGCCATGATAAGACTTATCCACGTATTACGTGATAAGTATTTGCTATAAAGATAGGTACAATACATTGCAATTGTAGCTTTAATTATAGAGATAACGAGTGCATTTACCATCCAAAATAGTAAGCCTTGTGTGTTTATATGTATAATCGTTTTTAATAGTATGATACATAGAACATTGATAATAAATAGGATGTTCGTTGAAAAGTAATAACTTAAATCAGTGAAAAAGTCTCCACCTAATCCAAAATCAGAAGCATAAAAGAGGTTACCGTGACTCCACTTTTCAAATAAAAACATCTGAATCGGTACCATCTGTTCAATACCATCATTTGGACCTGTAAATAATATACCGTCATGAATGAAGCGGTAAATAATATAGCTATGTCCTAAGAGTGACAAAGTAAAAAATATACCTATATATATAAATATTTTCTTCATAACTTACCTCTAATAATCGGATTGAAATTTAAATAGTACATTTAAATTGTAGGGGATAGTTCATATGAATAAAAGTAATTATGCTTTTTACCATGATTCCTTTTATTGCACTTTCTCGTTTTAAATGATGAATGCTAAAATAAAGGGTGAACCAATTAAACAGTGGCTCTTATTTATAATTTCAATTATAATCAACAAGTTAAAGTAAAATATAAAGAAAGTAAGGTGACAATCAATGGCAATACAATGGTATCCAGGACATATGGCAAAAGCTAAAAGAGAAGTTACAGAACAACTGAAGAAAGTAGACGTTGTATTTGAATTAGTTGATGCACGAATTCCATATAGTTCTCGTAATCCAATGATTGATGAAGTAATTAAACAGAAACCACGTGTGGTTATTCTCAATAAAAAAGATATGGCTAATTTAAATGAGATGCAGAAATGGGAAAGCTTCTTTATAGATAAAGGATATTATCCTGTTGCAGTAGATGCAAAACATGGTAAAAATTTAAAGGGCGTCGAAACTGCGGCGATTGCTGCAACAAAAGAAAAATTTGAGCGTGAGAAAGCTAAAGGTCTTAAACCAAGGGCCATCAGAGCTATGATTGTGGGGATACCTAACGTGGGTAAATCGACATTAATTAATAAATTAGCAAGAAAGAATATTGCTCAAACTGGTAATAAACCTGGTGTGACAAAACAACAACAATGGATTAAAGTAGGACAGTCGCTACAATTGTTAGATACACCTGGTATCTTATGGCCTAAATTTGAAGATGAAACGGTTGGTAAGAAATTAAGTCTAACGGGTGCGATTAAAGATAGCATCGTACATTTAGATGAAGTTGCAATCTATGGTCTACAATTTTTAATTCATCATGATTTAGATGGATTTAAACAACATTATAAAATTGATGTACCTGCAGATGCCGAAATATTAGAATGGTTTGATGCGATTGGTCGTCGACGCGGTCTTTTACAAAGAGGAAATGAAGTGGATTATGAAGCGGTTATTGAACTTATCATAAACGATGTACGCAATGCTAAAATTGGTACATATTGTTTCGACTTATATTCAGAAATGAAGTGTGAATTAGAAAATGACACAGACAATAAATGAAATTAAACGTATATTAGCTGACATACATTCATTAGATGAATTAGAGCAGCATGAATTCAACCAAGACACCCGTAAAGGTGTACACCAAGCTATATCAAGACGTCGTAAACAACTGCTTAAAGAACAAGACATTGTCGACCACTATTATCAAATGAATCAATTTGAGGATGCGTTGTTAGCTACCCATCCCGAAGCATTAATCTGTGGGATTGACGAAGTGGGTCGCGGTCCGCTTGCAGGGCCCGTGGTTGCATGTGCGGTTATATTAAATCAAGGTCATCGCTATTTAGGTTTAGATGACTCTAAGAAAGTATCGGCGACTAAAAGACGAGTGCTTAATGCACAACTTAAAGTGGGTGTACTTGAATACGCCTATGGTATAGCAAGTCCTAAAGAAATTGATGAATTCAATATTTATAATGCAACTAAAATAGCAATGAATCGAGCTTTGACTCAACTGGTAAATCAGCCAGATCATTTACTCATAGATGCAATGGCTTTAGACACTCAAATCCCTCAAACATCGATTATTAAAGGTGACGCTAAGAGTGTATCAATTGCAGCAGCGAGTATAATGGCAAAAGAGTATCGAGATGATTTGATGAGAGAAATTGCTGAGGAATATCCAGGTTATGAATTTGAAAAAAATGTTGGTTATGGAACGAAAGCACACTTAGAAGGTTTAGATAACTATGGCGTTACGCCTCATCATCGACGTAGCTTCGAACCAATCAAATCTATGACGTAATTATTTGAATTTTAAATTAATTGCAAAAAGTAGAATACTTTCAGTTTACAATAGCGCTTTCATTTTCTATAATTATAACTGAACTTAACCTAAGAAGTAGGAGGATGGAAGATGAATATCCACGAGTATCAAGGTAAAGAAATATTTCGTTCTATGGGCGTAGCCGTTCCAGAAGGACGAGTTGCATTTACTGCTGAAGAAGCAGTGGAGAAGGCAAAAGAATTAGACACTGAGGTTTATGTGGTTAAAGCACAAATCCACGCTGGGGGTAGAGGTAAAGCAGGTGGAGTTAAAATTGCTAAATCATTATCTGAGGTTGAAACTTATGCCAATGAATTATTAGGTAAGCAATTAGTCACACATCAAACTGGACCTGAAGGTAAAGAAGTAAAACGTTTGTACATCGAACAAGGTTGCGATATTCAAAAAGAATATTACGTAGGTTTTGTTATTGATCGTGCAACTGACCGCATAACTTTAATGGCTTCAGAAGAAGGCGGTACTGAAATTGAAGAAGTTGCTGCTAAAACACCAGAAAAAATATTCAAAGAAACAATCGATCCAGTTGTTGGATTATCACCATATCAAGCGCGTCGTATTGCTTTCAATATTAATATTCCAAAAGAATCAATTAACAAAGCAGCGAAATTCTTAATTTCTCTATACAATGTATTTATTGAAAAAGACTGCTCAATCGTTGAAATTAACCCATTAGTTACTACTGGAGACGGTGACGTTTTAGCGTTAGATGCTAAAATTAATTTCGATGATAACGCATTATTTAGACATAAAGATATTCAAGAATTACGAGACTTAGAAGAAGAAGATCCGAAAGAAATCGAAGCATCTAAATATGACTTATCATACATTGCATTAGATGGAGATATTGGTTGTATGGTTAATGGTGCTGGTTTAGCTATGGCTACAATGGATACAATTAATCATTTTGGTGGAAATCCAGCTAACTTCCTAGACGTAGGGGGCGGTGCTACAAAAGAAAAAGTTACTGAAGCATTCAAAATCATCTTAGGTGACGACAATGTTAAAGGTATCTTTGTAAACATCTTCGGTGGAATCATGAAATGTGATGTTATCGCTGAAGGTATTGTGGCAGCAGTTAAAGAAGTTGAATTAACTTTACCACTAGTTGTCCGTTTAGAAGGAACAAATGTAGAACGCGGTAAAGAAATCTTAAATGAATCAGGTTTAGCAATTGAACCAGCAGCTACAATGGCTGAAGGTGCACAAAAAATTGTTAAGCTTGTTAAAGAAGCGTAAGGAAAGGATGGGAACACTAAGATGAGTGTATTTATAGATAAGAATACTAAAGTAATGGTACAAGGTATTACAGGGTCTACTGCCCTTTTCCATACAAAACAAATGCTTGATTATGGCACACAAATTGTCGCAGGGGTAACACCAGGTAAAGGTGGACAAGTTGTTGAAGGCGTGCCTGTTTATAACACTGTTGCTGAAGCTAAAGAAGAAACAGGTGCTAATGTATCTGTAGTTTATGTTCCAGCGCCATTTGCTGCGGACTCTATTTTAGAAGCTGCGGATGCAGATTTAGATATGGTAATTTGCATCACTGAACATATTCCTGTTGTAGACATGGTCAAAGTTAAACGTTATTTAGAAGGTAGAAAAACACGTTTAGTAGGACCTAACTGTCCAGGTGTTATTACTGCTGATGAATGTAAAATTGGTATTATGCCAGGCTATATTCATAAAAAAGGTCACGTTGGTGTTGTATCTCGTTCTGGTACATTAACATATGAAGCAGTTCATCAATTGACTGAAGAAGGTATTGGTCAAACTACAGCTGTAGGTATTGGTGGCGACCCAGTCAACGGTACAAACTTTATCGACGTGCTTAAAGCATTTAATGAAGATGAAGATACGAAAGCTGTAGTAATGATTGGTGAAATCGGTGGTACAGCGGAAGAAGAAGCTGCTGAATGGATTAAAGCTAATATGAATAAACCAGTTGTTGGATTTATTGGCGGTCAAACAGCGCCTCCAGGCAAACGTATGGGTCACGCTGGTGCAATCATCTCTGGTGGTAAAGGTACAGCAGCCGAAAAGATTAAAACATTAAATGATTGTGGTGTAAAAACTGCTGATACACCTTCTGAAATCGGTACAACATTAATCGAAGCAGCTAAAGACGCTGGTATCTATGAAGAATTATTAACAATTAAATAATGAGATTGTAAATCAATAAATGATCCACTATACTCCGTCCAAAGTATTATAACTTCTAAATACTTTGAACGGAGTTATTTTGTTTTAAAATACGTCTCTTTTTATAATAAATTTTCGAGAAATATATTTATTTTTTATTTAATAGTGATATTATATTTATAGTGTATGAATGATAGGGGAGAACAACATGAAACGACAACATTCAATAATAAGACCGCTTTGAATTTATGATTTGCACTGAAGACGTATCTTATATTAGGGCCATCATAAATGATTGGAAGTGGGTTTTAAATATGATTTTTACAAAGCTTAGCATAGAAGAATTTAATACATTCGTAGATCATCATTTTTCACATTATACACAGGTAAAAGATTTATATATTTATCGTAAGGAACGACATTTAGGTGCTCACCTTGTCGGAGTGAAGGAAAATAACACTGTTATTGCAGCATGTTTATTGACAGATGCTCGAGTGTTAAAGGCATTCAAATATTTTTATACACATCGTGGGCCAGTCATGGATTATTCTAATTTGTCATTAGTTGAATTTTTCTTTAAAAAATTAACACAATATGTACGTCGTCGAAGAGGCATTTTTATACAGGTTGATCCATATATAGTTGAGAATGTTAGAACTGCTGATGGCGACATAATTGAACACATTAATAACGATAACTGGTTTGAAGTAATGAATCGACTTGGTTATCAACATCAAGGATTTACTACTGGTTACTCAGGAATGAGTCAAATTAGATGGCATTCTATTTTAAATTTAAAAGATAAAAGCGAACAACAATTGTTAAAAGAGATGTCGTATCAAACGCGACGCAATATCTTAAAAACAATAGAAATGAATGTACAAATTAAAACATTGTCTATTGAAGATACGAATAGATTTTATAGATTATTTCACATGGCTGAAGAAAAACATGGTTTCCATTTTCAAGAAGAACCCTATTTTAGAAAGATGTTAGACACTTATGGAGACAATGCGTGTTTGAAACTAGCTTATATTGATTTAAATCATTATTTAAGAACCTTAAAGTCCAAAGCTAATGATTTAGAATGTGCGATGACTGAAATCAAACAAATGCTAGATGTCAATGTCAATTCAAAAAAGACAAAAGTGAAATATCAACAAATTAAACAGCAATTAGATAGCACGCATAATAAAATTAGAAATACTGAGCAGTTAATCATTACAGATGGTACATTATTAGATTTAGCAGCGGCATTATTTATTCATAATGCGCATGAAATGTATTATTTATCAAGTGGCTCAAATCCTAAATATAATGAATTTATGGGGGCATATCGATTACAATGGGATATGATATGTCACGCGAAACAACTAGGTATTCATCGGTACAATTTTTATGGAATTACTGGTGACTTTGGCAATGAAGCAGAAGATTATGGTGTGCAACAGTTTAAAAAAGGGTTTAATGCCTTTATTGAGGAATACGTAGGGGATTTTATTAAGCCAGTCAATAAATTTTTATACAAGCTATACCGAAAATGAGTAAAACTAATTGGGAACAACTAAATTAACGTCAACTTGAACCTTTCGTCTGCGGACACATGTAACATGATAACTTCAAAATAATCTGAGACTTTTAAGTTTCAGATTATTTTATTTGTTTTAATCTATATTGGATAGTTTACATAATTCAATGTAGAAATTACTCATTAAGTGTTAATGAATATTTGTGCTAAATTGTATTGTAATTGAAATGTGCACCAAGACATATTTATTCTATAATGTTATCAAAGGAGACGACTTCATGATTAACAACGATATGATACTTTTGAAATTGATATGGGCGGGATATACGACACAACATCTTCATCATTTATTAAGATTGTATCCTGACTTTTTTAGCTACTCTAATAATGACCAAATTGGCACAATTAAAATCTGGGACACTTTATATCACCAGGGCCATTGTTACAATAAATTCTATGATCTAGACGAGAAAGATATTCTATCATTTCTTAACCAATATAATATAAATTTTATAACAATATTTCATGGGAACTATCCTAAACTATTAAAAGAAATTTACGATTATCCATTTGTATTATTTTACCGCGGTAAGATTAACTTGCTAACATCGTTAAATACATTAGGCGTTGTAGGCTCAAGAAGCGCAACACAGTATTCTGCTAAAGCAATTCAATACTTATTTCCACAATTTACGCATATTCCTTTAACAATCATTTCTGGTTTGGCGAAAGGTGCCGATAGTATGGCGCATCAATTCGCGTTGAAATACCATCTTCCAACTATAGCTATCTTAGGTTATGGCCATTTACATCATTATCCCAAAGAAACTCAAGAATTACGCAATATAATTGAAGAAAAAGGATTAGTCATAAGTGAATATCCACCCTTTGAACGTATCAGACGCTATTACTTTCCGCAACGCAATCGATTGATAAGTGGTCTTTCTAAAGGTGTATTAATTACTGAAGCTCGGGTTAAGAGTGGTAGTCAAATTACTATTGATTGTGCACTAGAACAAAATAGAAATGTATACGTACTGCCAGGCTCACTTTTCAACCCATTAACGAAAGGGAATTTGAGACGTGCACAAGAAGGAGCGATGATTGTTACTAAAGCAGATGATATCACTTGTGATTATTAACATACATAAATATAGCCGTTTTATTGTATAAATAATGTACATTTATTTCTAATATATAGCTAAAAATATTATTAAAATAAGTTTAAAAAACACTTAAATAGAATTTAAATATTGACAAAATCAAAATTGACCGTTTATCATTTATCTTTAGTAATTGAAATAGCAAGGGGGAATTCACTTTGGCAGATAATTTAGTCATAGTTGAGTCGCCTGCAAAAGCTAAAACCATTGAAAAATATTTAGGTAAAAAGTATAAAGTGATAGCTTCTATGGGACACGTTAGAGATTTACCAAGAAGTCAAATGGGTGTCGATGTAGAAGATAATTTTGAACCGAAATATATTACAATTCGCGGTAAAGGACCAGTAGTAAAAGATTTAAAAAAATACGCTAAGAAAGCTAAAAATGTCTTTCTTGCGAGTGACCCTGACCGTGAAGGTGAAGCGATTGCTTGGCATTTATCAAAAATTTTAGAACTTGATGATACAAAAGAAAACAGAGTAGTATTTAATGAAATTACAAAAGATGCTGTAAAAGAAAGTTTCAAACACCCTCGTGGCATTGAAATGAATTTAGTAGATGCACAACAGGCACGCCGTATTTTAGATAGATTAGTTGGTTATAACATTTCACCAGTTTTATGGAAGAAAGTGAAAAAAGGACTTTCAGCAGGACGTGTTCAATCTGTTGCTTTAAGATTAGTTATCGATAGAGAAAACGAGATTCGTAACTTTAAGCCTGAAGAATATTGGTCTATAGAAGGTGAATTTAGATATAAAAAATCAAAATTTACTGCTAAGTTTCTTCATTATAAAAACAAACCATTTAAGTTAAAAACTAAAAAAGATGTTGAAAAAATCACAACTGAACTAGACAGCGATAAATTTGAAATAACAAATGTGAATAAAAAGGAAAAAACTAGAAATCCTGCTAATCCGTTTACAACATCAACATTACAACAAGAAGCCGCGCGTAAGTTGAACTTTAAAGCGCGAAAAACAATGATGCTTGCGCAACAATTATATGAAGGTATTGATCTAAAACGACAAGGCACAGTTGGATTAATCACATATATGCGAACGGACTCTACTCGTATTTCACAAACAGCAAAAGACGAAGCAAAAAAATATATTGAAGATAAGTATGGTAAAGATTATATTTCTAATCGAACAGCGAAAGGTAAACAAGGTGACCAAGATGCCCATGAGGCAATTCGTCCAACGAGTACTTTACGCACACCTGATGAAATGAAATCGTACTTAACGAGAGATCAGCATCGTTTATATAAATTGATTTGGGAACGTTTTGTGGCAAGTCAAATGGCACCAGCAATCCTAGACACGGTTGCTTTAGATGTTACTCAAAATAACATTAAATTTAGAGCGAACGGTCAAACAATTAAATTTAAAGGTTTCATGACACTTTATGTTGAGGCCAAAGACGATAAAGATAATGAAAAAGAAAACAAATTACCAAATTTAAGTAAAGGTGATGAAGTAACTGCGACGCAAATTGAGCCAGCACAACACTTCACACAACCACCGCCACGATATACAGAAGCACGTTTAGTCAAAACATTAGAAGAACTAAAAATCGGTAGACCATCAACTTACGCACCTACTATTGATACAATCCAAAAACGTAATTACGTCAAACTTGAAAGCAAACGATTTATTCCTACAGAATTAGGTGAAATCGTTTACGAACAAGTAAAGGACTATTTCCCTGAAATTATTGATGTGGAATTTACGGTTAATATGGAAACATTATTGGATAAAATTGCTGAAGGAGATATCGGGTGGAGAAAAGTAATTGATAACTTTTATGGAAGTTTCAAATTAGACGTTGAACGTGCTGAGGAAGAAATGGAAAAAGTTGAAATTAAAGATGAACCAGCCGGTGAAGATTGCGAAGTTTGTGGTTCGCCTATGGTAATTAAAATGGGACGCTATGGTAAATTCATGGCATGTTCAAACTTCCCAGATTGTAGAAATACGAAAGCGATTATTAAAACGATTGGTGTTACATGTCCTAAATGTAAAGATGGAGATGTTGTTGAAAGAAAATCTAAGAAAAATAGATTATTCTATGGTTGCTCAAATTATCCCGAATGTGATTTTATTTCTTGGGATAAACCTGTTGGCCGTGATTGTCCTAAGTGTAATCATTACTTAATGGAACATAAAAAAGGACGTAGCTCACAAGTTATATGTTCTAACTGTGATTACAAAGAAGAAGTTCAAAAATAGATAGAAATTAAAAGGAGGAAAACCATGAGTCAAACTGTAAATATTGTTGGCGCAGGCTTAGCTGGTTCAGAAGCTGCTTACCAATTAGCTCAACGAGGAATCAAGGTTAATTTGATTGAAATGCGTCCTGTTAAACAAACACCAGCGCATCATACTGATAAATTTGCAGAACTAGTATGTTCTAACTCACTTCGTGGTAATGCTTTAACAAATGGTGTAGGTGTACTAAAAGAAGAAATGAGACGATTAGACTCGTTAATTATTTCTGCTGCTGATAAAGCGAGAGTGCCTGCCGGTGGTGCATTAGCAGTTGATCGACATGATTTTTCTGGTTACATTACTGAAACTTTAAGAAATCATCCAAACGTTACAGTAATTAATGAAGAAATAAATAGTATTCCTGAAGGGTATACGATTATTGCTACGGGCCCATTAACTACTGAAAATTTAGCTAAAGAAATCGTAGACATAACTGGTAAAGATCAACTTTATTTTTATGATGCTGCCGCTCCAATAATAGAAAAAGAATCCATAGATATGGATAAAGTGTATTTGAAATCACGTTATGATAAAGGTGAAGCAGCTTATCTGAATTGTCCAATGACCGAAGAAGAATTCAATCGCTTTTATGATGCAGTACTTGAAGCAGAGGTTGCACCAACAAATGAATTCGAAAAAGAAAAATACTTTGAAGGATGTATGCCTTTTGAAGTAATGGCTGAACGTGGACGTAAAACATTATTATTTGGACCCATGAAACCAGTGGGACTTGAAGACCCAAAAACAGGCAAACGTCCATTTGCTGTTGTTCAATTAAGACAAGATGATGCTGCAGGCACGCTATATAATATTGTTGGTTTCCAAACACACTTAAAATGGGGTGCTCAAAAAGAAGTCATTCGCCTTATCCCTGGTTTAGAAAATGTAGATATCGTTCGATATGGTGTCATGCATCGAAATACTTTTATTAACTCTCCTGACGTGTTGAATGAAAAGTATGAATTGATTAAAGAAGATCGAATTCAATTTGCAGGTCAAATGACAGGTGTTGAAGGCTATGTTGAGAGTGCAGCAAGTGGCCTTGTTGCTGGCATCAATCTAGCTCATAAAATATTAGATAAAGGTGAAGTAATATTCCCAAGAGAAACAATGATAGGTAGTATGGCATATTACATCTCTCATGCCAAAAATGAAAAGAATTTCCAACCTATGAATGCTAATTTTGGTTTACTCCCATCACTTGAAAAACGTATCAAAGATAAAAAAGAACGTTACGAGGCACAAGCAAATAGAGCACTCGAATATTTAGAAAATTATAAGAAAACACTTTAAAAATAATATAAACTTTATAATTGATAGAAAATATGTCAATTCAAAGTTTTAAAGAATTCTCAAAAGATTTTGAATTCTATAGCTAATTGTTTTAGTCCCTTTCATGTTATATGCTACAATGCATATGATGGAGGGGATTTTTAAGTGGAAGAAATCCAAGTTACATTCTTAAATATGCTCAAAGTTGAAAGGAATTTCTCCGACCATACTTTAAAATCATATCATGATGATTTAGTACAATTTAATCGTTTTTTAGATCAAGAGTTATTAAGCATAAAAAATTTTGAATATAAAGATGCTCGAAATTATTTAAGTTATTTATATTCGCAAAATTTGAAACGTACTACTGTATCAAGGAAGATTTCAACGTTAAGAACTTTCTATGAGTTTTGGATGACACAAGATGAGACAATCATCAATCCTTTTGTTCAACTGGTTCATCCTAAGAAGGAAAACTATTTACCACAGTTTTTTTATGAAGAAGAGATGGAGGCTTTATTTAAAACTGTAGCTCAAGATTCTAAAAAGGGATTACGTGATCGAGTTATTTTAGAATTATTGTATGCAACTGGTATACGTGTTTCAGAACTAGTAAATATACAACTTAAAGATATTGATATGTCTTTACCTGGTGTAAAGGTACTAGGAAAGGGAAACAAAGAGCGATTTGTTCCGTTTGGAGAATTTTGTCGCCAAAGTATTGAACAATATTTAAGTGAATTCAAACCGATACAACATGCCAAACATTCATATTTGTTAGTTAATATGAATGGCGCACCTATAACTGAAAGGGGCGTTAGGTATGTATTAAATGATGTTGTAAAACGTACAGCAGGAGTGACAGAAATTCATCCCCATAAACTTAGACATACGTTTGCAACACACTTACTCAATCAAGGAGCGGATTTGAGAACGGTACAATCTTTATTAGGACATGTAAATCTATCAACCAGTGGACGATATACACATGTATCTAATCAACAATTACGTAAAGTGTATTTAAATGCACATCCTCGAGCGAAAAAGGAGAGTAAATAAATGAGTAAAACATCATTACATGCAACAACGATTTATGCTGTTAGATACAATGGTGAAGCGGCAATGGCTGGTGATGGACAAGTGACACTTGGTGAGCAAGTCATTATGAAACAAACAGCACGTAAGGTTCGTAGATTATACGAAGGGAAAGTGCTTGCTGGATTTGCTGGAAGTGTTGCAGATGCTTTCACATTGTTCGAGAAATTCGAAACAAAGTTACAACAATTTAGTGGTAACTTAGAACGTGCAGCTGTTGAGCTAGCACAAGAATGGCGTGGGGATAAACAACTGCGTCAATTAGAAGCAATGTTAATTGTAATGGACAAAGATGCAATATTAGTGGTGAGCGGAACTGGAGAAGTGATTGCGCCAGATGATGATTTAATTGCAATTGGTTCAGGTGGAAACTACGCATTAAGTGCTGGAAGAGCGTTGAAACGCCATGCTAGTCATTTATCAGCAAAAGAAATGGCTTATGAAAGTTTGAAAGTTGCATCTGACATTTGTGTGTTCACTAATGATAATATTATAGTGGAAACACTTTAACGTTAAACAAATGGAAATGAATATAAATGGACGTATATTAGGTTGGAGGTAAAAGATATGGATGCAAATGGTATAAAATTAACACCTAAAGATATCGTATCTAAATTAAATGAATATATAGTTGGGCAAGATGATGCTAAACGTAAAGTTGCCATTGCGTTAAGAAATCGTTATAGAAGAAGTTTGCTTGACGAAGAAACTAAACAAGAAATCGCGCCTAAGAATATTTTAATGATTGGTCCAACTGGTGTTGGTAAAACGGAAATAGCTAGACGTATGGCTAAGGTTGTTGGCGCCCCATTTATCAAAGTGGAGGCCACTAAGTTTACTGAAGTAGGTTACGTTGGACGAGATGTTGAGAGTATGGTTCGTGATTTAGTGGATGTGGCAGTAAGACTTGTTAAAGATCAAAAGAAAGACTTGGTCAAAGATGAAGCGCTTAATAAAGCAAATGAAAAATTAGTTAAATTATTAGTGCCAAGTATGAAGAAAAAAGCATCAAATAATAACAATCCATTAGAGTCATTATTTGGTGGCGCAATTCCAAACTTTGGTAATAATGATGATGAGGAAGAAGAAACACCAACTGAAGAAATTAAAACGAATCGTTCAGAAATCAAAAAACAATTATTAGATGGTAAACTTGAAGAAGAGAAAGTTAGAATTAAAGTTGAACAAGATCCAGGTGCGCTTGGAATGCTAGGTACTAATCAAAATCAGCAAATGCAAGATATGATGAATCAACTCATGCCTAAACGTAAGGTTGAACGTGAAGTGCCTGTTAAAACAGCGCGTAAGATTTTAGCTGATGATTTCGCGGATGAGTTAATAGACCAAGAGACGGCGAATCAAGAAGCATTAGAGTTGGCAGAACAAATGGGTATTATCTTCATTGATGAAATTGACAAAGTAGCAACGAATAATGCTAATAGTGGTCAAGATGTTTCAAGACAAGGTGTTCAACGAGATATCTTGCCAATCTTAGAAGGTAGCATGATTCAAACTAAGTATGGTACTGTAAATACTGAACATATGCTATTTATTGGTGCGGGGGCATTCCATGTATCTAAACCTAGCGATTTAATACCTGAATTGCAAGGTCGTTTCCCGATTAGAGTAGAATTAGAAAGCTTAACTGTGGATGATTTCTACAGAATATTAACAGAACCTAAACTATCACTTATTAAGCAATATGAGGCACTACTCCAAACTGAAGAGGTCACTGTGAACTTTACCGAGGAAGCGATTACAAGATTGGCTGAAATGGCTTATCAAGTAAACCAAGACACTGATAACATTGGTGCGCGTCGTTTACACACAATCCTAGAAAAAATGCTTGAAGATTTATCATTTGAGGCACCTAGCATGCCAAATGCTGTAGTAGATATAACACCACAATATGTTGATGATAAGTTGAAATCTATTTCAACAAATAAAGATTTAAGTGCATTTATTTTATAATATAAATAAAGGAGAAATTTTATGAGCTTATTATCTAAAACTAGAGAATTAAATACACTATTACAAAAACATAAGGGTATTGCCGTTGACTTTAAGGACGTTGCTCAAACAATTAGTAGCGTTACTGTAACGAACGTATTTATTGTTTCACGTAGAGGTAAAATTTTAGGTTCAAGTTTGAATGAACTTTTAAAGAGTCAAAGAATCAATGACATGTTAGAAAGTAAACATATTCCTAGTGAGTATATTGAACTATTAATGGATGTTAGACAAACTGAATCAAATATTGATATTAATAATGAATTAACAGTATTCCCTCCAGAAGACAAAGAATTATTTAACGACAGTCGTACGACTGTATTTCCTATTCTTGGTGGGGGAGAAAGATTAGGTACATTAGTACTTGGTCGTGTTAAAGATGACTTTAACGAAAATGATTTAGTATTAGGTGAATATGCTGCTACAGTAATTGGAATGGAAATTTTACGTGAGAAGCATAATGAAGTTGAAAAAGAAGCGCGTGATAAAGCAGCTATTACAATGGCTATTAATTCATTATCTTATTCAGAAAAAGAAGCTATTGAGCATATCTTTGAAGAATTAGGTGGTAATGAAGGCTTACTTATTGCTTCTAAAGTAGCAGATAGAGTAGGTATCACACGTTCAGTTATCGTTAACGCATTACGTAAACTTGAAAGTGCTGGTGTAATCGAATCACGATCCTTAGGGATGAAAGGTACCTTTATTAAAGTTAAAAAAGAAAAATTTCTTGAAGAATTAGAACGTAATAAATAATTAGTATTAGCATAATTATTCTAATAAATTGAAGTTTAACTGCTGCGAGGCTAAAACATGTATCTGCAGCAGTTTTTTAATTGCTCGAAATATCGAAAGAGTTACGTATTGACGTAATCAATAAATTAACGTTGCACGGCAATTAAAAGTATGATATTATTATTGTCGGCTATAAAGCCAATACACACATAATAAACGCACATGTAGAGGGTGCAATTCAATCATTGTCTTTATATGAGTTTATTATGGAGGTAAATAACCACTAGGAGGAATTTAAAATGGCAGTAATTTCAATGAAACAATTACTAGAAGCCGGTGTTCACTTCGGTCACCAAACACGCCGTTGGAACCCAAAAATGAAAAAATATATCTTCACTGAAAGAAATGGTATCTATATCATTGACTTACAAAAAACAGTGAAAAAAGTTGAAGAAGCGTATAACTTCATCAAACAAGTATCAGAAGATGGCGGTAGAGTCTTATTCGTTGGTACTAAAAAACAAGCACAAGAATCAGTTAAAGCTGAAGCAGAACGTGCTGGTCAATTCTACGTTAACCAAAGATGGTTAGGCGGAATTTTAACTAACTATAAAACAATTTCTAAACGTATTAAACGTATTTCTGAAATCGAGAAAATGGAAGAAGACGGTTTATTCGACGTTTTACCTAAAAAAGAAGTTGTTGAACTTAAAAAAGAATACGACCGTTTAATCAAATTCTTAGGCGGTATTCGTGATATGAAATCAATGCCTCAAGCATTATTCGTCGTTGACCCTCGTAAAGAGCGCAACGCGATTGCTGAAGCACGTAAATTAAATATTCCAATCGTTGGTATTGTTGACACTAACTGTGATCCAGATGAAATTGATTATGTTATCCCAGCGAACGACGACGCTATTCGTGCCGTTAAATTATTAACTGGTAAAATGGCTGACGCTGTCTTAGAAGGTCAACAAGGTGTTTCTAACGATGAAGTAGCTGCAGAGCAAAACATCAATTTAGATGAAAAAGAAGAATCTCAAGAATCAGAATCAACTGAAGAAAATACTACTGTTGAATCAAACTAAGATATAGTTTAAATGGGTGATAAGATGTAATGCTTATCGCCCTTTTTTCAAATAATAAAAAATAATAATTAAAGTTAACTAGAGTATTGGAAATTATAGTGACTTTAATGGTAATATTTAGGTATCATCTATTATTACAATTAGAAATATTGGAGGAATAATTAATGGCAATTTCAGCAAAACTTGTTAAAGAATTACGTGAAAGAACTGGCGCTGGTATGATGGATTGTAAAAAAGCGCTAACAGAAACTGATGGTGACATCGATAAAGCGATTGATTACTTACGTGAAAAAGGTATCGCTAAAGCAGCTAAAAAAACAGACCGTATTGCAGCTGAAGGTTTAGTACATGTTGAAGTTAAAGGAAACGAAGCTGCTATCGTTGAAATCAACTCTGAAACTGACTTCGTAGCTCGTAATGAAGGCTTCCAAGAATTAGTTAAAGAAATTGCTAATCAAATTCTTGATAGCAAAGCTGAAACAGTAGATGCTTTATTAGAAACTAAATTATCAAGTGGTAAAACAGTTGATGAAAGAATGAAAGAAGCAATCTCAACAATCGGTGAAAAATTAAGCATCCGTCGTTTCGAAATCAGAACTAAATCTGATAACGATGCATTTGGTGCATACTTACACATGGGTGGACGCATTGGTGTGTTAACTGTAGTTGAAGGTTCTACTGATGAAGAAGCTGCTAAAGATGTAGCAATGCACATCGCAGCTATCAATCCAAAATATGTTTCTTCTGAACAAGTTAAAGAAGAAGAAATCAACCACGAAAAAGAAGTATTAAAACAACAAGCATTAAATGAAGGTAAACCAGAAAAAATCGTTGAAAAAATGGTTGAAGGTCGTTTACGTAAATATCTTCAAGAAATTTGTGCAGTTGATCAAAACTTTGTTAAAGATCCAGATCAAACAGTTGAAGCTTTCTTAAAATCTAAAGGTGGTAAACTTGTTGACTTCGTTCGCTATGAAGTAGGCGAAGGTATGGAAAAACGTGAAGAAAACTTCGCAGATGAAGTTAAAGGTCAAATGAAATAATCTGTCGACAGGATTTACAAGAAAGAAGACACCTTTGAGGTTTTCTATTATAAAGTCATACTTTATGTTAGAAGGCGCGTCAGTGTCTTCTTTACTTGTATATATTACATATTTTTACAATAGAGAGGAAAAAACAATGGCGCAAACTTCTAAATATAAACGTGTAGTATTAAAACTTAGTGGTGAGGCACTCGCAGGAGACAAAGGTTTTGGTATTAATCCAATCATTATTAAAAGTGTAGCACAGCAAGTAGCTGAAGTTGCTAAGATGGATTGTGAAATCGCAGTTATCGTTGGTGGCGGTAATATTTGGAGAGGGAAAACTGGTAGTGACTTAGGTATGGACCGTGGTACAGCGGATTACATGGGTATGCTTGCTACAGTTATGAACGCTCTTGCACTTCAAGACAGTTTAGAACAATTAGAATGTGACACTCGCGTGTTAACTTCTATTGAAATGAAACAAGTAGCTGAACCTTATATTCGTCGACGAGCTATTAGACATTTAGAGAAGAAACGTGTTGTAATTTTCGCAGCAGGTATTGGCAATCCTTACTTCTCTACAGATACAACTGCAGCGTTACGTGCAGCAGAAGTCGAAGCCGATGTTATTTTAATGGGTAAAAATAATGTTGATGGTGTATATTCAGCAGACCCTAAAGTAGATAAGAATGCGGTTAAGTATGATCACTTAACACATATCCAAATGTTACAAGAAGGATTACAAGTGATGGATTCAACAGCTTCATCATTCTGCATGGATAATAATATTCCATTAAATGTATTCTCAATTATGGAAGAAGGAAATATTAAACGTGCAGTTATGGGCGAGAAAATAGGTACATTAATAACTAAATAATTAGAGGTGTAATTAGTATGAGTGACATTATTCAAGACACTAAAGCTAGAATGAGTAAATCTATCGATAATTTATCACGTGAATTAGCAAATATCAGTGCTGGAAGAGCAAATTCAAATTTATTAAGTGGCGTAACAGTTGATTATTATGGAGCTCCAACTCCAGTTCAACAATTAGCTAGTATCAATGTGCCAGAAGCACGTTTATTAGTTATTTCTCCATATGATAAAACTTCAGTGGCTGATATCGAAAAAGCAATTAACGCTGCGAACTTAGGTGTAAATCCTACAAGTGATGGCGAAGTTATTCGTATCACAATTCCTGCTTTAACTGAAGAACGTCGTAAAGAGTTAGTGAAAAATGTTAAGAAAATTGGTGAAGATGCGAAAGTTTCAATTCGAAACATTCGTCGCGATATTAACGACCAATTGAAAAAAGATGAAAAAAATGGAGACATTACTGAAGACGACTTAAGAAGTCAAACAGAAGATGTACAAAAAGCAACTGATAATTCTATTAAGGAAATTGATCAATTAGTAGAAGACAAAGAAAAAGACATTATGTCTGTTTAATGAGTTCGACAATAAATTAATTCATTTAATAATGTGTAAGTTGTATTTAAAGCGTACTTTATACATTACTATAAATTATTTTAGTCTAAACTGTGCCAATTCAGACTTTGGTACAGTTTTTTCATTTGCTTATTCAATGCCATTATCGAGTATGATAAAATGATAGATGATTTCTTAAATAACTAATATAATATAATAGAGATGATCAGGCTCGGAGGAAAGACCATGTTTAAAAAGCTAATAAAAAGAAATAAGACTAAAATCAGTCAGAACGATGATTTAGATTTACATAATTTACCTGAACATGTAGCGATTATCATGGATGGCAATGGACGTTGGGCCAAAAAGCGTAAAATGCCTAGAATAAAAGGTCACTATGAAGGTATGCAAACGATTAAAACGGTAACGCGAGAAGCAAGTGATTTGGGCATTAAATACTTAACCTTATACGCTTTTTCAACTGAAAACTGGTCTAGACCTGAAAATGAAGTGAATTATATCATGAATTTGCCTGTAAATTTTTTGAAAACATTCTTACCAGAACTCATTGAAAAAAATGTTCAAATTGAAACAATTGGATTTCTGGAAGCCGTTCCTAAATCGACGATAGAAGCGATTGAACACGCAAAAGAAAAAACTAAAAATAATACAGGATTAAAATTGATATTTGCTATTAATTACGGTGGACGTGCTGAAATTGTACAAAGTATGAAATCAATTTATGATGAACTTCAACATAACGGTCAAGGCAGTAAAGATATTGACGAATCAATGATAACCAAGCATTTAATGACACATTCATACCCAGATCCTGAATTATTAATTCGTACTTCTGGCGAACAACGTATTAGTAATTTCCTTATTTGGCAGTCTTCTTATAGTGAATTTATATTCAATGAGAAATTATGGCCAGACTTTGACGGTGAAGAATTTAAAAATTGTTTAAAAATATATCAATCTCGCCAAAGACGCTTTGGAGGGTTAAGTAAGGAGTAGCGTATGAAAGTTAGAACTTTAACCGCAATTATTGCTTTGATAATATTTCTCCCAATTTTATTAATGGGTGGAACAACACTCATGTTGTTTGCGTACTTACTCGCTTTAATTGCTTTAAAAGAACTCTTAAATATGAATATGATTAAATTACTTTCAGTCCCTGGCATTTTTAGTGCATTAGCATTAATCATTATTATGTTGCCTCAATCAGCAGGTGACTGGGTTAGTGATATTCAGTTAAAAAGTTTAATCGCAATGAGTTTTATTTTATTAAGTTATACTGTATTGTCTAAGAATAGATTTAGTTTTATGGACGCAGCATTTTGTCTGATGTCAGTTGCATACGTAGGCATTGGATTTATGTATTTCTATGCAACACGTTCAGATGGTTTACATTACATACTTTATGCATTTTTAGTGGTATGGTTAACTGATACAGGGGCTTATATTTTCGGTCGTTTGATGGGGAAACATAAATTGTGGCCAGTGATCAGTCCAAATAAAACAATCGAAGGCTTTATTGGTGGCTTAATTTGTAGTTTAATAGTACCAATTGTTATGTTATGGTTTGTTGATTTTAATTTAAACATTTGGTTACTATTATTAGTAACAATCATCTTAAGTATTTTTGGTCAACTAGGTGATTTAGTTGAATCAGGATTTAAACGTCATTTTGGTGTTAAAGATTCTGGACGAATTTTACCAGGTCATGGCGGCATATTAGACCGCTTTGATAGCTTTATGTTTGTTTTACCATTACTCAACATTTTATTAATACAAATGTAGTATGATTTTAATGTTTTATTTATATATGAAAAATGTATAGTGCTATAATTGAGGAGTTATTGAGTGCACATTTGACTAGATATAGTAGATGATGTAATTCTTAACTCCTTTTATTAAAAGTAAAATTCTTGAATAATTTAACTAAATCATAGATAATCTACATCATTCTTATGAATAAAGTAGAAAATTAATTTAATTGAGGTGTAACACGTGAGTTATTTAATCACTATTGTCTCATTTATAATCGTGTTTGGTGTACTGGTTACAGTACATGAATATGGTCACATGTTCTTTGCTAAGCGTGCTGGAATAATGTGTCCTGAATTTGCGATAGGTATGGGACCCAAAATCTTTAGTTTCCGAAAGAATGAAACGTTATACACAATCCGTCTATTACCAGTCGGTGGATATGTAAGAATGGCTGGGGATGGTTTAGAAGAACCGCCAGTTGAACCAGGCATGAATGTTAAAGTTAAGCTTAATGATAAAGATGAAATTACGCATATTATTTTAGATGATCAACATAAATTTCAAAAAATAGAAGCAATCGAAGTCAAAAAATGTGACTTTAAAGAAGATTTATATATAGAAGGTATTACATCATATGACAATGAGCGCCATCACTTTAACATTGCTGAGAAGGCCTATTTCGTTGAAAATGGAAGCTTAATCCAAATTGCACCACGCCATCGCCAATTTGCACACAAGAAACCATTACCAAAATTTTTAACATTATTTGCAGGCCCTTTGTTTAACTTTATATTGGCTTTGGTTTTATTTATTGCATTAGCTTATTTCCAAGGTACACCTACTACTTCAGTAGCGCAATTAGCTGATAACTACCCTGCACAACAAGCAGGATTAAAAGCTGGGGATAAAATTGTTCAAGTAGGTCCATATAAAACAAAGGATTTTGACGATATACAATCTGCTGCGAATAAAATTAAAGATAACAAAACAACGATAAAATTTGAAAGAGATAATCAAATCAAGTCAGTTGATATAACACCTAAGAAACAAGTAATTAAACAAACAAAATTAAATTCTGAAACGACATACATTTTAGGCTTCCAGCCGGAAAAAGAACATACATTAATTAAACCAATAGCTTTAGGGTTTGATCAGTTTGTAAGTGCGAGTACGTTAATATTTAAAGCAGTAGGCACAATGATTGCAAGTATATTTACTGGTCAATTTTCTTTAGACATGTTAAATGGTCCAGTGGGTATTTATCATAATGTCGATTCTGTTGTGAAACAGGGTGTTATTGCATTAACGTATTACACTGCACTGTTAAGTGTTAACTTAGGTATAATGAACTTGTTACCAATCCCAGCACTTGATGGTGGTCGAATCTTATTCGTACTTTATGAAGCCATCTTTAGAAGACCAGTGAATAAGAAAGCTGAAACAATGATAATAGCAGCTGGTGCTATATTTGTCTTAATTATCATGGTTCTAGTAACTTGGAACGACATACAACGTTATTTCTTATAAATTAAGGAGGAGTAAGTGATGAAACAATCGAAAGTTTTCATTCCAACAATGAGAGATGTACCTGCTGAAGCAGAAGCATTAAGTCATCAATTATTATTAAAAGCAGGGTTAATTAAACAAAGCACAAGTGGTATTTATAGCTATTTGCCACTCGCTTCTCGTGTCTTAAATAATATTTCTAAAATTATTCGTGAAGAAATGGAACGTATAGATGCTGTTGAAATTTTAATGCCTGCGCTTCAACAAGCAGAACTTTGGGAAGAGTCAGGTCGTTGGGGTGCCTATGGTCCAGAACTTATGCGATTAAAAGACCGTAATGGTCGTGAATTTGCACTAGGACCAACGCATGAGGAAGTAGTCACTTCTATCGTGAGAGATGAACTTAAGTCATATAAACAATTACCATTATCTTTATTCCAAATTCAGTCTAAATACCGTGATGAAAAGCGTCCACGTTTCGGGTTATTACGTGGTAGAGAGTTTATTATGAAAGATGCTTATTCATTCCATGCTGATGAAGCATCACTTGATGATACGTATCAAGATATGTACAACGCTTACGGTCGTATATTCAAACGCGTTGGTATTAATGCGCGTCCAGTAGTTGCAGATTCAGGTGCGATTGGCGGTAATCATACACATGAATTTATGGCGCTAAGTGAAATTGGTGAAGATACGATTGTTTATAGTGAACATAGTGATTATGCAGCTAACATTGAAAAAGCTGAAGTTGCATATTATCCAAATGAAAAACATACTGAAGTTGCACCACTTGAAAAGATTGAAACACCTAATGTTAAAACTGCTCAAGAATTAGCAGACTTTTTAAATCGTCCATTGGATGAAATTGTGAAAACGATGATATTCAAAATTGATGGTGAATTTATCATGTTCTTAATCAGAGGTCACCATGAGTTAAATGATGTCAAAGTTAAAGCGTACTTCGGAACAGATCATGTTGAGATGGCAACTGAAGATGAAATTATTAATTTATTAAGTGCAAGTCCAGGATCATTAGGACCAATTCATGATAAAGAAATTAAAATTTACGCTGATAATTTTGTTAAAGATTTAAATAATTTAGTTGTAGGTGCAAATGAAAATGGCTACCATTATGTAAATGCCAATAATGGACGCGACTTTAATGTTGATGAATATGGTGATTTCCGCTTTATCTTAGAAGGTGAACCATTAAGTGATGGCTCTGGTGACGCGAAATTTGCTGAAGGTATTGAAGTTGGTCAAGTATTCAAATTGGGAACAAAATACTCAGAAGCAATGAACGCAACATTCTTAGATAATCAAGGTAAAGCTAAACCATTAATCATGGGATGTTACGGTATTGGTGTATCAAGAACATTAAGTGCTATTGTCGAACAAAATAATGACGAAAATGGTATTATTTGGCCAAAATCAGTAACACCGTTTGATTTACACTTAATAACAATAAATCCTAAAAAAGATGAACAACTTGAATTAGGTAATCAATTGTATGAAACATTGCAACAACAATATGATGTACTTTATGATGACCGTAAAGATCGTGCAGGCGTTAAATTCAACGATGCAGATTTAATTGGTTTACCTATACGAATTGTCGTAGGTAAAAATGCGAGTGATGGTATCGTCGAAGTCAAAGTGCGTCAAACTGGTGAGAGTGAAGATGTTCATATAAATGATTTAATTGACTATATCGCTACATTATACAGTCAATTATAATATGGTGAACGCTTAGACGTATGATTTAAGCGTCTAAGTCATTACTGAGTTAATATAGCAATCAATGCACTAATCGAAATGAGGTTAAGACAATTTCATAGTTGTCTAAGCCTCTTTTTTATTAAAAGAATTAAACGCAGCAAATGAAATGCATCACTCAAAGTAGTATAATAGATATCAAGTTTGTAGTTAGAACATAACACTTTACGTTAAAACAAAATTGAGAAAAGAGTTAAATATAAGGGTGGTTATCTGTCATGGCAATGACGAATCAAGAAAAATTTAAAGTACTTGCGGACCAAATTAAAGTTTCCAATCAACTTGATCAAACAATTATTGAACAAGGTGAATTAACGCGAGTAGATGTGTCAAATAAAAATAGAACGTGGGAATTTCAAATTACATTGCCATATTTTCTATCACACGAAGATTATTTAATTTTTACAAATGCAATTACTGAAGAATTTAAAGACATTGCCAAAGTTGATTGGCATTTTACAATTCAAGATACAAGTAACCAAGATGAACATGCCATTAAATATTTTGGTCATTGTATTGAACACACTGCACTATCGCCTAAAGTGAAAGGTCAGCTTAAACAGAAACGTTTAATTATGTCAGGCAATGTGCTCAAAGTAATGACCTCAAATGACATCGAAAGAAATCACTTTGATAAAGTATGTAATGGTAGCTTAGTAAAAGCATTTCGTAAATGTGGTTTTGATATAGATAAAGTCGTATTTGAAACAGATGACTCAAGTTCTTATGATGATTTAGCCTCACTTGAAGCGCATATTCAAGAGGAGGATGAGAAGAGTGCGCGTGAAGCTACCGAAAAAATCGAAAAAATGAAAGCTGAGAAAGCGAAACAACAAGATAATAACGAAAGCAATGTTGAAAAATGCCAAATTGGTAAACCAATACAAGTTGAAAATATTAAACCTATTGAGTCAATTATTGAAGAAGAATTCAAAGTTGCAATTGAGGGTGTTATATTTGATATTAACCTTAAAGAATTGAAGAGTGGCCGTCACATTGTTGAATTAAAAGTGACAGACTATACGGACTCTTTAGTGCTTAAAATGTTTACACGAAAAAATAAAGACGATTTAGATCACTTTAAGGCACTTAGTGTTGGTAAATGGGTTCGTGCTCAAGGACGTATTGAAGAAGACACATTTGTCAGAGATTTGGTTATGATGATGTCTGATATTGAAGAAATCAAAAAGGCGCCAAAGCAAGATAAAGCAGAAGAAAAACGAGTAGAATTCCATTTGCATACATCAATGAGCCAAATGGATGGCATTCCTAACATAAGTGCGTATGTTGATCAAGCTGCTAAATGGGGACATAAAGCGATAGCAGTTACTGACCATAATGTCGTGCAAGCATTTCCCGATGCGCATGGCGCAGCTGAAAAAAACGGCATCAAAATGATTTATGGTATGGAAGGTATGCTTGTAGACGATGGAGTACCTATTGCTTATAAACCTACAGACCGAGATCTTAAAGAAGCTACATATGTCGTGTTTGATGTTGAAACGACAGGACTGTCAAACCAATATGACCAAATTATAGAATTGGCTGCTGTTAAAGTAAAAGATGGAGAAATTATTGATAAATTTGAACGTTTCAGTAATCCACATGAGAAATTATCAGAAACGATTATAAATTTAACGCATATTACTGATGATATGTTAACAGATGCGCCTGAAATTGATGAAGTACTAACAGAATTTAAAACGTGGGTTGGCGACGCTATATTTGTAGCGCATAATGCATCATTCGATATGGGCTTCATCGACACAGGATATGAAAGACTTGGGTTTGGCCCATCAACGAATGGTGTCATTGATACATTAGAATTATCACGTACGATTAATACTGAATATGGTAAACACGGTTTAAACTTTTTAGCTAAAAAATATGGTGTAGAACTAACACAGCACCATAGAGCCATTTATGATACTGAAGCTACGGCATATATTTTCATTAAAATGGTCCAACAAATGAAAGAATTAGGCGTAACAAACCACAAAGACATCAACCAAAAACTATCGAATGAGGATGCATATAAACGTGCACGACCAACACATGTAACATTAATTGTTCAAACACAAGAAGGTCTAAAAAACTTATTTAAGATTGTAAGTGCTTCTTTAGTTAAATATTACTATCGTACACCAAGAATTCCACGATCATTATTAAATGAATATCGTGAAGGTATCTTGGTAGGAACTGCATGTGATGAAGGTGAATTATTCACGGCTGTTATGCAAAGAGATCAGTCAGAAGTTGAAAAAATTGCTAAGTATTATGACTTTATTGAAGTCCAACCACCAAAACTTTATCAAGATTTGATTGATAGAGAGCTGATTAGAGATACAGAAACACTATACGAAATCTATGACCGTATCTTGAAAGCTGGAGAAAGTACTGGTATTCCTGTTTTAGCAACAGGTAACGCACATTATTTATATGAGCATGATGCCATTGCACGTAAAATATTGATTGCCTCACAACCCGGTAATCCTTTAAATCGCTCAACATTACCTGAAGCACATTTTAGAACAACAGATGAGATGCTAGATGAGTTCCACTTCTTAGGTGAAGAAAAAGCACACGAAATTGTAGTTAAAAACACCAATGACTTAGCAGACCGAATAGATAAAGTTATTCCGATTAAAGATCAGCTATTCACACCACGCATGGATGGTGCGAATGAAGAAATACGTGAATTAAGCTATACAAATGCTAAAAAATTATATGGTGAGGATTTACCACAAATTGTAATTGATCGACTTGAAAAAGAACTTGCAAGTATTATCGGGAATGGATTCTCAGTTATTTATTTGATCTCTCAACGTCTTGTGAAAAAATCATTGGATGATGGTTATTTAGTAGGTTCACGTGGTTCGGTAGGCTCAAGTTTTGTGGCGACGATGACAGAAATTACTGAAGTTAATCCGCTCCCACCTCACTACATTTGCCCTAATTGTAAAACAAGTGAGTTCTTTGATGATGGTTCTGTAGGTTCAGGATTTGATTTACCTGATAAAAAATGTAGTACTTGTGGTGCCGATCTTATCAAAGAAGGGCAAGATATTCCGTTCGAAACGTTCTTAGGATTTAAAGGGGATAAAGTACCTGATATTGACTTGAACTTTAGTGGTGAATATCAACCTAACGCACATAACTACACTAAAGTGCTGTTCGGAGAAGACAAGGTATTCCGTGCTGGAACAATAGGTACTGTTGCTGAAAAAACAGCGTTTGGTTATGTTAAAGGTTATTTAAATGATCAAGGTATCCACAAACGTGGTGCTGAAATCGATCGCCTTGTTAAAGGATGTACAGGTGTCAAACGTACAACCGGTCAACACCCTGGTGGTATTATTGTTGTTCCGGATTATATGGACATTTATGATTTCACGCCAATCCAATTTCCAGCAGATGATCAAAGTGCTTCTTGGATGACGACACATTTTGACTTCCATTCTATCCACGATAATGTGTTGAAACTAGATATACTTGGACACGATGATCCTACAATGATTCGTATGCTACAAGATTTATCTGGTATAGATCCAAAGACCATTCCGGTCGATGATAAAGAAACGATGCAAATCTTTAGTAGTCCGGAATCATTGGGTGTAACTGAAGAAGATATTCTTTGTAAGACAGGGACATTTGGTGTGCCTGAATTTGGAACAGGGTTTGTTCGACAAATGCTGGAAGATACTAAGCCAACGACGTTTTCAGAATTAGTTCAAATCTCAGGATTATCTCATGGTACCGATGTATGGTTAGGTAATGCACAAGAATTAATCCGAACAGGTATTTGTGATTTATCAAGCGTTATAGGCTGTCGTGACGATATAATGGTTTATTTAATGTATGCAGGATTAGAACCTTCTATGGCCTTCAAAACGATGGAGTCAGTGCGAAAAGGTAAAGGGTTAACTGATGAAATGATAGACGCTATGAAAGAGAATGATGTACCAGACTGGTATTTAGATTCTTGCTTGAAAATTAAATACATGTTCCCTAAAGCCCATGCGGCTGCATATGTATTAATGGCAGTGAGAATTGCATACTTTAAAGTGCATCATCCACTTTATTATTACGCAGCATACTTTACAATTCGTGCTTCAGACTTTGATTTGATTACAATGATTAAAGATAAAGAAAGTATTAAGAATACAGTGAAAGATATGTATTCTAGATACATGGACCTCGGTAAAAAAGAGAAAGATGTGCTTACTGTGTTAGAAATCATGAATGAAATGGCGCACCGTGGTTTCCGTATGCAACCGATTAGTCTCGAGAAAAGTCAGGCATTTGACTTTATTATTGAAGGAGATACGTTAATCCCTCCATTTATTTCTGTGCCTGGACTTGGAGAGAATGTTGCTAAACGTATTGTAGAAGCACGAGAAGATGGTCCTTTCTTATCTAAAGAAGATTTAAATAAGAAAGCTGGATTATCTCAAAAAATCATCGAGTACCTTGATGATTTAGGTTCGTTACCTGACCTACCAGACAAAGCACAGTTATCTATCTTTGATATGTAAACGAACTTATGTTGTGAACATTTGATTTCATTTCGTCAATCCTATTGACACAGTTAGTATACATTTGTTTAAGGAATTAAAGTGTGATATACTTATTGTGCGTAAAAAATTAGACTCAGGCAGAAAGAGTGGGCATATACCCGCTCTTTTCTATTTGCCGAAAAAGGAGGCCTGTATGAGTAAAATCACTGAGGAAGTAGAAACAATCATAACTCCTGTTTTAGACGAATTGAATTTTGAATTAGTAGAAGTTGAATACACTAAAGAGGGGAAAGATCATTTCTTAAGAATCTCAATTGATAAAGAAGGCGGTGTCGATTTAAATGATTGCACACTTGCCTCTGAAAAAATCAGCGAAGTAATGGATGAAAATGATCCAATTCCAGAAATGTACTACTTAGACGTTGCATCACCGGGTGCAGAACGTCCAATAAAAAAAGAAAAAGATTATCAAAATGCAATTGAAAAACCAGTGTTTGTATCATTATATGCGCCAATTGAAGGCGGTAAAGAATGGCTCGGTATTTTAAAAGCTGTTAATGATGATGTAATTACTATGGAAGTTAAAGAGAAAGCTAAAACAAAACAAATTGAAATACCAAGAAATAAAATTGCAAAAGCACGTCACGCTGTTATGATTTAACGTGATGAGGAGGAATAATTGTGGCAAGTAATGAACTTTTATTAGCAACTGAATATTTAGAAAAAGAAAAGAAAATTCCAAGAGAAGTATTAATTGATGCGATTGAAGCAGCTTTAATTACTGCATATAAAAAGAACTATGATAGTGCTAGAAACGTACGTGTAGAGTTAAATATGGATGAAGGTACATTCAAAGTTATTGCACGTAAAGATGTTGTCGAAGAAGTATTTGATGATAGAGATGAAGTAGATTTAAGTACTGCACTCGTTAAAAATCCAGCTTATGAAGTTGGCGATATTTACGAAGAAGATGTTACACCAAAAGATTTTGGCCGTGTTGGTGCACAAGCAGCTAAACAAGCTGTAATGCAACGATTACGTGATGCGGAAAGAGAAATTTTATACACTGAATTTATTGACAAAGAAGACGATATTTTAACAGGTGTTATCGACCGAGTTGATCATCGTTATGTATATGTAAATTTAGGGAGAATTGAAGCGGTTTTATCTGAAGCTGAAAGAAGTCCAAATGAAAAATATATTCCTAACGAACGCATCAAAGTTTATGTTAACAAAGTAGAACAAACAACTAAAGGACCACAAATTTATGTTTCTAGAAGTCATCCTGGCTTATTAAAACGTTTATTTGAACAAGAAGTACCTGAAATTTATGATGGTACAGTGATTGTAAAATCAGTAGCTCGTGAAGCCGGTGATCGTTCTAAGATTAGTGTTTATTCTGATAATCCAGACATTGATGCAGTAGGCGCATGTGTAGGTGCTAAAGGTGCGCGTGTTGAAGCTGTAGTTGAAGAACTTGGTGGAGAAAAAATTGATATTGTTCAATGGAATGAAGATCCAAAAGTATTTGTACGTAATGCTTTAAGTCCTTCACAAGTATTAGAAGTTATCGTTGACGAAGACAATCAATCTACTGTTGTTGTTGTTCCTGACTATCAATTATCATTAGCTATTGGTAAAAGAGGTCAAAATGCACGATTAGCTGCGAAATTGACTGGATGGAAAATTGACATTAAATCTGAAACTGATGCGCGCGAAGCGGGAATTTACCCTGTGATTGAATCAGAAGCATTAGCAGATGATATTGTTTTATCTGATTCTAATGATGAAGATATTGAAATTGATGATGTTGATTTAGAAGAATCGAATTTAACTACTGCAGAATTAGCAGCAGAAATCGATGAACCTTCTGAAAATACTGATGAAGTAGACAGTGAAGACAAAGACGTATAAGCAAATAATTGGGGTGAGTAATTAAGTGAAGAAGAAAAAGATTCCAATGCGCAAATGTATTATTACAAATGAAATGCGTCCCAAGAAAGATATGATTCGCGTTGTAATTAACAAAGAAGGCGACATTTTTGCTGATGGTACTGGCAAACAACAAGGTAGAGGCGCTTATGTTTCAAAAGATGTACAAAGTGTAGAAGCAGCTCAAGAAAAGGGCGTACTTGAAAGATATTTTAATGCAGATTCTGAAAAGCTAGACCCTGTTTATAAAGAAATTATACGTTTGATTTATAGAGAAGAGATTCCTAAATGAATAAAGAACAAATTTTAAATTTTTTAGGTTTAGCAATGAGAGCGCGTAAAGTGAAATCTGGCGAATCTGTATTGCTTACTGAGATTAAGAAAAATAATATTAAACTTGTTATCATGGCATCGGATGCCTCAGAAAACACTTTGAAAAATATAAAAAATAAATGTGAAACGTATCATGTCCCATTTAGGATTTTTAGTACAAGAGCAGAATTAGGACAATCTTTAGGTAAGTCGGAACGTGTAAACATAGGAGTTATAGACTCTGGGTTTGCGTCTAAGCTTACGTCGATGATAGATGAATATTGTAAGGAGTGATTATATGAGTAAAAAAAGAATTTACGAATATGCGAAAGAATTAAATGTAAAGAGTAAAGAGATTATAGATGAGTTAAAAAGTATGAATGTTGAAGTTTCTAACCATATGCAAGCGTTAGAGGACGATCAAATTAAATCGCTTGATAAAAAGTTTAAACCACAAGAAAGTGGTAATGATACGAAACAAAACACTCAAAATAATCACCAAAAACAACAAAACAATAACAATAATAAAAATAATAAACAAAATAACAAAGGTAACGTGAATCAAAAAGGCAATCATAACAACAAAAATAACAATAACAAAGGCAATAACAAAAATAATAAAAACAACAAGAATAACAAAAACAATAAAAATAATAAAGGTAACAAAAACAATAAGCCGGCAGCAGAACCAAAAGAAATGCCTTCTAAAATCACATATGAAGAAGGTATCACAGTTGGCGAATTAGCTGATAAACTTAATATTGAATCAGCAGGAATTATTAAAAAGTTATTCTTATTAGGTATTGTTGCCAATATTAACCAAGCGTTAGATGAAGAAACATTAGAATTAATTGCCGACGATTATGGTGTTGAACTAGAGAAAGAAGTCGTAGTGAACGAAGAAGATTTATCAATTTATTTTGATGAAGAAGAAGATGATTCTGATGCAATTGAACGTCCAGCGGTAGTTACTATTATGGGACACGTTGACCATGGTAAAACAACATTACTTGATTCAATTCGCCACACTAAAGTAACAGCAGGAGAAGCGGGTGGAATCACACAACATATCGGTGCTTATCAAATTGAAAATGCAGGCAAAAAAATCACATTCCTTGATACGCCAGGACACGCAGCATTTACTACAATGCGTGCGCGTGGTGCGCAAGTAACAGATATTACAATTTTAGTTGTTGCAGCCGATGATGGTGTAATGCCACAAACAATTGAGGCAATTAACCATGCTAAAGAAGCTAATGTTCCTACAATTGTAGCAGTGAATAAAATTGATAAACCAACTGCAAACCCTGATCGTGTAATGCAAGAATTAACAGAATATGGTTTAATTCCTGAAGATTGGGGCGGTGAAACAATCTTTGTTCCACTTTCAGCATTAAGTGGTGACGGTATTGATGATTTATTAGAAATGATTGGTTTAGTTGCTGAAGTGCAAGAATTAAAAGCGAATCCTAATAAACAAGCGATTGGTACAGTAATTGAAGCAGAATTAGATAAATCTCGTGGTCCTGCCGCTTCATTATTAGTTCAAAATGGTACTTTAAACGTCGGAGATTCTATCGTAGTAGGTAATACATTTGGACGAATTCGTGCAATGGTTAACGATTTGGGCCAAAGAATTAAATCAGCTGGTCCTTCTACGCCTGTTGAAATTACAGGAATTAATGATGTACCATTAGCTGGGGACCGCTTCGTTGTCTTCAAAGATGAGAAACAAGCGCGTCGTATTGGTGAAGCGCGCCATGAAGCTAGCGTTATTCAACAACGTCAAGAAAGCAAAAATGTATCATTAGATAATTTGTTCGAACAAATGAAACAAGGTGAAATGAAAGACCTTAATGTTATTATCAAGGGTGACGTTCAAGGTTCAGTTGAAGCACTTGCCGCTTCTCTTATGAAGATTGATGTTGAAGGCGTTAACGTGCGTATTATTCATACGGCAGTTGGTGCAATTAATGAATCAGACGTTACATTAGCTAATGCGTCAAATGGTATTATCATTGGTTTCAATGTGCGTCCTGACGCTGGTGCTAAACGTGCTGCAGAAGCAGAAAATGTTGATATGAGACTTCATCGTGTTATTTATAACGTTATTGAAGAAATTGAATCAGCTATGAAAGGTTTACTTGATCCTGAATTTGAAGAACAAGTTATCGGACAAGCTGAAGTACGTCAAACATTTAAAGTGTCTAAAGTTGGTACAATTGCAGGCAGTTATGTTACAGAAGGTAAGATTACTCGTAACGCAGGTGTACGTATTATTAGAGACGGAATTGTGTTATTCGAAGGTGAATTAGACACATTGAAACGTTTCAAAGATGATGCTAAAGAAGTAGCCCAAGGTTATGAATGTGGTATCACAATTGAAAAATTCAATGATATTAAAGAAGGCGACATTATCGAAGCATTCGAGATGGTTGAAATCGAAAGATAAAACGATGAGTTATGAAGTGGACTGAGTCTGGGACATAATTTCATCAATATAGCCAGTAAATGAGTTTTTATAAATTCATTTACTGGCTTTTTCATTTTACAATACCTCGTATGATAGGCGCGCTTGCCCAACTTGCTTAGTTTGTGAAATCTCTTTTCAAGATTTTTTATATTGGAGCTCGCGTTCAACTACATTTCATTATCCTTTTAGATTTACTTACTTAAGTACTAGTGTGTTTATTTTCATGAAATTAATGCTTCTAAAAAACAGTCTCGACAAAATGCTTCTTTATGCATAGACAAAATCTAAGTTCTCAAATCCCAAAATAGAAAATCACTTTAAAACTTTCTTATCTATTTATATTTTAAGATAAAAAAGTAAATAAATAAGAAAAAGTTATATAGTAATAAAAATGAAAAATTTGATATTATATATTCATTATAAAAATGAAAAATTTGAGATTTCAAAGGGGAAAACTATGAAAAAATTTGCAAATTTAACAATAGGCTGTTGCTTGAGTGGGGTTATACTATTATCAGGATGTAATTCTGTAAAAGCTGGAAAAGAAGGTGGAATGTTAACTTCATATAATGCAACATCACTTGATAAAAAATTAAATAATCAAGATGTGCACGTCGGGACAGTAAAGTTTATTGATAAAGACACTAATGATGGATATGTACGTGCGTTTGATCAATTAAATCCAATTATAGTAAATGAGAGTAATAAAGATATTAAAGAAGTGACTGTAGCAGTAGCAGCATGGGACAAAAACGGTTTACCGGTTAAACCTGAGTTTGCTATGGCTCTTAGTGGTGATTCTTATATTAACAATTACGTAGATGAAGAAATTAATTTGACCGGCCATGGAGATAGTAAGAAAGAAATATTTAATTTAAAAGATGATAAAGATATTGAAACATATAAGTTTATTGTTTCTGAATATAAAGATTTTGAAGGCCACACTTGGAAGAATCCACTTTATGATAAATTTGAGAAAATTTATGGTCAAAAACGATTAAAGGATATTAAAGGAAGCAAAAATACAACGATTTCAATTGATAATGAACATTAGAAATTTTGTTTTTAGCGCTAATAAGATATAATAAAATAATGAATAAATTTTATGATAAATTTAGTTTCTATGTCTTTACGAGCATAGTTATAAGGGTATAATGAAAAGACAAATTTTTTAAAGAGGTGAAATATCCATGAGTAACATGAGAGCAGAACGCGTTGGCGAACAAATGAAGAAAGAAATTATGGATATCGTAAATAATAAAGTTAAAGATCCTAGAGTGGGCTTTATCACAATTACAGATGTTGAATTAACAAACGACTTATCACAAGCCAAAGTGTACCTTACTGTGTTAGGTAGTGAAAAAGAGGTTAATGATACATTTAAAGCATTAGATAAAGCGAAAGGATTCATTAAATCTGAATTAGGTTCAAGAATGAGACTACGAATTATTCCAGAATTATTCTTTGAATATGATGAATCAATTGAGTATGGTAATAAAATTGAGAAAATGATTCAAGATTTGCATAAGCAAGATAGATAATTGTCTATTAACTAAGTTATAGCAATATACTTTGTTATTTTATTAACATTACAAATATAAATTGAACGAGAAATAGAATAAACACTAATTTTTAAGCTATTCAAAATAATCGTCGCCTATACGGGGGTGGGACAATAAATTCAAATCGAATGATGTTCCACTCCCGTCTCATTTTGAGTTTCAAGGGAATATTGATAGTAAGTGAAAAGTGTGATTTGCTAAGTCAATTTAAGTTATAACAATTAATTTTCATAACACATATTCAGTCAGATAAGTTATGATACATAGAGGTAGTTAAAATGAAGGACGTGAAAAAATGTATAACGGTATTTTACCCGTTTATAAAGAACGTGGATTGACGAGTCATGATGTCGTCTTCAAACTAAGAAAGATTTTAAAAACTAAGAAGATTGGTCATACTGGAACCTTAGATCCTGAAGTGTCAGGTGTATTGCCTATATGTATTGGTCCTGCAACGCGTGTAAGTGATTACGTCATGGACATGGGTAAATCCTATCATGCGACCATTACATTAGGAGAAAGTACTACTACTGAAGACCAGACGGGTGAAGTTATAGATAAAGTTGAGGTTCTTGAAAATGAGGTTAATACAACCGACATAGATGACGTTTTGAGAACTTTTGAAGGCCTTATAGAACAAATTCCACCCATGTATTCATCTGTTAAAGTCAATGGGAAAAAGTTATATGAATACGCAAGAAATGGTGAAACAGTTGAAAGGCCAGTGCGTCAAGTGAAAATTGATTTAATTGAGCGTACATCTGATCTCCAATTTGAAAATAAGAAATGTCATTTTAATATTAAGGTGAAATGTGGTAAAGGAACTTATATTCGTACACTCGCTACGGACATCGGTAAACAATTAGGTTATCCGGCACACATGTCTTTATTAACGCGAACGAATTCAGGTGGTTTTGATGTTGAGGATAGTCTCACATTAGAGCAAATTTCTCAATTACATGAGCAAGACGCATTACAATCGCAGCTTTTTCCTATAGAATATGGTTTGAAAAGTTTGCCGAAAATCAACATTTCTGATGAGAATATGAAAAAAAGAATATTAAATGGACAAAAGTTTAATAAAAGACTTTTTAATCAAATCATTGATGAACAATTAGTTTTTGTTGATTCTGAAACTCAGAAAGTAATGGCAATTTATGTTCAACATCCAGATAAAAAATATGAAATTAAACCTAAAAAAGTATTTAATTAAAGGAGTCAAAAGTTATGAAAGTGATAGAAGTAACCCATCTAATTCAAGAAGATCAATTGATAAAAGAAGACGTTGCGATGGCATTTGGCTTTTTTGATGGCATGCATCGTGGTCATCATAAAGTGTTCGAAGCGTTGGATGAGCGTGCTGCAGCGCGAAATCTAAAAAAGGCAGTTACAACATTTGATCCTCACCCTTCTGTCGTGTTAAATCCAGAACGTAAACGTACGGACTATTTAACACCACTTTCAGATAAACTTGAGATGATTGAACAACATGATGTAGATTATTGTATTGTAATCAATTTTTCATCACGCTTTGCGAGTGTAACCGCAGAAGAATTTGTCCAAGATTATATTATTAATAATCATGTGCAAGAAGTAGTTGCTGGATTTGATTTTACATATGGTAAATTCGGAAAAGGTAACATGTCTGTATTAAATGAAATGAATGAATTTAGCACAACCATTGTTGGTAAACAAGAGATGGAAACCGAAAAAATTTCTACTACAG
The DNA here is from genome assembly GCF_016892225.1 of Staphylococcus sp. GDY8P47P. Classification (NCBI taxonomy): domain Bacteria; kingdom Bacillati; phylum Bacillota; class Bacilli; order Caryophanales; family Staphylococcaceae; genus Staphylococcus; species Staphylococcus sp. GDY8P47P. The sequence continues at coordinate 45,343 of NZ_JAFENV010000005.1, read as the reverse complement.
CGATTAGGGAAGCTTTAAAAGAAGGTAATTTAAAAAAAGCCAATGAGCAATTAGGTTATCTTTACAGAATTAAAGGAACAGTAGTACAAGGGGAAAAACGAGGTCGTACTATTGGATTCCCAACCGCAAATGTTCAACCAAGTGATGACTATGTATTACCTAAAAAAGGTGTTTACGCTGTAAGTATGGCAATTGGTGCCGAAAATAAAATCTATCGTGGTGTCGCTAATGTTGGTGTGAAACCTACTTTCCATGACCCATCAAAAGCTGAAGTAGTAATTGAAGTTAACATTTTTGATTTTAATGACAATATATATGGTGAGCGTGTCATAGTATATTGGCATCATTACTTGAGACCAGAAGTGAAATTCGATGGTATCGATCCTTTAGTTGAACAAATGAACAATGATAAAGAAAAAGCTAAATACCTACTATCGGTTGATTTTGGTGATGATGTATCGTATAATATCTAAAGTTGAGTTCTAAGAAATGGAATTCACTACTATTATTCCTTTATCTTGGCGGGTTGAGACTCCGACGCCTAGCTCAGATTAAGGTGTATACAAATTTAGGAGGGATTTAATTATGGCAATTACACAAGAACGTAAAAACGAAATTATCAAAGAATATCGCGTGCACGAAACTGACACTGGTTCACCAGAAGTACAAATCGCTGTTTTAACTGCAGAAATCGCTGCATTAAACGAACATTTACGTGAACACAAAAAAGATCACCATTCACGTCGTGGATTATTAAAAATGGTAGGTCGTCGTCGTCACTTATTAAACTACTTACGTAGTAAAGATATTCAACGTTACCGTGAATTAATTAAATCATTAGGTATTCGTCGTTAATTCTAATATATTAAGAGGAAAGCACCATTTAGTTTGGTACTTTCCTTTTTTTATCGTTTAATATTAAACACTAATATAAAATTTTAAAAATAAATGATATGATGTAGTTAATAGATTTCAGAGAGGAGATTCATAATGTCTCAAGAAAAAAAGGTATTTAAAACTGAGTGGGCTGGAAGATCGTTAACGATTGAGACAGGGCAACTAGCTAAACAAGCTAATGGTGCAGTGCTAGTACGCTACGGAGATACTGTCGTATTATCAACTGCCGTTGCATCTAAAGAACCACGTGATGGTGACTTTTTCCCATTAACAGTTAACTATGAAGAAAAAATGTATGCTGCTGGTAAAATTCCAGGAGGATTTAAAAAACGTGAAGGTCGTCCAGGGGATGAAGCAACATTAACAGCACGTCTAATCGATAGACCGATTCGACCACTATTCCCAAAAGGATACCGTCATGATGTTCAAATTATGAACACGGTGCTTAGTGCAGACCCAGATTGTTCACCAGAAATGGCAGCAATGATAGGTTCTTCAATGGCATTAAGTGTTTCAGACATCCCATTCCAAGGACCAATTGCTGGTGTGAACGTAGGTTATGTTGATGGTAAATATGTCATTAATCCTACCGTTGCAGAGAAAGAAGTTTCGCGCCTAGATTTAGAAGTTGCTGGACATAAAGATGCAGTAAACATGGTAGAAGCTGGTGCAAGCGAAATAACTGAGAAAGAAATGTTAGAAGCTATCTTCTTTGGTCATGACGAAATCAAACGTTTAGTAGCATTCCAAGAAGAAGTGATAGCACACATTCAACCAGTTAAGAAAGAATTCGTTCCTGTAGAACGTGATGAAGCATTAGTATCAAGAGTTAAAGCATTAACCGAAGAAAAAGGTCTAAAAGAAACTGTTTTGACTTTTGATAAGCAACAACGTGATGAAAATTTAGACACGTTAAAAGCTGAGATTGCAACTGAATTTATTGACGAAGCAGATCCTGAGAATGAATTGTTAATTGATGAAGTTTATGCAATTTTAAATGATTTAGTTAAAGAAGAAGTGCGTCGTCTTATCGCTGATGAAAAGATTAGACCAGATGGACGAAAACCAGATGAAATTAGACCGCTTGAATCAGAAGTTGGATTATTACCACGTGCACATGGTTCAGGGCTGTTCACACGTGGACAAACACAAGCTTTATCTGTGCTCACATTGGGTGCCTTAGGCGATTATCAATTAATTGATGGTTTAGGACCAGAACAAGAAAAACGTTTCATGCATCATTATAATTTCCCTAATTTCTCAGTAGGTGAAACTGGTCCAGTGAGAGCACCAGGTCGTCGAGAAATTGGACATGGTGCTTTAGGTGAAAGAGCATTAAAATACATTATTCCAGATACATCTGAATTCCCATATACTGTTCGTATTGTAAGTGAAGTATTAGAATCTAATGGTTCATCATCACAAGCATCTATTTGTGGTTCAACATTAGCTTTAATGGATGCAGGTGTGCCAATTAAAGCACCTGTTGCTGGTATAGCTATGGGGTTAGTAACACGAGAAGATAGTTATACAATACTTACAGATATTCAAGGCATGGAAGATGCATTAGGCGATATGGATTTCAAAGTGGCTGGTACAAAAGATGGTATCACTGCGATTCAAATGGATATTAAAATTGACGGTTTAACACGTGAAGTCATTGAAGAGGCTTTAGAGCAAGCTAGACAAGGTCGTTTAGCAATTATGGATCACATGCTACAAACGATTGATCAACCACGTAAAGAACTAAGTGCTTATGCACCTAAAGTGGAAATCATGCATATTAAACCTGAAAAGATTAGAGACGTTATTGGACCAGGTGGTAAGAAAATTAACGAAATCATCGATGAAACTGGTGTTAAATTAGACATTGAGCAAGATGGTACAATCTTTATTGGTGCAGTTGATCAAGACATGATCAATCGTGCGCGTGAAATTATTGAAGAAATTACACGTGAGGCTGAAGTAGGTCAAGTTTATAACGCAAAAGTTAAACGTATTGAAAAATATGGAGCATTCGTTGAATTATTTGCTGGTAAAGATGCATTACTACACATTTCTCAAATTTCAAAAGAACGCATTAATAAAGTAGAAGATGTATTGAGTATTGGAGATAAAATCGAAGTTAAAATTACTGAAATTGATAAACAAGGTCGCGTTAACGCATCTCACAAAGTATTAGATGAAAATAAATAAACAGTAAAGCGCTTGTTAGAAACGCATGTTTAACTTAGTCAATAACTGTTATTTTACTAGTATGAGAGTCTAGGATATAAAAAATATAATAATGCTATTTTGCAAATTAAAGTAGCTGACAGAACTGAGAAGGCATTTAGATCAAATTTTTCTCTGTTCTAGTCATCCATACGAGGGTGGGACACGAATTTAAGAAAAATTCTGTCCCACTTTCTTTTGTTTTGCGCGATTTAATAAATCAATCCCTATTTTTTTATTAAATACTAAATTCAATCATGACTATAATGCCCTGAGAAACACTTTAATAGTGTACATCCAACATAAATTAAATTATAATAAATTATGAGTTTATATGGACGGGGATTTTTATAATAGGAGGTAACATTTTGAGTTTAGTGAAAAAAAAGAATGACGATATTCGTATCATCCCACTTGGTGGTGTGGGCGAAATCGCAAAAAATATGTATATCGTTGAAGTAGACGATGAAATGTTTATGTTAGATGCGGGGTTAATGTTCCCAGAAGATGAAATGTTAGGTGTAGATATCGTTATTCCTGACATCCAATATGTCATTGATAATAAAGATAAATTAAAAGGAATCTTTTTAAGCCATGGTCATGAACATGCTATCGGTGCGGTTAGCTATATTTTAGAACAAATTGATGCACCTGTGTATGGTTCTAAATTAACGTTAGCGCTTGTTAAAGAAAATATGAAGTCTCGTAACGTTAAGAAGAAAGTTCGTTATTATACAGTTAATCACGATTCAGTTATGCGATTTAAAAATGTTAATATTACGTTCTTTAATACTACACATAGTATTCCTGATAGTTTAGGTATTTGCATTCACACGTCATACGGTTCTATCGTATATACTGGTGAATTTAAATTTGACCAAAGTTTACAAGGACACTATGCACCTGATATCAAACGTATGGCTGAAATTGGTGAAGAGGGTGTCTTCGCATTAATTAGTGATTCTACAGAAGCTGAGAAACCAGGCTATAATACACCTGAGAATGTAATTGAATCGCATATTTATGATGCGTTTGCGAAAGTGAAAGGTCGTTTAATTGTATCTTGTTATGCTTCTAATTTTATTAGAATTCAACAAGTATTAAATACAGCAAGTAAATTGAACCGTAAAGTTTCATTTTTAGGTCGTTCATTAGAAAGTTCTTTTAATATTGCACGTAAAATGGGATATTTTGATATTCCTAAAGACTTACTAATTCCAATTAATGAAGTAGGAAATTATCCTAAAAATGAAGTCGTAATTATAGCTACTGGTATGGAAGGCGAACCTATCGAGGCATTGAGTCAAATGGCGCAACATAAGCATAAAATTATGAATATCGAAGAAGGAGATTCTGTATATTTAGCGATTACTGCATCAGCGAATATGGAAGTAATTATTGCTGATACATTAAATGAATTAGTGCGTGCAGGTGCATATATTATTCCTAATAATAAAAAAATTCATGCATCTAGTCATGGTTGCATGGAAGAATTAAAAATGATGATTAATATCATGAAACCTGAATACTTTATCCCTGTTCAAGGTGAATTTAAAATGCAGATTGCACATGCTAAATTAGCTAATGAAACTGGCGTAGCACCGGAGAAAATTTTCTTAGTTGAAAAAGGTGACGTTATACACTACGACGGTAAAGACATGGTATTAAACGAAAAAGTTAATTCTGGCAATATTCTCATCGATGGTATCGGTGTAGGAGATGTTGGTAATATCGTTTTAAGAGATCGTCATTTACTTGCAGAAGACGGTATTTTTATCGCAGTTGTTACATTGGATCCGAAAAACAGACGAATTGCTGCTGGTCCAGAAATTCAATCACGTGGATTTGTATATGTCCGTGAAAGTGAAGAATTAATGAAGGAAGCAGAAGAAAAGGTTCGTGAAATTGTTGAAGCAGGTCTTCAAGAAAAACGTATTGAATGGTCTGACATTAAACAAAATATGCGAGATCAAATCAGTAAATTGCTATTTGAAAGTACGAAACGTCGTCCAATGATTATACCAGTCATTTCTGAAATATAAGATATATTCAATCAAAAAGAGGTCGGGACAACATCACAGTTGTGTAATAATTTTAAAGGCAACGTTTGAGAATAGCCTTAATTATTCACTTTATTTTATGACGCTTTGAGTCTAAATGTGGTATGTATTGTTCCAACCTCTTTCGTACTTTTAAAAATATTAATAATACATATCGGAAAAATGAGAATTAGATGTTTTACAAAGAGTTACTAAGTGAGAAATAAAGAAGGTGTACGATTTTGCCACAAACTAAGAAAAAAACTACAACCCGTAAAAAGGGCGCAACAACCCGTAAATCGACTAAAAAAAAGCAACAGAAGAAGGACAGTTCTTTACGCTATGTTATTGCAATCATAATAGTCATTTTGTCGATTTTAGGAATGTTCCAATTAGGCATTGTGGGTCGAATGATAGATAGCTTTTTCAATTATTTGTTTGGAATGAGTCGCTATTTAACATACATATTACTCAGTTTAATTACGGTTTATATTGCAATGCAAAAGCAATTCCCTAAGACAAGACGTACTTTCGGATTGATATCGCTACAATTTGTGTTATTGATTACAACACAAATTATTTACCATTTTCAAAAAGGGGCGGTATCTCAAAGAGAGCCAGTTCTATCTTATGTATATAAGGCTTATGAACATAGTCATTTTCCAAATTTCGGTGGTGGTTTAATAGGATTCTATTTACTTAAAATATTTATTCCACTTATTTCCATTGCAGGTGTCATCATCCTCACATTAGTTTTATTAAGTTCAAGTATTATACTATTGCTTAAACTTAGACATAGAGATGTTGTCAAATCTTTAATTGATAAAATGAAAAATTCGAGTCAAAGTGCGTCATCTAATTTGAAAGAAAAAAGAGCACAAAATAAACTCAAAAAAGAAGCGCGCCAACGTGAAAAAGAAGCAGAGCGTGAGCGTCAAAGACAAAATGAATTTGAACAAGAACAACTTGAGTCAGAGCAAATTAAAGATGTAAGTGATTTTCCAGAAGTTAATCCAGAACCGGAAGACATTCCTATTTATGGTCATAGTGAGTCGCAAGAAAATAAACAACCTCCTGTTAACAAGCGCAAGAAAAGACAATTTGGTATTAATAACGAAGATCATGCTAAAGAAGAAAATCAAAATAACGACAACTATCAACATCATAATACAAAGTCAGATTCAGCTTCTAATAATGATCATCAAATGAACGGTTCAATTTCTGAAGCGGGAGAAGAGGCTAATGCTGCATATCACATTCCGCCATTATCATTACTTAATCAGCCAGCTAAACAACAAACAACGTCTAAGGCTGAAGTTCAACGTAAAGGCCAAATACTTGAATCTACAATGAAAAACTTTGGTGTTAATGCTAAAGTGAAACAGATTAAAATTGGGCCAGCCGTAACACAATATGAAATTCAACCTGCTCAAGGCGTTAAAGTAAGCAAAATTGTGAACTTACATAATGATATTGCACTTGCATTAGCAGCAAAAGATGTACGTATTGAAGCGCCAATACCTGGACGTTCAGCAGTAGGCATTGAAGTGCCAAATGATAAGATTTCATTAGTTACCCTTAAGGAAGTGCTTGAATCTAAATTTCCAGCAAGTAACAAATTAGAAGTAGGTCTTGGTAGAGATATTTCTGGTGAACCAATGACAATTCAATTGAATGAAATGCCACACCTTCTTGTCGCCGGTTCAACAGGTAGTGGTAAGTCTGTATGTATTAACGGTATTATTACTAGTATTCTATTAAACGCTAAACCACATGAGGTTAAGCTCATGTTGATTGACCCTAAGATGGTAGAATTAAATGTGTATAATGGGGTGCCACATTTACTAATACCAGTAGTGACCAATCCACATAAAGCCTCTCAAGCCTTAGAAAAGGTAGTGGCAGAAATGGAACGACGCTATGATTTATTCCAACATTCGTCTACACGTAACATTGAAGGGTATAATAAATTTATACGACGTCAAAATGAAGAACTCGATGAGAAACAAGCAGAATTACCATATATCGTAGTTATTGTAGATGAATTAGCTGATCTGATGATGGTTGCAGGTAAAGAAGTTGAGAATGCCATTCAACGTATTACTCAAATGGCCAGAGCAGCAGGCATTCATTTAATCGTTGCAACACAAAGACCATCAGTAGATGTAATCACTGGTATTATTAAAAACAACATTCCTTCACGTATTGCATTTGCCGTAAGTTCTCAAACTGACTCTAGAACAATTATTGGCTCTGGTGGAGCCGAAAAGCTACTCGGCAAAGGTGATATGCTCTATGTAGGTAATGGAGAGTCATCTCAAACGCGTGTACAAGGTGCTTTCTTAAGTGACCAAGAAGTTCAAGATGTTGTTAATTATGTTGTTGAACAACAAAAAGCGAATTACGTGAAAGAAATGGAACCAGATGCACCTGTAGACAAATCAGAAATGAAGAGTGAAGATGCTCTATATGATGATACCTATATATTTGTTATTGAGCAGCAAAAAGCAAGTACGTCGCTATTACAGCGCCAATTTAGAATTGGCTATAATCGTGCTTCTAGATTAATGGATGATTTAGAACGAAACCAAGTTATCGGACCGCAAAAAGGTAGTAAACCAAGACAAGTATTAGTAAATTTAGATGATGAAGAGGTGTAAATGATGACAGAGACAAATGCAGCTTTTAAAGTTAAGGAGTATATTCTTAAGCAAATTAAAGAACAATCTTTAAAACCTGGTGATAAACTACCTAGCAATTTATCTATTGCCAGAGAATTGAATGTGAAAACAGACGATGTCTATGATGCAATTGGTGAACTCATTACTGAACAAGTTTTGACTGATAACTTTGAAGAAGGACCAAGTGTAAAGTCATTACACCCCTTCTTCTATCCATTAAATAAATTATTCAGCATTAACGATATGATTCAAGAAGCAGGTTACCACTCAGGAACTGAATATTTGAGTTTAGAGGAACAACCTGCCTCCATATTAGATGCACAAATGTTAGGCATTGAAGATAAACAACCAATTACAATTATCGAGCGTCTACGCACTGCAAATCATCAGCCAGTTATTTATTGTTTGGATAAAATTTCAAAAAATTATCTTACCTGTACTGATTATCAAATCAGTGATGGTTCCATGCTAAATGCAATTGAGACGAATACCGGTCATAAAGTTGCTTCTGCTGAAACAGAAGTTGAAGCAATTAGTTATGAGCCACATATTTCTGATATTCTGAACGCTTCTCCACATGAAGGTTTAATGCTATTAAAGGTTGTACACTATGATGAATTGGGTAAACCTATTTTATATTCTTTAAATTATGTGAAGAGCAGTTTAGTTAAATTTAAACTGACACGTACAAAAATATAGATTTGATATTAAGGAGTGTGGATGAATGTTAGAACAACAAATCAATCAAGACCAACACATACATATCGATGTGTTACCTACAGATAAATTTAAGACAACTATGATTACTTTCAAATTTATGGCACCTTTAGATTACGAAACCATCACAGCACGATCTTTACTTAGTAAATTATTAGTTCGTGCTACACAAAAATGGTCAAATGATAAAGCGTTTAGTAAACAACTGTCAGAATTATATGGTGCTTACATACATAGTTTTGTTTCTAAATTTAAAGATAAACATGTGATCACTATCTCATTAGAAATTGTTAATGAACGTTACCTCAAAGATTCAACACCACTTTTTGAAAAAGGACTGAATGTCTTATATGAAGTAATCAATAAACCACTCATTGAAAATAGTGCGTTTAACGAAACATTTGTTAATCAAGAAAAATCTTTACTAACTAAAAAAATTGAAGCTATTATCGATAATAAGGCGCAATATTCATTTTTAAATTTATTAAAATACATGTTTAAAGATGAACCGTATCGCTACTTAGCGACAGGGCAAATTGAGAAAATAAATACAATTACACCTGAAAGCTTATATCATACATATCAAAATATGATTAACAATGATCAATGTTCGGTTTATGTTGTTGGCAATGTAGATGAACAAGAGGTTAAGCAATTAATCAAATCGAAATTTATAATTAAACCATTTGAAATGACGCAATCTAATGAACCGTATTTAATGGATTCAAACTCAGAACCACAATATATTGTTGAAGAGGATGAAGTGGATCAAGCAAAATTAAATATGGGTTATCGCTTTCCAACGCGTTTTGGGGCACAAGATTATTATGCATTAGTAGTATTAAATACGATGTTTGGTGGGGACCCATCATCCGTTTTATTTAATGAAGTACGTGAAAAACAAAGTCTAGCCTATTCAATCCATTCACAATTAGATGGTAAAAATGGTTATCTCTTTGTATTAAGTGGTGTATCAGCAGATAAATTTGAACTTGCTAAAGATACAATCTTGGAAGAGTTTGATAAATTTAAACGTGGTGAGTTTGACGAGGATAAATTAGAACTCGCCAAAAAAATTATCATCTCTCATAGACATGAGATTGCCGATCGACCTAAAAGTATTATCGAAGTTATGCAAAATCAGTTACTTTTAGAACGTGTGCAAACAGATGAAAACTATATTAATCACATCCAAAAAGTTACTAAAGAAGATGTGGTAACTATGGCCAATAAAGCAAAACTTGATACGATTTACGCACTTACGAAGGGTGGTCATTCTTAATGAAAGAAACATATTATGAACTCATTGATGAGCGTGTATTTGAACATGAATTAGCTAATGGGTTACGTTTATTCGTTATTCCCAAAAAAGGGTTTCAAAAAACATTCGTAACGTATACGACTCAATTTGGCTCTCTAGATAATACTTTTAAACCACATAATCAAGATGCGTTTGTAACTGTACCAGATGGCGTTGCTCACTTTTTAGAGCATAAATTATTTGAAAAGGATGACACTGAAGATTTATTTACTGCATTTGCAAGTGATAATGCGCAAGTCAATGCATTTACTAGTTTTGATCGTACTAGTTATTTATTCAGTGCCACAGATAATGTTGAAAGTAATATTCTAAGATTATTAGAAATGGTAGAGACACCATTTTTTTCGAAGGAAACGGTTGATAAAGAAAAAGGTATTATCGCTGAAGAAATAAAAATGTATCAAGAACAACCTGGCTATAAAATTATGTTTAATACGCTACGTGCGATGTATCAAAATCATCCAATTAAAGTGGATATAGCTGGTAGCGTAGAGAGTATCTATAATATTACAAAAGATGACTTATATCTATGTTATGAAACATTTTATCATCCATCGAATATGGTGTTATTTGTAGTTGGCGATGTGAATCCAGAAAATATACGCGATATTGTTGAAACGCATGAAAATAAAAGAGATAAAACGAATCAACCTAGTATTGAAAGAGCGACTATTGATGAGCCAACTAAAGTGATAACACCTTTTGTAACTGAAGAAATGAAGCTACAGTCACCTAGGTTAATGTTAGGATTTAAAAATGAACCAACTAAGGCATCACCACAACAATATGTACAACATGATTTAGAAATGACGCTATTTTTCGAATTAGTATTTGGTGAAGAAACGGATTTCTATCAAACATTATTGAATGAAGATTTGATTGATGAATCATTTGGCTATCAATTTGTGCTCGAACCTACCTATTGTTTTTCAATCATTACGAGTGCGACACAACATCCAAATAAGTTGAAAGAAGTGTTATTAAATGAACTCAACATGCATCGCGGTAAATTGAAAGACCAAGAAGCATTTGATTTATTGAAAAAACAATTTATTGGTGAATATATTTCAAGTTTAAATTCTCCTGAATATATAGCGAATCAATATGCTAAATTATATTTTGAGGGTGTTAGTGTGTTCGATATGTTAGATATTATTGAGAATATAACATTAGACAGTATTAATGAAACAGCATCTAAGTTTTTAAATATTGATAATATGGTTGATAGTCGTTTGGAGCTTAAATCTTAATGAGAGCATTAGTACTAGGTGGCTCAGGAAGTATTGGTACAGCAATTGTAGAACGGTTATTAGAGGAAGGTAACGAAGTCATTGTTCAATATTTTCAATCTGATATAAATACGTTACAAGCTAAGTATGAAGGAGAAGCTGTTGAATTTATACAAGCTGATTTATCACAAGATATTGATTTGGAAGAAACGTTTGGCCATGTGAAACATATTGATTGCTTGATATATAGTAGTGGTACAGCTTTGTACGGCTTACTACAAGATATGTCAGATGAAGATATTGATCATAGCTACAATCTTCATGTTAAGCAATTAATACGATGTTGTCGTTACTTTATAGACACAATACGTCATAGTGAATATGGTCGAATTATTGTTATTTCGTCCATTTGGGGGGAAACAGGTGCAAGCATGGAGACCATTTATTCTACAATGAAGAGTGCTCAAATTGGCTTTGTTAAAGCGCTAAGCCAGGAATTAGCAATGACGAATGTCACTGTCAATGCAGTTACGCCTGGTTTTGTAAGTGGTAATATGGCACAATCATTTAATTCAGACGATATGGCGTCTATTTTAGCAGAGTTACCACAACAGCGAATGATAACTCCTGATGAAATTGCTCATACATGTGCTTATTTGTGGAGTCCACTTGCAAAAAGTGTTACTGGAACAATTCAAAAAGTCAATGGTGCTTGGTATATCTAATTTGAGACAGATTGAAAACGAAGAATAAAAAAATTTGTGTTTGTATTAAGTTCTAAATGCTATAATATGATTACTAATTTTTAATATTCCAATGGTAGGTTACCATTTTAAAACAAGGGGCGGATATTGATGACAGTAGCCGAAAAAAAAGAATGGTATCTTGAGTATGAAATCACGGTTAACCGAGCAGGTTTACTAGGTGATATTTCAAGTTTACTTGGCATGTTAGGCATAAGCATTGTTACGATTAATGGGGTAGATCAAGGCCGACGAGGTTTATTAATTAAAACAGATAGTCTTGAAAAAGTTAATCGCTTTGAACATATAATCAATGAACTTAGTGAAATAGAAATAACCAAATTAAGAGTGCCTGAATTGCGTGATAGATTAGCTGTAAGGCATGGACGTTATATTGAACAAGATGCTGATGATAAAAAGACATTTCGTTTTGAACGTGAAGATTTAGGATTATTAGTTGATTTTTTGGCTGAACTTTTCAAAGAGGAAGGTCATAAGTTGATTGGTATCAGAGGTATGCCACGTGTAGGAAAAACGGAATCTATAGTAGCTGGAAGCGTATGTGCTCACAAACGTTGGTTATTTATAAGCTCTACTTTAATTAAGCAAACTGTACGCAGTTCACTTATTAAAGGGGAATATGATTCAAATCATGTCTATATTATTGATGGCGCTGTCACTGCTAGAGAATCAAATCCTAAGCATCAAGAATTAGTTCGTGAAGTCATGACATTACCATCAATTAAGGTGGTTGAACATCCTGACTTATTTGTAGAATCAGGGAACTATAGCATGGATGATTTTGATTATATTATTGAATTGCGAGAGAATGAAAATCAAGAAATTGAATATGATCAAATGAAGCAACAAACGGTTAAAAGTAAAAATTCGCTAGACTTTGGAGAAGACATGTTTGGCGGAGGTTTTGGATTTTTTGAATAGTGGTTGTGGAGGCTTTTGAAAGTGAAGACAATTGGTGAAACATTGAAAGGTAGACGCGAAAGATTAGGTATGACTTTAGCAGAGTTAGAAGAGCGTACTCAAATTAAACGTGATACGCTTAAATTAATCGAAGAAAACCGCTTTGATGAATTAGCGAAAGTGGACTATGCAGAGGGATTTATTCGCCGATATGCGAGTGTAGTAAATATAGATTCACATCAATTGATACAAGCGCATCGTGAGGAAATACCGGATAGTCAACATCAATTAAATGAACTTCTGAACAGATACCATAATGATGAAGCGCCTACATATCGCACTAAAGATAAAGAACCTCTACAATTAATGATATTAATTGGCGGTATTATTGTAATTACGTTTATCTTATGGGTCTTAGCTGTGTTACTATTATAAAATAAGAGATAAAATTAGAAATGAGGCTTTAACATGAATATACCAAATCAAATCACGATTTTTAGGGTAATATTAATTCCAGTTTTCATTTTATTTGCTCTAGTGAACTTTGGATTTGGCAATGTATCTATTTTAGGTGGATATGACATCCGCATTGAGCAATTTATTGCTGCAATTATCTTTATTGTAGCTTCTTTAAGTGACTTTCTTGATGGATACTTAGCTAGAAAATGGCAACTTGTAACGAATATGGGTAAATTTTTAGATCCTTTAGCCGACAAATTACTCGTTTCAAGTGCATTAATAGTTATGGTCCAATTAGGACTTACGAATTCTGTCGTAGCCATTATTATTATCGCACGTGAATTTGCAGTTACAGGATTACGATTATTACAAATTGAGCAAGGTTTTGTAAGTGCGGCAGGACAATTAGGCAAAATTAAAACTGCTGTGACTATGGTTGCAATTATCTGGATTTTACTGGGTGATTTATTAGCAACTTGGATAGGCATTCAAATAGGCCAAGTATTACTTTATATTGGTGTTTTATTTACGATTTTATCTGGTATTGAATACTTTTATAAAGGTAGAGATGTTTTTAAACATTAAATTAGTGAAAATATAACCAAGAATACTAGTGAATAGAAAGACAACGCTATTCCTAGTTATTCTTGGTTTTTTAAGTTTAAATTTTAGAATAAGCGTCATTCGATGCATTATAATAATAGATGTCGTGTAAGAATTATCACTATAGGGAGAAATGAACATGAATATTTCAATTATTGCTGTAGGTTCAGAACTTTTATTGGGCCAAATTGCCAATACAAATGGACAATATTTATCAAGATTATTTAACAGTATTGGAAAAAGTGTCGTTGAACATACGGTTATTGGAGACAATCCGCAAAGATTAGAACGTGTAATTAAAGACGGGTTAAAACGATATGACACAATTGTGTTCACTGGAGGATTAGGACCTACGAAAGACGATTTAACAAAGCATACTGTTGCAAAAGTGCTTGGTAAAAATCTAGTAACTGATGCTACAGCATTAGAATATATAGAAAATTATTTTAAAGAACAAGGTCAAGAAATGACGCCGAATAATAAACAACAAGCGTTAGTTATTGAAGGTGCTAAAGTATTACAAAATCACTATGGAATGGCACCAGGTATGTTAGTGGAAATAGAAGATAAGAAAGTTATTTTGCTACCTGGTCCGCCAAGTGAAATGAAACCAATGGCTAAAAATGAATTATTACCTTGTTTAATGGATGATGATAGCGTTATTTTTTCAGAACAATTGAGATTTGCTGGAATTGGAGAATCTAAAGTTGAAACTGAATTAATGGATTTAATCGATCATCAAGATAACCCAACCATCGCACCGTTAGCTGGTACGCATGAAGTATATATAAGATTAACTGCCAATGCCGATACGAAAAATGAATGTAAACACTTAATTGAACCTACTAAGAATGCAATTCTTGATAGAATTGGGAAATATTATTATGGTTCAGATGATATTGTAATTGAACAAGCACTAATGAATGCTATGGATACACGCTTTAGTCTATATGATGGTGTGACTAATGGCGCACTGTACACACGATTAAAAAATTATGATACCAATCATCTTTTAGAGGGACAATTACCAGATTCACGTGTCTTTATCTCTGAGATAGATAATATTGAAGATAAACTCAAATACGCAACACAATATGTAAAAGATTTATATAAAACTAAATTGGGTATAGCGTTATTACATGATCAAGAGCAAGTTTATCTTGGATATAGCGATGAACGTGTATTTAAATTTGAAACATTTAAAATGCCGTTAAAACGAAATATATTACAAAACAGAAGTCAAAATTATGCCATGATAAAATTATTAAATTGGTTTAAATAATGTTTCTTTTTGAAAATATGAGCACTTATTGAGTACGTTTGTTCGATTTTGTGATTAGACACTTCAATAAAAGCGAACAAATATTCGCAAAAAACTTGTAATTAGATTCAAATGAATGTATAGTATTAGTTAAGATATTAATACGAGGATTAACTCATTAATAGGAGGTTTCGCTTTGGATAATGATCGTCAAAAAGCTTTAGATACAGTTATAAAAAATATGGAAAAATCTTTCGGTAAAGGTGCCGTTATGAAACTAGGCGACAACAAAGGACGTCGTGTTTCAAGTGTATCAAGTGGCTCAGTTACTTTAGATAATGCACTTGGTGTAGGAGGTTATCCTAAAGGTAGAATCATTGAGATTTATGGTCCAGAAAGTTCTGGTAAAACTACAGTAGCTTTACATGCTATTGCTGAAGTACAGAAGAATGGTGGCGTTGCTGCATTCATCGATGCCGAACACGCATTGGATCCAGTATATGCTGAAGCACTAGGTGTAGATATTGATAATTTATATCTATCACAACCAGACCATGGTGAACAAGGTTTAGAAATTGCCGAAGCTTTTGTTCGAAGTGGCGCAGTAGATATAGTAGTAGTTGACTCTGTTGCAGCATTAACACCTAAAGCAGAAATTGAAGGTGAGATGGGTGACACACATGTGGGACTTCAAGCCCGTTTAATGTCACAAGCACTACGTAAATTATCTGGTGCCATTTCAAAATCGAATACTACGGCTATATTCATTAACCAAATACGTGAAAAAGTTGGTGTTATGTTTGGTAACCCTGAAACTACACCAGGTGGACGTGCGTTAAAATTCTATAGCTCTGTACGTTTAGAAGTTCGTCGTGCTGAACAGTTAAAACAAGGACAAGAAATTGTTGGTAATAGAACTAAGATTAAAGTTGTAAAAAATAAAGTTGCACCTCCATTTAGAGTTGCCGAAGTAGACATCATGTATGGTCAAGGTATCTCTAAAGAAGGTGAATTGATTGATCTTGGTGTTGAAAATGATATCGTAGATAAATCAGGTGCATGGTATTCTTATAACGGTGATCGCATGGGTCAAGGTAAAGAAAATGTAAAAACGTATCTTAAAGAAAATCCACAAGTTAAAGAAGAAATTGATCGTAAATTACGAGAAAAACTTGGTATTTTTGATGGTGATGTTGAGGATAAAGAAGATGCGCCTCAAACATTATTTGATGAAGAATAGCGTTTAAAACTTTAATTTTGAATTAAACACAGGTATATTAATTTACTTGAAACGTATGAGTAAACAAAACGATTCATTTAAATAGTTGCTTGAAACATGATAAGAGTCTTCTACATTTGATAAGCTACTTTCGTTATGGACAATGAAAAAAGTGTCAACAGAAGTAGTGTATCAGTGAAAATGTAGTAGACTTTTTGTTATATAAAAATAGAACTTTCAATGAATACATAGTTTGAGAAAACGTTATAAATAGTGATAGCAATTTGCTGTATGGCATAGAATTTAACAAACACTTAAATAAAGTGAATTCAATTAAATAGATATCCCGGTTGTACATGACCCAACACAAGAAATCACATCAAGCAATTCAACAAGCAAAGCAAGCTGGGGATTGGGGGCCCAGCAAAGAGAATTTCCATAAGAAATTCAACAAGCAAAGCAAGGTGGGGATCGGGGATTGGAATGAATGACCATCACACCAGTGCAATTTCATATCTTGACACTAACAAGTTAATAAACGTACAATTGATATGTATAATTATTATACATTCATAAAAATCATGAAGAGATTTTGATATACAAAGCAAATACCTAGAAAAAGGAGGTGTTTATGTGAATTTATTAAACCTCCTACTCATTTTGCTGGGGATTATTCTAGGGGTTGTTGTGGGGTATATTGTAGCCCGAAATTTATTGCATCAAAAGCAATTACAAGCTAGACAAACTGCTGATGATATTATTAAGCAAGGTCAAAAAGAAGCTGATAATATCAAAAAAGAAAAATTATTAGAGGCAAAAGAAGAAAACCAAATCATAAGAGAACAAACTGAATCAGAACTACGTGAAAGACGTGGTGAGCTTCAAAGACAAGAAGCCCGACTTCTTCAAAAAGAGGAAAATTTAGATCGAAAATCTGATCTTCTTGATAAAAAAGATGAGATTTTAGAACAAAAGGAATCTAAACTTGAAGAAAGACAACAACAAGTAGATGCAAAAGAGAGTAGTGTTCAAACATTAATAATGAAGCATGAACAAGAATTAGAACGCATCTCCGGTCTCACTCAAGAAGAAGCTGTTAATGAACAACTTCAAAGGGTTGAACAAGAACTGTCACAAGATATTGCTGTACTTGTTAAAGAAAAAGAAAAAGAAGCTAAAGAAAAAGTTGATAAAAAAGCAAAAGAATTATTGGCTACTACCGTACAACGTTTAGCTGCTGATCATACGACAGAGTCAACAGTTTCAGTAGTTAATTTACCAAATGATGAGATGAAAGGTCGCATAATTGGTAGAGAAGGTAGAAATATTAGAACTTTAGAAACATTAACAGGTATTGATTTAATCATTGATGATACACCAGAAGCAGTCATTTTATCTGGTTTTGATCCAATTAGACGTGAAATCGCGCGTACTGCATTAGTTAATTTAGTCTCAGATGGACGTATCCATCCAGGCAGAATAGAAGAAATGGTTGATAAAGCTAGAAAAGAAGTAGATGACATTATAAGAGATGCTGGTGAACAAGCCACATTTGAAATTAATGTTCATAACATGCACCCAGACTTAGTTAAAGTTTTAGGTCGTCTTAATTATAGAACAAGCTATGGTCAAAACGTCTTAAAACATTCAATTGAAGTAGCGCATTTATCTGGAATGTTAGCTGCTGAACTAGGGGAAGATGTCAGCTTAGCCAAACGTGCTGGATTGCTTCATGATGTAGGTAAAGCCATCGATCATGAAGTTGAAGGAAGTCACGTAGAAATTGGTGTTGAACTAGCTAAGAAATATGCAGAAAATGACACTGTCATTAATGCAATTCATTCACATCACGGTGATGTAGAACCTACGTCAATCATATCTATTTTGGTAGCAGCTGCTGATGCATTATCTGCAGCAAGACCAGGTGCTCGTAAAGAGACATTAGAGAATTATATACGTAGATTGGAACGTTTAGAAACACTTTCTGAAGGTTATGATGGTGTTGAAAAAGCATTCGCAATCCAAGCAGGTCGAGAAATAAGAGTCATTGTATCACCTGAGGAAATAGACGACTTGAAGTCACACAGGTTGGCTAGAGACATTAAATCACAAATTGAAGATGAACTACAATATCCTGGTCACATCAAAGTGACAGTTGTAAGAGAGACAAGAGCAGTAGAGTATGCGAAATAATTTTTAACAGATCCAATTTTTGGATCTGTTTTTTTATGCCTTTAAAGCGTCATTTAAAAGTTAAAAATGAGGTCATACCGTAAAAGAAGTACCAGGTGAACTTTAACATATATGAAAGGGAGAACTTGAAAATTAATTGATCATTTGTCATACTTCAAGTTTAAGATATAAAAAGGAGCAAGATAAATTTTTTTATCTCACTCCGAACCAATGATTGAACATTAGTGCAAATGTACAACTTAACACTTAAAATTCAATCACTTATAATAATTGTTAAATGTAAACTTAAAATATTTTTGTGTTTTACTTAATTGATGATTTAATAAATTATTTAAGTTGTAAATCAGTTTTTTTCAATTCAGAAATAATTTCTGCTGTATCATAACAATTAGTAGCAATATTTGAGTATCTTTCCGCTAAACGATAAGCATTGATGTATAATTCAAGACTTTCTTTAGCAATGTCTTCTGCATCTTCTGATTTAGACGGATTAGATTTTACCACTAATTCTGCAAACTTCTCTGGATCAATATTAATTGACATGTAAATTTTACAACTCCTATTATTTTTGTTAAATCTATCTTAACATATGTTGTATACATGCTAAAGTAAATAGATATCTAATTTAAAAAGAGTGAGAATATCCTCTTTTATTATAGCCCTATATGAATTAAACTATTTTTATGAGAGGATGAACATTCAATGAGAATATTATTTATTGGCGATATCGTAGGAAAAGTTGGAAGAAATGCGATTGCTGAATATTTACCTAAAATTAAACAATCTTATAGACCGACTGTAAGTATCGTTAATGCTGAAAATGCAGCA
The DNA here is from genome assembly GCF_016892225.1 of Staphylococcus sp. GDY8P47P. NCBI lineage: Bacteria > Bacillati > Bacillota > Bacilli > Caryophanales > Staphylococcaceae > Staphylococcus > Staphylococcus sp. GDY8P47P. The sequence goes on along the minus strand of NZ_JAFENV010000005.1, from coordinate 26,018 downwards.
CATGGTAAAGGTTTAACTGAAAAATTGTATAAACAATTATTAAGAGATGGTGTAGATTTCATGACAATGGGCAATCATACATATGGACAACGTGAAATTTATGATTTTATTGATAATGCAAATAGAATGGTTAGACCAGCAAATTTCCCTAGTGAAGCACCTGGTGTAGGTATGAGATTTATTCAAATTAATGATATTAAATTAGCGATTATAAATTTACAAGGACGTTCATTTATGCAAGATATAGATGACCCTTTTAAAAAAGCTGATCAACTAATTGAAGAAGCTAAAAAAGAAACGAATTACATTTTTGTGGATTTCCATGCGGAAACGACATCAGAAAAAAACGCAATGGGATGGTATTTAGATGGCAGAGTCAGTGCGGTAGTGGGAACGCATACACATATTCAAACATCGGATGAACGTGTGCTTCCTAATGGTACGGGTTATATCACAGATGTAGGTATGACAGGGTATTATGACGGAATACTCGGAATTAATCGTGATGAAGTCATTGAACGATTTATCACAAGCTTGCCACAACGTCATGTTGTGCCGAATGATGGCAGAAGTGTTCTTTCAGGTGTTATTATAGATTTAGATAAAGAAGGAAAAACTAAGCATATTGAAAGAATACTCATCAACGACGATCATCCTTTTAATAAATAATTTGAAACCATTCATAGACGATTGGATATAGTCCATTAGTATGAATTTAAATAATTGCCACTGTTGTCATAGTAAGACGGTGGTTATTTTTGTTATGATTTATTATGAATTAATTCCACAGGAGGCATATGATATGAAATCACAAATATCATGGAAAGTGGGCGGACAACAAGGTGAAGGTATCGAATCGACAGGTGAAATTTTTGCCACAGCGATGAACCGTAAAGGATATTATTTATACGGATATAGACATTTCTCAAGCCGTATTAAAGGCGGACACACTAATAATAAAATTAGAGTATCCACTACACCTGTACATGCAATTAGTGATGATTTGGACATTTTGGTGGCTTTTGACCAAGAAACAATTGAATTGAACCATCATGAAATGCGCGAGGATAGTATTATTATTGCTGATGCAAAGGCAAAACCGACGAAACCTGAAGCGTGTCGTGCTCAACTTATTGAATTACCATTTACTAGCACAGCTAAAGAACTAGGTACTGCACTTATGAAGAATATGGTTGCTGTTGGTGCAACGTGTGCCATCATGGATTTAGATACAACTACATTCGAAACGCTTATAACAAATATGTTTACCAAAAAAGGTGAAAACGTTGTAGCAATGAATATTGAAGCTTTAAATCAAGGTTATGCATTGATGAAAGCACAAATAAATGATTTACAGTTAGATTTTAAATTGCAACCAACGGATAAAGATCCTCATTTATATATGATTGGTAATGATGCAATAGGGTTAGGTGCTATTTCAGCGGGCTCTCGTTTCATGGCTGCCTATCCAATTACACCTGCATCTGAAATAATGGAATATATGATTGCGAACGTACCTAAAGTAGGCGGTACAGTAGTACAAACTGAAGATGAAATTGCTGCAGCTAATATGGCAATCGGTGCTAATTATGCAGGTGTTAGAGCATTTACTGCCAGTGCAGGACCAGGTCTTTCACTTATGATGGAAGCTATAGGCCTTTCAGGTATGACGGAAACACCATTAGTAATTATTAATACACAACGTGGTGGACCATCAACGGGTTTACCAACTAAACAAGAACAATCTGATTTAATGCAAATGATTTATGGTACGCATGGGGATATACCAAAGATTGTCGTAGCCCCTACTGATGCTGAAGATGCTTTCTATTTAACGATTGAAGCGTTCAACTTAGCTGAAGCATATCAATGTCCAGTAATAGTATTGAGTGATTTACAATTATCATTAGGTAAACAAACGGTTGAACATCTTGATTATAATAAAATTCACATTCAACGAGGCGAATTATTGCAATCTGATATTGAACGTGAAGAGGATGACAAACAATACTTTAGAAGATATGCGTTAACAGGAAATGGTGTATCACCTAGACCTATACCTGGAGTTAAAGGTGGTATACATCATGTAACTGGCGTAGAACACAATGAAGAAGGTAAACCAAGTGAAGCGGCTGAAAATAGACGTCAACAAATGGACAAGAGAATGCGTAAAACAGCAAATCTATTAATAGAAAAGCCAGTTGAATTAAATGAACAACACGAAGAAGCCGATATTTTATTTATTGGATTTATATCTAGTAAAGGTGCGATTCAAGAAGGCGCTGAAAGACTTAATGCGCAAGGTTTAAAAGTGAATACTATGCAGATTCGTCAACTTCATCCTATGCCGAAAGATGTTATTCAATCAGCTATTAATAAAGCATCTAAAGTCATTGTTGTTGAACATAATTATCAAGGGCAACTTTCAAATATCCTTAAAATGAATACAACAATTCAAGATAAATTGATTAATCAAACTAAATATGATGGTACACCTTTCTTACCTCATGAAATTGAATCTAAAGGGCAAGAAGTAGTAAGTGAAATTAAGGAGTTGGTTTAATTGGCTACATTTAAAGATTTTCGTAATAATGTGAAGCCAAATTGGTGTCCAGGTTGTGGTGATTTCTCAGTTCAAGCAGCTATTCAAAAAGCAGCTGCCAACGTCGGATTAGAGCCTGAGGAAGTAGCAATCATTACTGGTATTGGCTGTTCAGGCCGATTATCTGGTTATATTAATTCATACGGCGTACACGGTATACATGGACGCGCATTACCACTAGCACAAGGGGTTAAAATGGCGAACAAGGATTTAACTGTCATTGCCTCTGGTGGCGATGGTGATGGATACGCTATTGGTATGGGACATACTATTCATGCATTAAGACGTAATATGAACATGACGTATATTGTTATGGACAATCAAATTTATGGCTTAACTAAAGGGCAAACCTCTCCATCATCTGCAGTAGGTTTCATAACAAAATCTACGCCTAAAGGTAATATCGAGAAGAATGTTGCACCACTTGAATTAGCATTATCATCAGGTGCAACATTTGTAGCCCAAGGGTTCTCTAGTGATATTAAAGCGCTAACTAAGCTCATTGAAGATGCGATTAATCATGATGGCTTTTCATTTGTAAATGTCTTTTCACCATGTGTTACTTATAACAAAGTAAATACGTATGATTGGTTTAAAGAACATTTAACAAGCTTAGATGACATAGAAGGCTATGATACGTCTGATAAACAATTAGCTATGAAGACTGTTTTAGATCATGAGTCTTTAGTCAAAGGTATCGTGTATCAAGACACTGAAACCCCGTCATATGAATCTCAAATAGAAGAACTAAATGAAAGTGCATTATCTAAGCGAGATATTCATATAACTGAAGAAGATTTCAACAACTTAACTTCTCAATTTGTATAAAAATTTAATTCACTCACTTCTAAACAACGTATGTTTGGAGGTGAGTTTTTTGTATAACGACCTATTCATTACATATTTTTTGAATCATACATTAGTATTTAGATACTATTAAAAGTATTTAGTTTAAGTAATCATTATTAAATTTTAGATAAATACTTTTTAGGAATAAAATGAAGGGAAAAGAAAAGTAATAATAATTTACTTAAGTGAGGTTTCAAAATGGATAAATATCAGTCTATGAGAGAATTGCAAAGTGAAACGATTGAGAATGAAGATTGGGAAATTGTCACTGATAATAGAGATAGCGAAATAACAATTCTAGCGATACATGGCGGTGGAATAGAACCTGCTACTACTGAACTTGCGCGTGTTATTGCTAATGATGGACAATTTAATTATTTTGCATTTAATGGTATGCGAACAAAAGGAAACAATGAGTTGCACGTAACATCTATTAATTATGATAATGACATTGCTATGGATTTAGTAAAAACAAGTGAACGTGCAATCACAATTCATGGATGTCTTGGTGAAGATGAAATCGCTTATATCGGTGGTAAAGATAATCTTTTAAAAGAGCGTATTGTTGAAGAATTAAGTCAAATTGGTATAGAAGTAAAAGAAGCACCTAGTCATATGTCTGGTACTCAAGATAATAATATCGTGAATTGTACAAAAAATGGTGTAGGTGTGCAAATAGAGTTAACGTCTAGTTTGAGAAAATCTTTATTCAAAAATAATAAGAGCAACCGTAAAAGTAGGTTGGACGAATCGAATTGGGACGATAAGATGTTTGATTTTAGTAAAGCAATTAATATAGCAATTACTGAAGGCAATTTTAATTAATGCGTGGTAGAATTAAAGTAATAGAATAGACTGAGGTGATTATTAATGCAAGATACATTAATGAGTATTCAAATCGTTCCAAAAACGCCTAACAACGAAGACGTTATACCGTATGTAGATGAGGCTATCAAAATCATAAATGATTCTGGTCTACATTTTAGAGTGGGTCCTCTTGAAACCACAGTTCAAGGCGATATGAGTGAATGTTTAATCCTAATTCAGAAATTACATGAACGAATGGTTGAATTAGAATGTCCAAGTATTATTAGTCAAGTTAAGTTTTATCATGTACCAGCTGGTATCACAATTGAAACGTTAACAGGAAAATATGATAGTGAATAAATGGCTTTTGAAGGGGCTAGGACATAAATAATATAATGATGTTATTTTGTAAATTCGCAGTAGCTAACTGAACTGAGAAGGCGCTTTAATCAAGCTTTTCTCAGTTCTAGTCAAGGGCCCCAACAAGTAGAGCATCATTAAGAATACTACAAGCAAAGCAAACTAGGAGTGGACGATGAATTTTAAAAGAATTCTGACTCACTCCTTTTTAAAATGACAAATTTATTAACTATTTTAACTCTTTTTGCACTTTATAATTAATTTTAATATAATGAACTAATGATATTAGGGCATATAGAAAGGAATTTTTTAAAGTGAATGAAGAACAAAGAAAAGCTGGTACGATAAATATCTTAAATGAGCGCGATAAGAAAGTAGAAAAAGATTATAGTAAATACTTCGAAAAAATTTATCAACCACCTAGTTTAAAAGAAGCACGTAAACGAGGTAAACAAGATATTAATTATAATCGCGATTTTCATATAGAAGACAAATACCAAGGAATGGGAAAAGGGCGTACATTCTTAATTAAAACATATGGTTGTCAAATGAATGCACACGATACAGAAGTAATGGCTGGGATTTTACAAGCTTTAGACTATACAGCTACAGATGATATAAATGAAGCGGATGTTATTTTGATTAATACTTGTGCAATTCGTGAAAATGCTGAGAATAAAGTTTTTAGTGAAATTGGTAACCTAAAACATTTAAAAAAGAATAGACCTGAAGCATTAATCGGTGTTTGTGGATGCATGTCTCAAGAAGAGTCAGTCGTAAATAAGATACTTAAGTCATATCAAAATGTAGATATGATTTTTGGTACACACAATATCCATAAATTACCAGAAATATTAGAAGAAGCATATCTTTCTAAAGCAATGGTTGTAGAAGTTTGGTCTAAAGAAGGCGACATTATTGAAAACCTACCAAAAGTTCGTGAAGGCAGTACGAAAGCATGGGTTAATATTATGTATGGTTGTGATAAATTCTGTACATATTGCATTGTGCCATTTACTAGAGGAAAAGAACGTAGTCGTAGACCAGAAGATATCATTGACGAAGTTCGTGGTTTAGCACGAGATGGTTATAAAGAAATCACTTTGCTTGGTCAGAATGTGAATTCATATGGTAAAGATATTAAGGATCTAGATTATGGATTAGGAGATTTATTAGAAGATATTTCTAAAATTGATATCCCAAGAGTACGTTTTACTACAAGTCATCCATGGGACTTTACGGATAGAATGATTGAAGTTATAGCTCAAGGTGGAAATATAGTGCCACATATCCATCTACCTGTGCAATCTGGAAATAATGCTGTATTAAAAATTATGGGACGTAAATATACGAGAGAAAGTTATTTAGATTTGGTACATAGAATTAAAAATGCCATTCCGAATGTCGCATTAACGACAGATATAATTGTTGGATATCCTAACGAAACCGAAGAACAATTCCAAGAAACACTATCATTATATGATGAGGTCCAATTTGAACATGCATATACGTACCTATATTCTCAAAGAGATGGTACGCCAGCTGCTAAAATGAAAGATAATGTACCTGAAGATGTGAAAAAAGAGCGCTTGCAACGTTTAAATAAAAAAGTAGGTCATTATTCTGAAAAAGCGATGAATCAATATGAAGGGCACACAGTAACTGTCTTATGTGAAGGTGTTAGTAAGAAAGATGATACGGTTCTAGCCGGTTATACTGAGAAGAATAAATTAGTAAACTTTAAAGGTCCACGTGAGGCAATCGGAAAATTAGTAGACGTTGAAATTGATGAAACAAAACAATATTCATTAAATGGTACATTCAAAGAATTTCATAGTGCGCCAATGGTGACTAATTAAATGTATAGCAAAGATGAAATTTTAAAACAAGCCGATCAACTCACAAATAAAATTAAAGATTTAGACCTTATAAAATCATATCAAAATATAGAAAAACAAATTCATGACAATCGTAATATTGAAAATAAAATGAACCGTTTAAAAAAACAACAAAAGCAGTCAGTTAATTTTCAAAATTACGGTAAACAACATGCCTATCAACAATCAGAAGATGAGATTGAAGCTTTAGAACATGAAATTAATGAATTACCAATAGTTGAGGAATTTCGCTCTGCACAATATGAAGCGAATGATTTATTACAACTGATGATAAGTACTATGGAAGATCGTTTAAACGAACATAATGAAGATGAACATAAGGAATAATATAAGAAAGGGATAAGCACTATGAACAATAGAAAACTAACACTTACAGCATTGTTGATTGCCACTAACGTTGTGTTAAGTAGTTTTATTATCATTCCATTGGGACCTATAAAAGCAGCACCTGTGCAACATTTTATCAATGTATTATGTGCAGTATTTGTGGGACCATGGTATGGTTTAGCTCAAGCACTCATCTCATCGATCTTAAGAAATTTATTTGGCACTGGTAGCTTTTTCGCATTTCCAGGAAGTATGATTGGTGTACTTTTAGCCAGTGTGTTTTATATGTACAGGAAACATATTTTTATGGCTGCTGTTGGTGAAGTAATTGGTACTGGTATAATAGGAAGTTTGTTATGTATTCCAATGGCATGGTTCTTAGGCATGCAAGATTTCTTTGTTAAACCATTAATGATAGCGTTTATTATTTCAAGTTTTATAGGTGCTGCGATTAGTTATTTCTTACTTTTTATGTTGAAAAAACGAGGATTACTGGATAAGTTTAAAAAATAATACTTTGTGAATGAAGAGTTGTTTTAATTAATTTGAGATTATCATTTTCAAAAGAAAGAGGCAGACGTATAAAAAATGTCTATATTCTTAATTTTGTTATGATAATCTTTTTTTATTGATCATTGTGATAAATAAATTTTGCAATATTATATAAAGTTAAATTAAATGAACTCACGAGCGTTGTAACATTTCATATGTTAAAATATATAAGTTAAAAGTACGTTATAATTCGGAAAAATATAGTAAGGTTGTGAAAATATGTCGAATACGACACCGATGATGCAACAATATTTGAAAATTAAATCGCGATACCAAGATTGTTTATTATTCTTTAGATTAGGCGATTTTTATGAAATGTTTTTTGAGGATGCAAAAGAAGCGTCTAGAGTATTAGAAATTACATTGACTAAAAGAGATGCTAAAAAAGAAAACCCAATTCCTATGTGTGGCGTACCTTATCACTCTGCGAATAGCTATATTGAAACGTTAATAAATAATGGCTACAAAGTAGCAATATGTGAACAAATGGAAGATCCTAAGCAAACGAAAGGTATGGTAAAACGAGAAGTAGTTAGAGTAGTAACACCTGGAACAGTAATGGAACAAGGTGGTATGGATGAGAACCAAAATAACTATATTTTAAGTTTTATTAAACAAGATAGTAACTATGCCTTAAGTTATTGTGATATTTCAACTGGTGAATTAAAAGCTACTCAAATTGAAGATGAAGATACTTTAATAAATGAAATTGTAACGATAAATCCTAACGAAATCGTTGTTAATCAAGAAATTGATGAAAGCCTTAAAAAACAAATCTATTTAACAACAGAAACAATAACTGTTAGAGAAACAATTTCGGATGCTTCATATGAGGTTAATCAACTAACTGATCATCATACGTATCAAGCTACTCAATTATTACTCGACTATGTATATCATACACAAAAGAGAGATCTATCTCATTTAGAGAGTGCAATCACATATGCTGCAGTTGATTTCATGAAGATGGATTACTACGCTAAAAGAAATTTAGAATTAACTGAAAGTATAAGATTAAAATCTAAAAAAGGCACGCTTTTATGGTTAATGGATGAAACGAAAACACCAATGGGGGCGCGTCGACTTAAGCAATGGATAGACAGACCTTTAATTAATAAAGAAAGAGTAGAAGAGAGACTAAATATAGTTGAATCATTCATGAATCACTTCATTGAAAGAGATACGTTACGAGGTTATTTAAATCAAGTTTATGATATAGAACGATTAGTTGGTCGCGTAAGTTATGGTAACGTCAATGCACGTGATTTAATTCAACTTAAACATTCAATTTCTGAGATTCCTAATATTAAAGCACTTCTCGAAAGTATGAATGACGTTGCAACAAACCAATTTAGTTCTCTTGAACCATTAGAAGATTTATTACAGGTATTAGAAGACAGTTTAATTGAAGAACCACCTATTTCCATTAAAGATGGTGGCTTGTTTAAACATGGCTTTAGTAAACAATTAGATGAATTCTTAGAGGCCTCTAAAAATGGTAAAGATTGGTTGGCACAGTTACAAGCTAAAGAACGAGAGCGAACAGGAATTAAATCACTTAAAATTAGCTACAACAAAGTATTTGGATATTTTATAGAAATTACACGAGCAAACTTACAAGGATTTGAACCGAATGAATATGGTTATCACCGTAAGCAAACTTTATCAAATGCTGAGCGTTTTATAACAGATGAGTTAAAAGAAAAAGAAGATATTATTTTAGGTGCTGAAGATAAAGCAGTAGAACTTGAGTATCAACTTTTTGTTCGTTTAAGAGAACATATTAAAACTTATACGGAAAGACTTCAAAAGCAGGCTAAAATTATTTCTGAACTTGATTGCTTGCAAAGTTTTGCTGAAATTGCACAAAAATACAACTATGTTAGACCTGAATTTAGTGATAATAAAACATTAAAATTAGAAAACTCACGTCACCCTGTGGTTGAACGTGTAATGGACTATAATGACTACGTTCCTAATGATTGTGAATTAGACAAAGACAACTTTATTTATCTTATCACTGGTCCTAATATGTCAGGTAAGTCAACTTACATGAGACAGGTTGCAATCATCAGTATTATGGCTCAAATGGGGGCATATGTTCCATGTGATAAGGCAACATTGCCAATATTTGATCAAATCTTTACTCGAATTGGTGCTGCAGATGATTTAGTATCAGGGAAAAGTACATTTATGGTAGAGATGTTAGAAGCACAAAAAGCATTAACATATGCGACTGAAAATAGTTTAATCATTTTCGATGAAATTGGTAGAGGTACTTCGACGTATGATGGCTTAGCTTTAGCCCAAGCCATGATTGAGTATGTTGCTCAAACGTCTCACGCAAAAACGTTATTCTCAACGCATTATCATGAATTAACTACATTAGATCAAGCACTACCAAGCCTTAAAAATGTACATGTTGCCGCTGATGAATATCAAGGAGAGTTAATCTTCTTACATAAAGTAAAAGATGGGGCTGTTGATGATAGTTATGGTATTCAAGTAGCTAAACTGGCTAACCTACCAGATGAAGTGATTAATCGTGCGCAAGTTATTTTAGATGCTTTCGAACAACATCAAAACGCCAATGATTATGAAGAAACTAGTAATTCAGTGCTTAAGGAATCGGTGTCAGTCGATAGCCACGATATTAACGCTACACAAAATAAAAAAGATAGCGATAAAAAAGTACAAACTGACAATCATGCAACAAGCAATGAATTTGAACAAGCATCATTTAATCTATTCGATTCAGAACCAACAGTAAGTGAAATCGAAGAAGAGATTAAAAAACTTAATATATCAAATATGACACCGATTGAAGCATTACTTAAACTAAGTGAATTACAAAATCAATTGAGATAGAGGTGTTGGAAAATGGGCAAAATTAAGGAACTACAAACGTCTCTTGCGAATAAAATAGCAGCTGGTGAAGTAGTAGAGCGTCCAAGCTCAGTTGTGAAAGAATTGTTAGAAAATGCAATCGATGCACAATCTACTGAAATTAATATTGAAGTAGAACAATCAGGCATTTCTTCTATCAGAGTCGTAGATAATGGTACTGGTATTGAACAAGATGACTTAGATTTAGTATTTCATAGACATGCAACAAGTAAGTTAGATGCAGATGATGATTTATTTCACATTAGAACATTAGGTTTTCGTGGTGAGGCATTAGCAAGTATATCTTCAGTAGCTAAAGTTACGCTTAAGACGTGTACAGATAGTGAGAATGGTCATGAAATCTATGCCGAAAATGGCGAAATTTTAAGTCGTAAACCAGCTAAAGCTAAAAAAGGTACCGACATCACAGTAGCATCACTATTCTACAATACACCAGCTCGCCTAAAATATATAAAAAGTTTATATACAGAGTTAGGCAAAATTACAGATATCGTCAATCGTATGGCAATGAGTCATCCCGATATACGTATTTCTTTAATATCAGATGGAAAAACATTGTTGAAAACTAACGGTTCCGGTAAAACAAATGAAGTTATGGCTGAAATCTATGGTATAAAAGTTGCAAAAGATTTAGTACATATTCAAGGTGATACGAGTGATTATCACTTAGAAGGTTTCGTAGCTAAACCAGAGCACTCAAGAAGTAATAAGCATTATATTTCAATATTTATTAATGGCAGATATATTAAAAACTTTGTACTCAATAAGGCAATTATTGAAGGGTATCATACACTACTTACAATTGGACGTTATCCGATTTGTTACTTAAATATCGAAATGGATCCAATACTTGTAGATGTGAATGTTCATCCAACGAAATTAGAAGTCAGATTATCAAAAGAAGAACAATTATATCAATTAATTGTTGAGAAAATTCGAGAGGCTTTCAAGGATAGAATTTTAATTCCGCAAAATAATTTGGATAGAAGACCTAAAAAAAATAAAGTATTAAATCAATTTGAACAGCAAAAAATAGACTTTGAGAGACGTCAACAGAAATTGAATCAAGAGACTGCGACTCCAACCTATAAGACATCTAGTGATTTTAATGACGATAACTTAAATGAAGCAAATTATGAGTACGATGGTCCAGATAATAAAGATAGCATAAATGAAAGTACGAAAAGCATCGTTCACAATAATAAACGCGCCGATGACAAAGATTACTTCCAAATTCAAAAAGAAATTTTGAATGAAATGGATAGTGATACGACTAACCCAGATAATCAGGATATAAATTACGCAACAAAAGGCGCATCAGAAGCCAATATGAGTGATGAAATAGCGCCAAAAGATCTACAAGCACTATATCAACCACAAGATAGCAATGATATTAAAGGAAAGGTAAGTAACACACCATCGCGACGTGTTCCATATATGGAAGTTGTCGGCCAGGTACATGGTACATATATTATTGCGCAAAATGAAAACGGCATGTTTATGATTGATCAGCATGCTGCTCAAGAACGTATTAAATATGAATATTTTAGAGAAAAAATTGGCGAAGTGACGAATGAAGTCCAAGATTTGTTGATACCATTAACCTTTCACTTTTCAAAAGATGAACAAATGATTATAGACCAATATCAGGAAGAATTAGACAAAGTAGGCGTTCATTTAGAGCACTTTGGCGGTCATGATTATATCGTGAATAGTTACCCTGTTTGGTTCCCAAAAGCGGAAGCGGAAGAAATTATTCAAGATATGGTTGAATTGGTATTAAATGATAAAAAAATAAGTGTAAAAAAAATGCGTGAAGATGCTGCGATTATGATGAGTTGTAAGAAATCAATTAAGGCAAATCATTATTTAAAAAATAATGAGATGGCGGATTTGATTGATCAATTACGTGAAGCGGAAGACCCATTCACATGTCCGCACGGCAGACCTATTATCATCAACTTCTCGAATTATGAACTAGAAAAACTATTTAAACGCGTCATGTAGAGAGGAAAATGCTTATGAAAGAATACGTTTTACCTGCGATACGGAATATGAAAGACTTAGAGAAATTAATAAAAACAGATTATAAAATATGTGTGCTATTAGATATGCATATTGGTCATTTGAAAAGTGTTATGGCGCTGTTAAAGGCGAATCAAATTGAAGCCTATATTCATATCGATTTAATTAAGGGTATGGCTGTCGATGAATATGCTTGTGAATATATCATTCAAACATATAGTCCTAAAGGAATCGTTTCTACCAAATCTAAAGTAATTCAAAAAGCTAAATCGTTAAATAAGTTAACGATTTTCAGGGTGTTTATTATAGATAGTCAAGCCTTAAGTAGAAGTATTAACTTAATTAAGAAAGTTGAGCCTGATTATGTAGAAGTATTACCTGGTATAGCGCATAAAGTTGTTAAAATCATTGATGAAGAAACTGCTTCAAAAGTCATTGCTGGTGGTTTGATTAATGAAGAAAGCGAAATAACTCAGGCACTTAATAGCGGTGCGAGCTACGTTACAACCAGTAACCGTGCATTATGGTAATTCGTACCGCCATCAATCCAACTTCCTTCTTAATTTTATAAAAATGAGAACAATCAATTTTTAGGATTACTTAAATGTGACAAAATTTCAACGAAAGTATTGACAACGCTTACAAACTTTCTGTATGATTTAAACAAGTTAATATTAAGATTAAGAGACGAAGAGATTTCTGCAATGCCTTTATTAGCGCTTTTGTAGGAATCTTTTTGTCTTATAGGAGGATTCATCATGAATGTTTATTTAGCAGAATTTTTAGGTACTGCTATTCTAATTCTTTTCGGTGGTGGCGTTTGTGCTAACGTTAATTTGAAGCGAAGCGCTGGTCAGGACTCTGACTGGATCGTTATTGCAGCAGGTTGGGGACTAGCTGTATCAATGGGTGTTTACGCAGTTGGAAAATTTTCAGGAGCACATTTAAATCCAGCGGTGACTATTGCTTTAGCGATGGACGGCGGTTTTAGTTGGGCGCAAGTACCAGGTTACATAATCTGTCAAATGCTTGGAGGTATTGTAGGTGGTGTGCTCGTTTGGTTAATGTATTTACCACATTGGAAAGCAACAGAAGATAAAGGTGCGAAGTTAGGTGTATTTTCTACAGCGCCAGCAATTAAGAACTATTTTGCAAACTTTTTGAGTGAAATTATTGGTACAGCGATTCTTTGCTTAGGTATTTTATTTATTGGTGTTAATAAAATTGCCGATGGATTAAATCCGCTTATCGTTGGTGCCTTAATCGTTGCAATTGGGCTAAGTTTAGGTGGTCCTACTGGATATGCCATCAATCCTGCACGTGATTTAGGACCAAGAATTGCACATGCAATGCTACCAATAGCTGGTAAAGGTGGTTCTAACTGGGGCTATGCTATAGTACCTGTATTGGGGCCTATTGCAGGAGGCATGTTAGGAGCAGTTATTTATAAAGTCTTCTACAAAGGACAATTTGATTTGATTTGTGCAGTTGGTATTTTACTAGTTATCGTTACATTAGTGCTTGGTTTGGCACTGAATAAAGCTAATAAATCAAATGATATTGAATCAATTTATTAATTAATATCTTACATTTATGATTATTTTTTTGGAAAAGTGCTATAACTATAGTACACTTCCTTAATATTTAAATTCTTTAACAATTGTTTATTCATATAGCAGAAAGGGAGAAAATTTATGGAAAAATACATCATGTCGATAGACCAAGGAACAACAAGTTCAAGAGCTATCTTATTTGATAAAGAAGGCGACATCAAAGGTGTTGCACAAAGAGAATTCAAACAATACTTCCCTAAATCAGGTTGGGTAGAACACGACGCTAATGAAATTTGGACTTCAGTATTAGCAGTTATGGCAGAAGTGTTAAATGAAAATGAAATTAACGCTGATCAAGTTGAGGGTATTGGTATTACAAACCAACGTGAAACGACAGTTATTTGGGATAAAAATACAGGACGTCCAATCTATCATGCAATTGTATGGCAATCTCGTCAAACACAAGCAATCTGTCATGAATTAAAAGAGCAAGGACATGAAGAAACGTTCCGTAATAAAACAGGTTTATTATTAGACCCATACTTTGCTGGAACGAAGGTGAAATGGATTCTTGATAACGTTGATGGCGCTAGAGAAAAAGCGGAAAATGGCGACTTATTATTTGGTACAATTGATACTTGGCTCGTGTGGAAATTGTCTGGTGGAGAAGCACATATTACAGACTATTCAAATGCAAGTCGTACACTAATGTATAATATTTATGATTTAAAATGGGATGAAGAACTTCTTGAATTATTAAGTGTACCTAAACAATTGTTACCAGAAGTTAAACCATCTAGTGAAATTTACGCACATACAAGAGACTATCATTTCTTTGGCCAAAAAGTACCGATTTCAGGTATCGCTGGTGACCAACAAGCTGCACTATTTGGACAAGCATGTTTCGAACGTGGAGATGTGAAAAACACGTATGGTACTGGTGGCTTTATGTTAATGAATACTGGCGAAGAACCAGTTAAATCTGAAAGTGGATTATTAACTACTATTGCGTATGGTTTAGATGGTAAAGTTAATTATGCACTTGAAGGCTCTATCTTTGTTTCAGGATCAGCAATCCAATGGTTACGTGATGGTTTAAGAATTATAAATTCAGCGCCTCAATCTGAGAACTATGCGACTCGCGTTGATTCTACTGATAATGTTTATTTCGTACCAGCATTCGTTGGATTAGGTACGCCTTACTGGGATTCAGAAGCAAGAGGTGCCATCTTCGGTTTGAGCCGTGGTACTGAAAAAGAACACTTCATTCGAGCAACATTAGAATCATTATGTTATCAAACACGTGATGTTATGGAAGCGATGTCTAAAGATTCTAAAATTGAAGTGAACAATTTACGTGTTGATGGCGGTGCAGTTAAAAATAACTTTATCATGCAATTCCAAGCAGATATTGTTAATACTGCAGTAGAGCGCCCAGAAATTCAAGAAACTACAGCATTAGGCGCTGCTTATTTAGCGGGGTTAGCAGTTGGTTTCTGGGATAGTAAAGATGAAATCGCAAATAGATGGCAATTAGAAACAGAATTTACACCACAGATGTCTGAAGAAGACAGAACTAAGTTATATAAAGGTTGGAAAAAAGCAGTTGAAGCTACTCAGGTCTTTAAATTAGAAGATTAATCTCTAAACATGGCTTAGTTTATTGAAGTGTGATATGATTAAATTAAGTTAATAAATTAGTCGAGATTTGAGAGACCTGTTTCATATAGTTTGATTCTGTATGGATAGGTCTCTCTTTTTTCACAAAAATAAAATGTCGGAGGGGTATATTTATGGCTTTATCAACTTTAAATAGAGAAGTAATTAAGAAAAATTTACAAAATGAAGAATATGATGTCGTAATCATCGGAGGCGGTATCACAGGTGCAGGGATTGCGTTAGATGCGTCTCAACGTGGTATGAAAGTAGCATTAGTAGAAATGCAAGATTTTGCTCAAGGTACAAGTTCACGTTCTACTAAATTAGTTCATGGTGGATTAAGATATTTAAAACAAGCACAAATCAAAGTTGTAGCTGAAACTGGTAAAGAACGTGCGATTGTTTATGAAAATGGTCCACACGTAACGACACCAGAATGGATGTTACTACCAATGCACAAAGGTGGTACTTTCGGTAAATTCACAACAAACTTAGGTTTAACAGCATATGATCGCTTAGCCGGTGTAAAAAAATACGAACGTAAAAAAATGTTGAGTAAAAAACAAACATTAAACAAAGAACCATTAGTGAAAAAAGATGGTTTAAAAGGTGGCGGTTATTATGTTGAATACCGTACTGATGATGCGCGTTTAACAATTGAAGTTATGAAACGTGCCGAAGAAAATGGTGCAGAAGTTTTAAATCATACGAAATCAACCGATTTCATTTATGATGCAAAATCTAAAGTGAGAGGTATTGAAGTTCAAGATTTATTAACTGGTGAAATGTACCAAATCAATGCTAAAAAAGTCATTAACGCTGCAGGCCCTTGGGTAGATGAAGTTCGTAAAAAAGATTACACGCGTAACAATAAACAATTACGTTTAACTAAAGGTGTTCATGTTGTCATTGATCAATCTAAATTCCCGTTAAGACAAGCGGTTTATTTCGATACTGAAAAAGATGGACGAATGATTTTTGCCATTCCACGTGAAGGTAAAGCGTATGTCGGAACAACCGACACGTTCTATGATAATGACAAAACAAAACCATTAACAACACAAGAAGATAGAGACTATCTTATTGATGCAATTAACTATATGTTCCCAGACGTAAATGTAAAAGATGAAGATATCGAATCAACTTGGGCCGGAGTTAGACCGTTAATATTAGAAGATGGAAAAGATCCTTCTGAAATTTCACGTAAAGATGAAATTTGGGAAGGTAAATCAGGTCTTTTAACAATTGCTGGTGGTAAATTAACAGGTTACCGTCACATGGCTTTAGAAATTGTCGATTTATTAGCAAAACGTTTAAAACAAGAATACAAATTAACATTTGATGATTGTAAAACGAAACATACACCGATTTCTGGTGGTGATGTAGGCGGAAGTGCAAACTTTGAAAATTACGTAGCACGTAAAGTTGAAGAAGGTAAGGCAATTGGTCTTCAAGCTGATGTTGCTGAACGTTTAGCTTCTAAATATGGTTCTAACGTTGATAAATTATTTAACATTGCACAAATAGCACAAGACAAAACACTAAATTTACCACTAGAAATGTACGTTGAATTAGTATATAGCGTTCAAAATGAAATGGTTTATAAACCAACAGATTTCTTAATTCGTAGAACAGGTAAATTGTATTTCAATATTAACCAAGTAAAACAATATAAAGATGCAGTCGTTGAAGAGCTTGCTAAATTACTGAATTATACTCAAAGTCAACGCAATGAATTTACTAAAGAAATTAATATTGCGATTGAAGAAGCAACACACGGCAATGAACAACTTGCGGTTCTAAAATAAAATTTAAAATAGATGTTTTAAGAATTTAACACATATATGCGTGTATTAAATGAAACATCAAAGTCATTAAAAATATGAATATTTAGTAACTGACTGAACTGAGCGCGTACTTAAATTAAGGTTTCTCAGTTCAAGTCATCCTTGCGGGGGTAGGACAACGATTTTAAAAAATTCTGTTCTACTCCCGCTTTAGTGTTTTAAAAGTAAGATTATTGGCGGAGACATCTCACTTAAGAGAATTTCACTGGAAAATGTCACTAATATAGAGTGATTTTACAGGCAAAATAAGATGGGGAGGACAACGATTTCAAGATGAATTCAGACTTGCTCCTATAAAGATGCAATTGAAGTTGTTAAAATGAGTCTAACAATTTGATAACATTAAGAATGACAGGTATATTTAAAGGAATATAGGACATTAAGGTTAAGTAATTAATTTTGCAAGGAGGCATATGCGTGAGTCAACAATCATTCAAAATTACCGTTGAAGACGGCACTATGATAGAAGTTAAAGTAGATAAAGCGAAGATAGCAACATTTGGTGTCGTTCATATCTTTCACGGAATGGCTGAGCATATGGATCGTTACGAATCACTTGTGCAGGCATTAACGCATCAAGGATACGATGTGATACGACACAATCATCGAGGTCACGGTATCGATATAGATGAAAGTGAAAGAGGTCATTACAATGACATGCATACCATAGCCCAAGATGCTTATGAAATAGCTCAAACACTCCATAGTTCAGATAGCAATATTCCATATATCATTTTAGGACATTCAATGGGTTCAATTATTGCTCGTTTGTTCGTAGAGAAATATCCAGATGTTGCACAAGGCTTAATACTTACAGGTACTGGTCAATATCCTAAATACAAAGGAATTCCAGCTATAATTTCGTTAAAATTAATCACACTTATTTGTGGAAAGCGTAACCGATTAGAGTGGATGAATCAATTTGTTTATAAATCATTTAATAAGAAAATAGATCAACCTGAAACAAAGAGTGATTGGCTATCCTCTAAGCGTGATGAAATTAACAAATTTGTTAACGATGATTATACGGGTTTCTTAGTATCTAACCAATTAATCTATCAAACAGTGAAACATATGATAAGTACGGCTAATAATAAGCAACTCAAAAAAATGAACGCTCAGTTACCAATACTACTTATCTCTGGTAAGGAGGATCCATTTGGTGACTATGGTAAAGGTATACGGAAGTTGGGAAAAAAATTCAAACGTGCAGACATCAATCATATAACAGTTCAACTTTATGCGAATAGAAGACATGAAATTTTATTTGAAGATGATAAGGAAATGATATGGACGCATATGTTTGACTGGATTCAGAAACAAGTAATAAAGAAAAATTGAAGTGAGGGATAACGATTGAACGACGTCAATAAACCATTTTTAGTGGTTATAGTCGGACCAACCGCGTCTGGTAAGACAGAATTGAGTATTGAATTAGCAAAACGCATCAATGGTGAAATCATTAGTGGGGATTCTATGCAAGTATATAAACAAATGGATATCGGTACAGCTAAGGTGACGAATGAAGAAATGGATGGCATCCCCCATTATATGATTGATATTTTAAATCCAGATGACTCATTTTCAGCGTATGATTTCAAACAACAAGCACAAAGTTTGATTAAAGATATAACTGCTAGGGGCAAGGTTCCTATTATAGCTGGAGGTACGGGATTATATATTCAATCATTAATTTATGATTATCCATTCGAAGATGAGTCCGTTTCAAAAGAAGTTGAAGTGCAAACCAAGTCTAAATTGCAAGCATTAGAACCATTGACTAATCAAGAAGTGCATGATTATTTGGCGACATTTGATCCACAATCAGCACAAGATATACATCCCAATAATAGAAAAAGGGTGTATAGAGCGATTGAATATTACTTAAATACAAAAAAACTTATAAGTTCTCGCAAGAAAGTGCAACAATTTACAGAAAATTATGATACATTATTAATAGGGATTGAAATGTCGCGCAAAACATTATATTCAAGAATAAATAAACGTGTAGATATTATGTTGGGCCACGGATTATTTAATGAAGTGAAGAACCTAGTAGAACAGGGTTATGAATCTACTCAAAGTATGCAAGCAATTGGATATAAAGAGCTGGTACCTGTTGTAAATGGTGAGTTATCAATAGACCAAGCAGTTGAAACATTAAAACAACATTCAAGACAATATGCTAAGCGACAATTGACATGGTTCAAGAATAAATTACATGTTCAATGGTTTGATAGAGAGACAATGACACTTCAAATGATGTTAGATGAGATTACAACCCAAATAAATAAAAGGAGTTCTAAACATGATTGCAAACCACAACATCCAAGATCAAGCACTAGAGAACTTTAAAGCACAACAAACAGAAGTTACAGTTTTCTTTTTAAACGGCTTTCAAATGAAAGGTGTTATTGAAGACTTTGACAAATATGTTGTCAGCTTAGTTTCTCAAGGTAAACAACATTTGATATACAAACATGCGATCAGCACATTTACTGTGGAAACTGAAGTTACAGATTCTAATGAACCAGTAAATAGTGAAGAATAAGTTGTAATTAAAGTGCAACGTTGCAAGTTCTTAAGAGCGTAGACAACGGTCTTAATGACAGTGTGACTTGTAATAAACTCATCATATTTTAGCACTTTTGACAAATAGAGGAATGTTTGTAATATAAAAAGCTACATTATAGAGNNTATAATGTAGCTTTTTATCGTAGTTTAATTAAATGTTAATCTATAATAATTTTTCGATATCTTTTTCAATTTGAACTGGTTTCTTTTGAGGAGAGAAACGACTCACGACGTTTCCTTCACGATCAACTAAAAATTTTGTGAAGTTCCATTTAATTTTTTCGCTTAACATACCTTTAGCTGCATCAGTTAAGAAGCGGAATAAAGGATGTTGATTTTCCCCTTTAACGTCTACTTTTTCATGGATTGGGAATGTTACGCCATAGTTAATTTTACAATTTTGGTTAGCTTCAGCACCTGAACCAGGTTCTTGCCCACCAAATTGATTACATGGAAAACCTAAAATAACAAAACCCTGGTCTTTATATTTCTCATACAATGCTTGTAAACCCTCAAATTGTGGCGTGAAACCACATTCACTTGCAGTGTTAACAATTAGCATTACTTTGCCTTTGTATTCTTCTAATTTATAATCTTCACCATTAGATTTTTGTACCACAAAGTCATATATATTTTCCATAGTATCACCCTTTCGATATAAGAATAATGTAACATAATTTTAGTAGATAGTCTTTGAATAGACACTGTGATAGAATATTTGAGAAACACATTAGAAGGAGATGTATAACGTGACACAGCGTATGACACACGCGACAAAGAAAAAGTTGGAAACTGCTGTATTAGTCGGTGTACATGCTCAAAATGATAATGAATTTAATTTCGATTCAACAATGGAAGAATTAAAAGCTTTATCATTAACTTGTCAGCTTGATGTTAAAGGACAGGTCACTCAAAATAGAGAACAAGTCGATCATAAGTATTACGTTGGTAAAGGTAAAATTGACGAATTAAAAGCTTTTATTGAGTTCCATGATATAGATGTCGTAGTGACCAATGATGAGTTAACTACCGCACAATCAAAAACATTAAATGATAATTTGGGCATAAAAATTATCGATAGAACACAGTTGATTTTAGAAATTTTTGCATTGAGAGCAAGTAGTCGTGAAGGTAAATTGCAAGTAGAGTTAGCGCAATTAGATTATTTATTACCAAGACTTCAAGGGCATGGTAAAAGCTTATCACGACTTGGTGGTGGCATAGGTACACGAGGTCCTGGTGAGACGAAATTAGAAATGGATAGACGTCACATTCGTACACGTATGAATGAAATTAAACATCAATTACAAACTGTAGTGGAACATAGGGAACGTTACCGTAATAAACGCGAACAAAATCAAGTCTTTCAAATTGCGCTCGTTGGTTATACGAATGCAGGTAAGTCATCGTGGTTTAATGTATTGTCAGGTGAAGAAACATTTGAGAAAGATTTACTCTTTGCGACGTTAGATCCTAAAACACGTCAAATTCAAATTAATGAAGGATTTAATTTAATTATTTCAGATACTGTTGGATTTATTCAAAAATTACCAACGACATTAATCGCTGCCTTTAAATCTACGTTAGAAGAAGCAAAAGGTGCGGATTTATTATTACATGTCGTAGATGCGAGTCATTCAGAGTACCGTTCTCAATATGATACAGTTAATCAATTAATTAATGATTTAGATATGAGTCACATACCTCAAGCAGTTATATTTAATAAGAAAGATCAATGTAGTGACAGTGATGATAGTCCAGTATCTGCATCACCATCCATTTTTGTCTCTAGTCGAGTTGAAGGGGATAAATCAAAGGTTAAGGCGTTTTTAATCGCGCAAGTGAAAGCCGCATTGTCATATTATGAAGAGAAGGTTCCTAGTACAAATGCAGATAGACTTTATTTCTTGAAGCAGCATACGCTAATTGAAGAAATGAATTTTGATCCTAAAAATGAGGATTATGTGATTACTGGATATAAAAAACAATAAAAGGAAGTATGTAAGAATGTCAGATATTTCATCATTGGTTAAAGACGTAGAGGAAACGTTATCACCATATTTTAAACAAATAGAAGAAATTGCATATTTAAATCAAGAAAAAGTTTTAAATGCCTTTCATTACGTTAAAGCTACAGAAAGTGATTTAGTAGGGAGTACAGGCTATGGATATGATGATTTTGGTCGGGATCATCTTGAAGATATCTATGCCCATACATTTAAAGCTGAAGATGCGATTGTACGCCCACAAATAATTTCAGGCACACATGCGATTACTTTAGCGCTGCAAAGTACACTTAAATTCGGCGATGAACTATTATATATTACTGGAAGTCCATACGATACGTTACTTGAAGTGATTGGTGTAAATGGTAATGGTATTGAAAGTTTAAAAGAACATGGAATTGAATATAATGAAGTACCTTTAAAAGAAGGGCAAATAGATATTCAGTCCACACTTGAAGCAATTTCAGAAAAGACAAAAGTAGTAGCCATTCAACGTTCCAAAGGCTATGACCAAAGACCTTCCATCGCTATCAAAGAAATTGAGACAGCAATTCAAGCTATTAAAGCACGATACCCAAATATTATAATCTTTGTGGATAATTGTTACGGAGAATTTGTCGAAGAACGTGAACCTATTGAAGTTGGTGCAGACTTGATAGCAGGTTCATTAATTAAGAATCCAGGTGGCGGTTTAGCTAAGATAGGTGGTTATATCGCAGGACGTAAAGATTTAATCGAACGTTGTGGCTATCGATTAACAGCGCCAGGAATTGGTAAAGAAGCAGGTGCATCATTGTATTCGTTACAAGAGATGTATCAAGGCTTCTTCTTAGCACCACATGTAGTTAGTCAAAGCTTGAAAGGTGCATTGTTTACGAGCTTATTATTAGAAAAAATGAATATGCAAACAGTTCCTAAATATAATGTCAAACGTACGGATTTAATACAGACCGTACAATTTGATACGAAAGAACAAATGATAGCATTTTGCCAAAGTATACAACACGCTTCACCAATCAATGCACATTTCAGCCCGGAACCAAGCTATATGCCGGGTTATGAAGATGATGTAATTATGGCTGCTGGTACTTTTGTTCAAGGGTCTTCAATTGAATTGTCAGCAGATGGACCGATAAGACCGCCATATGAAGCATATGTTCAAGGTGGATTAACTTATGAACATGTTAAACTAGCTGTTACTCGTGCAGTTACTAATTTGAAGGAACAAAACTTAATATAGATGCTTAATGGGAGTGGTACAGAATTTTTTACATTCGTCGTCCGCTCCCATCTTGCTTTACTTGTGGAATTTCTTAATGAAATTCTCTTTGTTGGGGCACCGCCCGCAAGGATAACTAGAACTGAGAAAAGCTTGATTAAAGCGCCTTCTCAGTTCAGTCAGCTACTGCGAATTTGCGAAGTAGCACCATTATATTATTTATGTCACAGCCTCTTTTTTTAAAAAATATTATATAAATGAGTCTATATTACCTATTGAAAAGAGCTTGAAATTAATATTAAATTTAGTTTTAAAATTTTCATGTAAGAAAACCTAACATATTTTTGTAATACGATTAAAACTATGCTAAATTAATATCAAGTTCAAAAGTAGAGGTGAGGTTATGAATGTCTAACGATAAAATCAGACGTAATATGGCCGTGTTCTCTATGAGTGTTGTTTGTAAATTAACAGAACTCACTGCAAGACAAATCCGCTACTATGAAACACATGAACTTGTCATGCCCGAGCGTACAGAAGGAAACAAGCGATTATTTTCGTTAAATGATTTAGAACGTCTTCTTGAAATTAAATCTTTGATTGAGAAAGGATTTAACCTTAAAGGGATTAAGCAAATCATAACTAATAATCAAGGGCATCTTACATCAGATGAACAAGAGATTAGAAAAAGAATGATTGTTGACGCAACGCAGAAACCACACGGTGAAGCTTTGCCAATAAATCGTGGCGATTTATCACGGTTTATTAAATAAATTTTTGGAGGATTTCTACCATGCCTAAACGTACATTTAGTAAAGACGATATTCGTAAGTTTGCAAAAGAAGAAAACGTTAGATACTTAAGATTACAATTTACAGATATCTTAGGTACAATCAAAAACGTTGAAGTACCAGTTAGCCAATTAGAAAAAGTATTAGATAACGAAATGATGTTTGATGGTTCATCAATCGAAGGTTTCGTACGTATCGAAGAATCTGACATGTATTTATGCCCAGATTTAGATACTTGGGTTATCTTCCCTTGGACTGCTGGTCAAGGTAAAGTAGCTCGTTTAATTTGTGATGTATATACGACTGATGGTGAACCATTTGCTGGTGACCCACGTAACAACTTAAAACGTGTGTTAAAAGAAATGGAAGATATGGGCTATACAGATTTCAACTTAGGGCCTGAACCTGAATTCTTCTTATTTAAATTAGACGAAAAAGGTGAACCAACATTAGAACTAAATGATAATGGTGGTTACTTCGATTTAGCACCAACAGACTTAGGTGAAAATTGCCGTCGTGACATCGTATTAGAACTTGAAGATATGGGATTCGATATCGAAGCAAGTCACCACGAAGTTGCGCCAGGACAACATGAAATTGACTTTAAATATGCAGATGCGATTACTGCTTGTGATAATATCCAAACATTTAAATTAGTTGTTAAAACAATCGCACGTAAGCATAATTTACATGCAACATTCATGCCAAAACCATTATTCGGTGTTAACGGAAGCGGAATGCACTTCAACGTATCATTATTTAAAGGTAAAGAAAATGCATTCTACGATCCAAATGGTGAAATGCAATTAACTGAAGATGCTTATCACTTTACTGCAGGTATCTTAAATAATGCACGTGGATTTACAGCTGTGTGTAACCCATTAGTAAACTCTTATAAACGTTTAGTTCCTGGTTACGAAGCACCTTGTTATATCGCTTGGAGTGGTAAAAACCGTTCACCATTAGTACGTGTGCCATCTTCAAGAGGCTTATCAACTCGTATTGAAGTACGTTCAGTAGACCCAGCTGCTAACCCTTACATGGCATTAGCAACAATCCTACAAGCTGGTTTAGATGGTATTAAGAACAAAACTAAAGTTCCAGAACCAGTTAACCAAAATATTTATGAAATGAACCGTGAAGAACGTGAAGCTGTAGGTATCCAAGACTTACCTTCAACACTTTACACTGCTTTAAAAGCTATGCGTGAAAATGACACAGTTAAACAAGCGTTAGGTAATCACATTTACAATCAATTTATAAACTCTAAATCAATTGAATGGGATTATTACCGTACTCAAGTGTCTGAATGGGAACGCGATCAATACATGAAACAATATTAATTCGCTAAGCAAATCGGGGAAAGACTTAGTGGTATAAGGAGTTAAGGCATTTTGCCTTAGCTTCTTTTTTTGTATAAAAAGTGGGCAACTAATAGATAAAATAGTATTCTCTTATACTAAAATGGCAACTACTGGACAACTAGATTATGGCAAGATATGGCTTTAGTTCAAAAAGAAGTGGAAAAAACGACGAGCAATGTATTACTTAGAGGGAGACATCCTAATGAGTATGTATCTGAGTTTAAAAAGCAAACCAATTCCACTACTTATAATGCTGGTAGATTATTAGTTACTGAATCAGCACGTGTTCAGGCTGAATCACAGAAGCTAACTTATCTAAAAGAATTAGGTGAAGATGGCGAATATAAATATGTGGCCAAAATAGACAAAAAAACATCTAAAATATGCCACTCTTTAAATGGCAAAGTATTTAAAGTTAAAGATATGATACCTGGCATAAATGCTCCACTATGCACCCTTGGTGTGGAAGTACTACAGTACCGCATGTGGGAAACTGGCGGGATAAATTCTATACTGAACGTAAAGATAAATATCGGATACAGGATAATGTAATAGAAAAGAAAAATTACAAGGAAAGCAAAAAAAGCTTGATATAATACGTAGTGGTAAAATAAAAGTAGAAATTAATCTAGAAAAACAAAATAGACATTGTAAAAATCAGTCAAGTCCAGACTCCTG